>JANOBA010000160.1:0-6257 GCA_031411415.1 Novosphingobium sp.
ATCATTGGCCATATTCGCACGCGCCTTTCGCGGATTTCCCCGGCCAAGTCGCCAAGGTGGCGACAAGCCGGATGACATCCCTCGTTCCCATGTGCCACAAGCGAGCCTTGGGCTCCGCAGCGACGGAGGCAAGGTGTAAGGGGTAGAATCAGTGCTGTCACTATTGGCTGCGGCGGGCGAACCGCTCAATTGGCTCGATTTCGGGCTGACGCGCGGCATCGAGCTCGGCTTCTTCACCTTGCGCTGGTATAGCCTCGCCTATCTGGCGGGGATCATCTTTGCCTATTGGCACACGATGCGCGCCATCAAGACCTCGGGCTCGCCGCTGGCGCAGCGCCATGTCGATGACCTGTTTTTCTTCTGCACACTTGGCGTGATCCTGGGCGGAAGGCTGGGCTATGCCACGTTCTATCAGCCGGCCCTGTGGGCGCAGCCGCTCGAATTGCTCAAGCTGTGGAACGGCGGGATGAGCTTTCATGGCGGGCTGATCGGCGTGGTGATTGCGCTGGCCTGGGTGGCCTGGCGGGCCAAGCTCAGCTTCCTGCGGGTTTGCGACTATATTTGCGTTGCCGTGCCGATGGGCATGCTGCTGGGGCGGCTCGCCAATTTCGTCAACGGCGAGCTGTGGGGCAGGGTTGCGGGCGAAGGCGTCCGCTGGGCAATGGTATTCCCCGATGGTGGCCCGCTGGCGCGCCATCCCAGCCAGCTCTATCAAGCGGCTATGGAAGGCGCGCTGATGCTGGTTATAATGCTGCTGCTGTTCTGGAAGACCCGCGCGCGGTTTCGCCCCGGCTTGCTGGTTGGCATTTTCGCGGCCCTGATGGGCACCGCGCGTTTCATCGGCGAATTTTTCCGCGAGCCTGACGCGCAACTCCACGAATTTGCCGAGCGCACCGGGCTGTCGATGGGCCAGTGGCTCACTCTGCCGCTCATCGCCGTGGGCTTGTTCTTCGCCATTCGCGGCCTTCGCAAGCCCGCCCTTGCCGCATAATGCACGGGGCATCACCTCATGAAGCGCGGGCAGAAACGCTGGCGGTGATTTTCGCCAGGCTGATCGCCAACACCGGCCCGATCAGCCTGATGCACTACATGGGCGAGAGCAACGCGCGCTATTATGCCAGCCGCGATCCCTTGGGCGCGGGCGGCGATTTCATCACCGCGCCGGAAATCAGCCAGATGTTCGGCGAGCTGATCGGGCTGTGGCTGGCCGACATGTGGATCCGCGCCGGCCGCGAAATGCCGGTGCACTATGTCGAGCTGGGCCCTGGCAGGGGAACTCTGGCACGAGACGCGCTGGCGGCGGCAAAGCGCTATGGCCTGACCCCGTCGGTGCATCTCGTCGAAGGCTCGCTGGAGCTGCGCGACATTCAGCTTGCCGCCGTGCCCAGCGCCCAGTTCCATGACGATCTGTCCAGCGTGCCGATGTATGGCCCGGTGCTGATCGTCGGCAACGAATTCCTCGATGCGCTGCCGGTGCGCCAGCTGGTCAAAACCGCCGATGGCTGGCGTGAACGGATGGTGGCAATGCAGGGCGACCGCTTCATTCCCATCGCCGGCACCCAGCCGATGGACGCTGCCTTGCCCGAGGCGCGGCGGCAGGCGCCGGACGGCACGATCATCGAGACCTGCCCGGGCGCGGCGGCAGTGGTATATGAGATCGCCGGGCGGCTGCGCGAACAGGGCGGCGCGGCCTTGTTGATTGATTATGGCCATGATGCGTTGCGCGATGGCTCCACGCTTCAGGCGGTGCGTGAACACCGCATGGTCGATCCCTTCATCCTGCCGGGCGAGGCGGACCTCACCGCCCATGTCGATTTCGCCACACTGGCGATGATCGCGCAGTCGCGCGGGGTGAAGTGGCTCGGCACGGTGCCGCAAGGCCGCTGGCTGCGGGAGTTGGGGATCGAGACCCGCGCGGAAAGCCTCGCCGCTTTCGCGCCCGAACACGCCGCTGCAATCCATGCCGCGAAAGACCGGCTGATCGGCGAGGGGCAGATGGGGCTGTTATTCAAGGTCATGGGCCTCGCCGCGCCGACATGGCCTGACGGGGCCGGGTTTTAGCCGTGGCGGCATATGCGCCCAGTCTGGCCTCGCGGGTGGTGCGCAGTTTCATTCTCTGGCTGTTCCGGCTGCGGGGCTGGCGGCTGGAAGGCGGCAAGCCGGATGCCAAACGCTATGTCATCATCGGCGCGCCGCACACCTCGAACTGGGACTTCGTCTTCTTCCTGGGTACCACCCACCACTTCGGCATAAGCCCGCGCTTCATGGGCAAGGCGAGCCTGTTTCGCTGGCCGCTGCGCCGCTTCATGTTCGACATGGGCGGGGTGCCGGTGGATCGCAGCAAGCGCGGCAACTATGCCGAGGCGATGGTCGCGGAATTTGCAAGCCATGATGAGTTCGCGCTGGTCATCGCGCCCGAAGGCACCCGCAGCCATGTCGGCAAGTGGCGCTCGGGCTTCTGGCACATCGCCAACGTAGCCCAGGTTCCGCTGGTGCTGGCCTGGGTTGATAACAAAAACATGAGCGGCGGGCTGGGGCCGGCAATCATGCCCAGCGGTGATTTTGCCGCCGATATGGAGCGGATCGCGGAGTTCTATCGCGCGGTGATGCCGGGGCATCCCAAGTGGGCGGCGTTTGACGCGGATTGAATGAAAGTGGTGGCCTTCATCCTCTCCCAGTGGGGAGAGGTTACGCAGGCTTGGCAGCCCTTGCTGCCTAGCCGGAGTTGGAGAGGGGAGTGTGCGCTCGCGATGCCGAACCCCCACTCCCAGCTGCGCTAGCCCCTGAAGGGGCAAGCTGCGCTACCTCTCCCCACCGGGGAGAGGCTGGAATGGCTGCTGATATATCGTATTCTGCCCTAACGATACTTCTGCCCCGGCGGGTTCGGGCGAAAGTTCGGGTTGAGCTCCGGCCGCAAATCGGTGTGGCGCGGCTCGGGCGGGGCGGCGCGCGGCGGCACGGCCTGAAGCCAGGCTTCCAGCGCCATGATGTCCAGCTTACCAATAGTCCGGTTGCGGCCGGCTTCGAAGCCATCGAAGCTGTCGCCGCCATTTGCGAGGAACATGGAGACAGTCACCCGGTAATCGCGCGCCGGGTCAATCGGGGTGCCGTTCAGCGCCATGCCCGAGATGCGGCTGCCAATCGGCCGGCTGCGGTCATAGTTGAAGGTGAAGCCGCTTGACGGGGTGAGCACCTGCTCGGGGCCATCGGTATCGAAGCCCTGTTCCAGCACCGCCTTGATCTGGGCGCCGTTCAGCGTCAGCGTCACCAGTTCGTTGTTGAACGGCTGGACCTGATAGATGTCGCCGAACGTGACGCTGCCATCGGGCGCGGGGTTCAGCGAGCGGCGGATGCCAAAGGGGTTCATGAAGGCGATTTGCGCGCCCGCCCCCGTTGTCGCCGCCAGCTGCGCATCGGCAATCAAATTGCCCAGCGGCCCGCCGGTATTCGACATCGGACCTTCCAGCCGTTCGAGCGGGCCAGCAAGAGTGCCGACCTTGCGCTGGGCATAGGCGGCGGCAGCAGCGGAATAACGCGCCACATAAGCCGCCACATCAGCGCGAGGATCGAATTTGGGATATATGTCAGTCGGCTCGATCTGCGACGTCGAGGCGCGATAGCCGGGCGATTGCACAATGATGTTGTGCGCCTGCTTCGAGACGACTCGTCGGGTGGCGGGGTCGATCTGCAAGGTGATGTCCGTTACCAATTTGCCCCACAGCCCGGTGCTGGTCAGCAGGAACGGCTTGGCGGGATTATACTTCGCATAGTCGCAGACATAGGCCCAATGTGTGTGGCCCGAGACGACCACATCAATGCTGGTATCGAGCCGGTCAAGGATTTGCGGGATGTTGTTCCTCAGGCCTTCGCAGGCATTGGAATCGGGCTCGCCGCCGGTGTAGCCGCCCTGATGCAGCAGCAGGATCACTGCGCCCGCACCCTCGGCCCGCAGCCGCGCGGCCGCCGCATTGGCAGTGGCTGCCTCATCCAGAAACCGCACTTGCGCGGCGACATCGGTTGGGATCAGCCCGTCTGTGGCCTTGAGGGTCAGGCCGATGAGGCCGACTTTAACTCGCGCCCGCCCGCTGCCAAAGCTGCGCATCGCGGTCGCCGGAAACAGCGTGGAGCCATCGGGGCGCAAGGTGTTGCCGGCCAGAAAGCCAAACCGCGCGCCCTTGAACGGTTCGACCTGGCAGGGCTTGCGCGAGGTATGCTGGGCGCAGCCGCCGGTCTGCTTGCGCAGCAATTCCTCGATGCCGGAATCGAATTCGTGATTGCCCACCGCGTTGAAATCGAGCCCGATCATGTTCATCGCGGTGATGGTCGGCTCGTCCAGGAACAGCGACGAGGTGACCGAACTTCCGCCGATCAGGTCGCCGGCCGAGACGGTCAGGTGGTTGGGATATTTCGCGCGCACGGAATCGATCACGCTGGCGAGCCACGCCACCCCGCCTGCCGGCACGACGACAATTCCGCCCTTGCCATCGGGCGATGGCACGGCCTGCTTCGGCGGCTCCAGCGCGCCGTGAAAATCGTTGAACGCGGCGATACCCACAGTGACCGGGCCGCTCGCCATGCCTTGCGGGGTGGCGCAGGCGCTGAGCAGCGCGGTGAGCAGGCAGGCGGTTGCAATTCTGATTTTCATGGCCTGCACTGTGCTGGGCAATGATGACAGCGGCAAGTCAAATTGCGGGGCAGCAGGGTCAGTCGGTGCTGAACCGCCGGGCATAGCCCGCCTCGCGCGCGGTGAGCTGTTCGTGGCGGCCGATGGCGTCGATCCGGACCACTCCCGCCGGCAATTCCTTGTCCAACGCGGCGAACTTCACCAGCCGCGCGGTCATCCAGGGGTCAGGGTGCGCCTCGCTGCGCACAAACGCCTGCCAGCGCTGGCCGAACTGCATGCGGCGCAGGCCGCCGGTGTCGAGCCAGTTGTGGATGCCGGGATCGCGGTGGGCGACAACGAAAGTGAAGTCGCCATCCGCGTCCGCTGCCATCTGATCCATGTTGAGGCTGGAACTACGTTTCCAGTATTCGATTGAAAGGTGGAAGGCATCGGTCAGCATCAGGTTGCGGAACTGCGCGCCCGCCGCATTGGACCGTACGATCAGCGCCTCGTCCTCTTCCAGCGCAAGATTGGCCTTGGTGCCCCACTGCGTTGGCATGCCGCCGAAGGCCCCGGCAGACATCGGCGGGCGCGGCTGGTTGGGGGCGGTGCCATTGCCGGATTGGGTGATGTAGAATGAGTAATAGACGCCATCGACTGCGATTTTGGCCAGATGGCTCGCCATGGCTTCGTCACTTTTCGGCCCGGCAACGGGGTTCATCCGCTGGACTTCGAGCGCATTGGCAGACTGCGCCTGCCAGTCGCCAATGGCATCGCGCACCATGATGAAATCAGCGCCGGGCTTGGTCTGGAGGTGGTTCTTCCGGCCATCGGCGGGGGAGCCATCGACCGTGATGATGAAGCTGCCGTCGCCGGTAAATTCCATATCGAGACTGTCGAGGATGGCTTGCGTCACGGGCGCGGCCGCATTGTTGTCCATCAGCGAATAGTTGACCGTGGGCGCCACCTTGCAGCTTTGCCGGCCCATGATTTCATAGCGCCCGCCGTGGGCGATGGGGATCGTGCGGTAGATGAAATCGGGGCTGTCGCCCGCCCAGCGCGATCCGGGCACATCGCGGCCAAACCAGCGGTGCGGCGGGGCCATGAAGCGGCTGACTTCGGAATGATTGGCATCGCCGTTGGCGGCGCGCATCGCGTGGTGGAACAGGTATTCGTCAATCATCGGCTCGAACCGGTCCGCCTGATCTTGCGATGGCCAGGCCGTGGCATTGCGCCACAGCAGCGTGACGATCTGGCGCACCCGTTCCATCTCGGGCCGGGCGAGCAGGGCCATGGCCTTGTCCTCGATGCGGCGCTGGGCGGCGGTGGCCAAAGGGTTGGTAGTGGGCGGGTTTGTGGGCATAATTCTTTCCTGCCGATCGTAGTATTACAAATCGCAACAATACCGCTCATCCTGAGGAGCGGCTGAGCTTGTCGAAGACGCGTCTCGAAGGGCCTTCCGGCGGGGTGGTTCGAGACGGGCCTTCGACAAGCTCAGTCCCTCCTCACCATGAGCGGGGACTGATCAATCCAGTCCAAAACGCGTTGAGTAATCCGCAAACAGGCCTTCCACCCATTCCCGGCTTAGCCCCAGCGGCTCATACGACTAGGGATAGCGCCCATAGCGATCCACGCGGTTTTCCGGCGCGGCCAG
>JANOBA010000161.1:0-6649 GCA_031411415.1 Novosphingobium sp.
AACTGCTCGATCTCGCGGCGCGCATAGACCTTGACCTTGGCGAGGTTGGGTATGCGCTTGAGATCGATGTGGGTAAGGCCGAACAGGAACAACTCACGGTAGGCCACGCGGTCTCCCAGCCCTTCGCCCAGCCGGAAACCCGCTTTCTTGGCCAGTCGGCTAAGTGCATTTCGTGCAGCAATTTCGTTGTTGCTGCTTGCCGGACGGCTACGGTTGGGCAGGACGATCCAGTCCGGCGCGGGTAGGCCCATGTCCTGCCGGGCACCGTTGAGCGCCTGCACCAGCCGGGTGAAGTGGCCCAGCCGGGTGAGCCGCTGGGTATGGGCAGCGAACTGGCCGAGAACGTCGAGATCGGCGAATGAACAACTGACCGGGGTGACCAGCGTGTCGGCCATGGCGATGGCGCGGCGAATGAGAGGGGAATCACTGCCGGCGGCGTCGATCAGGATGAAGTCGCAGTCCGAGCCGATGCGGGCAATTTCCTGACTGAGATAGGCGCCGCTCGGCTGCGCCAATGCGGTGTGGCGGGGCATAGGCAGCCAGGTCTTGAGCAGTCGGCAGGTCGCCTCACGGTTGGTCAGCGCGCGGCTGAGCGTGGCCTGTGCGTAGTCCAGATCGATGCAGGCTACCTTCTTTCCTGCGTCGGCCAGCGCAACCGCCGTGTGGAAGGCCAAAGTTGACTTGCCAACACCGCCTTTTTCGTTCGCAAAAACAATCAGGTGGCCAGAAGCACGCGGGCGCGAGGCCACATCGCGCACAACCACCGAAGGGTGCTCGCCGCCCAGATCCCAGACCGGTTCAAGCGCGGAGGTGGCAGGTTTGGCCTTCCCGAGAATTCGTTGCTCGATACCCATTTCAGGCTTCCCCCTGCACGCTCGCATTTGCGAATCGGCATAACTCTGTGGATACTAGTAAGTATCCGGGGATAATACCAAGCGGATTAAATCACAGCATTGACAAACTGATCGCCGCCGATTCGACCCTTGCGGCAATGAGCGAAACTGTCAAAACCTTCTGCCGTAATTGCGGGGCGCAGTGCGCGATGGAAATCGACGTCGAGGCGGGCCGTATGCTGCGCGCCCGGCCTGATGGCAGCGTGTCGCCCTATGGTGGCTATATGTGCCCCAAGGGTCTGGCGGCCGTCGAACTGCATAACGGGATGGAGGCGCGGCTGACGGCCAGTCTCAGGCGCGCTGTCGATGGAAGCCATGTTCCGATCGCGGCAGAAGTGGCGCTCGATGAAGTGGGCGGCAGGCTGGCGGCAATATTGGCCGAGCATGGCCCGCGCGCGATTGCCTTCTACCACGGCACCGGCGCCTATCGCAGCGTACTGGGCAATCTGCTGGAGCGGGCTCTCGCTGCCGAAATCGGCACGCCCAACTTCTTCTCTTCGATGACCATCGACCAGTCGGCCAAATGGGTGACCATGGCCCGGATGGGCACTTTCGCCAGCGGCAAGCATCAGATGCGCGATGCCGATGTGATCTTGCTGGCGGGCGGCAATCCGCTCGTCAGCCACCAGGGCGTGCCTTTCGCCGTGGCGGAAACCGTCGCGCCGGCGCGGGCGTTTGAAGCCGCCAGGGCGCGCGGTTGCAAAGTGATAATCGTCGATCCGCGCCGCACAGAGACCGCGCGCTATGCCGATCTGCTGATCCAGCCATTGCCGGGGCATGACGCGGAAATTTTCGCCGCCATCGCCCACATCATGCTGCGAGACGGCACTTACGATGCCGCATTCGCCGCGCGCTGGCTTGTCCAGTTGGAGGAACTGCGAGCTGCCCTTGCACCATTCACGCCGCAGCTGGCCGCCGCACGCGCCGATGTGCCGGTGGAGCAGATCGAGCAGGCTGCCGCATGGTTTGGGGCCGCCCGGCGGCCGGTTGCCGGCAGCGGTACTGGTCCGTCGATGTCGGCCAATTCCAACCTTGCCGATCATATGATCGAGACAGTCAATGCGCTCGCCGGCGGCTATCGCTGCGCAGGCCATCTGGTTCGCAATCCCGGCACTTTGCGGGTCAAGGATACCTTTGAAATGGCAGTCTCGCCGACCCGCAGTTATTTGCGGGAGCCAAAATGCCTGAGCGAGGACACCGGCGCGCTCGTGGGTGAATTTCCCACTGCGCTGCTGCCAGGCGAGATCATGGTGGACAGCCCGGACCGGATCCGCGCCCTGATCTGCTTCGGCGGTGATCCGCTGCGCGCGTTGGGCGATCCGCATGTCGCGCTGGCCGCTTTCGAGCATCTCGATCTGCTGGTATCGCTCGATTGCCGGATGAACGAGACCGGCAAGCTGTCGCACTATGTCTTCGCCACCAGTCAACCCTTTGAGCGGCCTGAGCTGAGCACTTCGGGCGATGGCATGTTTCCCGAGGCCTTCGTCCAATATACCGAGGCCGTGGTGCAGCCGCCTGAGGGCGTGATCCACGACTGGGAGGTGTTCTGGGGGCTTGCCGCGCGAATGGGTGTTCCGCTTACATTCAAGTTCTGGAACTATGGGCTGGACTACAAGTCCATTCCCGAAGGCTTGCCGCTGAGTGCAATCGAAAAGCCTGATCCAGAGGCGCTGTTCCGCTTTCTGGCCAAGGACAGCGCGGTGCCATTTGATGAAATCAGGGCTAGCGCAGGCGGCGTACGTCGGGCGGATGCAGAGCGGCAAGTGCTGTCTCCACCGGGGGAGGGTGGCCGCCTTGAGCTTTGCCCGGGCGATGTCGCGGCGGAACTTGCGGCGCTCGCCGGGCAGGAGCTGGAGCAAGGTTTCGCTTTCCGGCTCACCTGCAGGCGCATTCTCCACGCGATCAACAGCGCCTACCGCGACAGCCGCGAGACGCGGCGGCGTTATCCGGTCAACTATGCTTACATGAACCCCGGCGACATGGCGCAGGCCGGCATTGGCGAGGGCAGCGAAATTGAAATTGCTGCGCCGCACGGCGCGTTGCGCATCATTGCGCGCGGCGAAGACCGGCTGCGGCGCGGAGTGGTTTCGATGACGCACATGTTTGGCCCGCTCGTTTCAAGCGGTGATGTTTGGGCGGACGGCGGGTCCAATGTCGGCCAGCTGACTTCGCTTAGCGAAGACCTCCAGCCGATAAACTTCATGCCGCGTTTTTCAGGAATTCCGGTGAATGTGAGGGCGGTCTAACCTTCCGGCGCGCCGTATTTCTCAGCCAGCGCCAACAGGTCAGGCAATCGCTCGGCCCCTGTGGATCGCATAACGCCTGCGATCATCGCATAGCAGCCGACGGTGAACATGAAATCGAGCATCTGGCGCTCGTCCCACTCAGCAGAGAGCCCTTGCCAGCTGGCGTCGCTGAGCTTGCGGTCATGCACCAGCTCCTCGGTCGCGCGGATCACAAGGCTCTCAAACGGCGTGAAATAGGGATCGTCTGCGCCGCACTGGATGGGGCCATACATGTCAGGCGAAAGGCCGCAGTTGATGCTGGTCTGAAGATGGCTGGACCACATGTAGACAGCTTTGGTGATCCAGGCGGTGCGCATGATCGCGATCTGGCGCAGCTTGACCGGCAGCGTGTTGGCGCTGAGCAGATGAACGTTGAGTGGCGAGAAAGCGTTCGCCAGCGCGGGGTGGTTGGCGAATGTACGCAAGACCGGATTCTTGTCGGCATCCTTGAAGATGCCGCCGGTCCATTGGCCGAAAAAGGTCTGCACTTCGGCGTCGAAGCTATCCGGGCCAACTTGCGGCATGCGGGCTGGGGGATCAGGCTGGATTGGCGATTGGGGCATGATGCAAGATTGCCTGCGTCATGCCCCATCCGTCAACGCCCTGGAGGGCCCTGTGCCATATTAATCAGGTGCCGCTTGATTGCTCAGGTGGCGCCCGTTGCTCAGGTACCAAACGTGCGCTGCCACCAGCCACCCCGGCGCGGGGTGCCGTCATCGCCGCCATTGCCATCGCCATCGACTTCCTCGGCCGCGCGGCCAGAGACGTCTTCGGCAGGAACGGAAACGGAGTCGCCGCTATCGTCGGTAGCCTTCTTGCGGCGCGCGCGAGCCGGCTTGGCGGGCGGCGCTTCTTCGGCTGCCGGGGCCGGGGCAGGGGCTTCAGGTTCCGCTGCGCTGACTTCTGCCGGAGCGTCTGCAACCTTGCGCCGGCTGCGTTTCGGCTTGGCGGGCGGCGCTTCTTCTGCTGCCGGGGCAGCGGCTTCGGTGGGTGCTTCGGCCTCAACCGGGGCAGCTTCTGCTTCGGGAGCGGGTTCGGCAACCACTTCGGTCGCGGCAGTCGGCTTGCGCCTGCTACGCTTCTTCGGTGCCGCCTCAGCAGGGGCTTCTGCTTCGACAGGCGTCTGATCATCGGCGCCTATAGCATCGCCATCTTCATCGCCAACGTCTTCGCCATTTTCCTGATCCTGCGCGGCATCACCTTCGTCGCGGCCACGGCCACCACGACGGCGACGGCCACGGCGGCGGCGCTTGCGCGGGCCTTCGCCATCTTCGCCGGTCTCGTCGTTGCGGGGTGCGCGTTCGCCATCGTCGCTCTGGTCGTCACTGACCTCTGCTTCGCTGGCCTCGTCGCCTTCATGGCTTTCGGTTGCGCCGCTATCGTCGGCCGGGCGATCATCGCGGCGGTTGCGGCCACGACCTCTGCGGCCGCGACGCCCGCGCGCGCCTTCATCGTCGCCGCGTGGCTGCCGCTCTTCCTCGATCTCTACTTCTTCTTCGATCTCTTCCTCGAAGTCCGGCTCGTCGCCATCGTCTTCGAGCACGATCGGTCCGAAGCGGGGCACGAATTCGTTGCGTGGGCCCGATGAAGCAACGCGCATCTTGGCGCCTTCGTTCTCGCCTTCCGGCAAGACCTCGACATGGACGCCATAGAGCGATTCAATTTCGGCGAGATCTGTGCGCTTGGTATTCAGCAGGTAGATCGTGGCTTCCTGGCTGGCGAACAGCGAGATCGTGCTGCCTTTGCCGCGCGCCGCTTCGTCTTCGATCAGCCGCAGCGCGGAAAGCGCCGACGAGCTGGCTGTGCGCACAAGACCGGTGCCATCGCAATGCGGGCAGGTCCGGGTCGTCGCTTCAAGGACACCGGTGCGCAGGCGCTGGCGGCTCATTTCCATCAGGCCGAAGCTTGAAATGCGGCCGACCTGAATGCGCGCGCGGTCGTTCTTGAGCGCGTCCTTCATCGTCTTCTCAACCTTGCGGATGTTGGACGAGTATTCCATGTCGATGAAATCGATCACGACCAGCCCGGCCATGTCGCGCAGGCGTAGCTGGCGGGCAATCTCGCGCGCGGCTTCAAGGTTGGTGTTGAGCGCGGTTGCCTCGATACCGTATTCCTTGGTGGATCGGCCCGAGTTGATATCGATCGAGACCAGCGCCTCGGTCGGGTTGATGACGATATAGCCGCCCGACTTCAGCTGGACGAACGGATCGTACATCGCGCTCAGCTGGTCTTCGGCGCCATGGCGCTGGAACAGCGGGACCGGATCGGAATAGGCCTTCACCCGCTTGACGTGGCTGGGCATCAGCAGCTTCATGAAGTCGCGTGCGGCGCGGTAGCCGGCTTCACCCTCGACGACGACGTCCTCGATGTCCTTGTTATAAATGTCGCGGATCGCGCGCTTGATCAGATCGCTGTCGGAATGGATCAGCGCGGGGGCCGAGCTTTTCAGCGTATTTTCACGAATGCCGTCCCACAGCCGTGCCAGATAGTCGAAATCGCGCTTGATTTCGGTCTTGGTGCGCTGGAGCCCGGCAGTGCGGACAATGCAGCCCATCGACTTGGGCAGGCTCATTTCGGCGATAATACCCTTGAGCCGCTTGCGATCAGTTGCCGAATTGATCTTGCGGCTGATGCCGCCGCCATGGCTGGAATTGGGCATGAGCACGCAATAGCGGCCAGCGAGGCTAAGGTAGCTTGTCAGCGCAGCGCCCTTGTTGCCGCGTTCTTCCTTGACCACTTGGACCAGCAGAACCTGCCGCCGGTGGATTACGTCCTGAATCTTGTAACGGCGGCGCAGCGCCATGCGCTTGGCGCGCAGATCGTCAGCTTCCTTTGAGCGTCCACGGCCCTGCTGGCGGCGACCGCGGCGGGGGCGATCTTCACCATCTGACGATTCATCATCTGCTGAATTATCTTCATCGCGGCCGCTGGCTTCCTCTTCCTCTTCCTCGTTCTCGTTTTCGAAGTCGTCCTCGACATGGCCGCCCTCGATCGTCGCGACATCATCGTCCCCATCGACTTCGGTGAACCCGCCGCCCATGTCGTCGCTGAGATCGTCGTCCTCGATGCGGTCGAGCGCACTCTCGCCGTAGTCATCGGCATCTTCGGCAGCGCGCAGCGCGGCTTCTTCTTCGGCATGTGCCGCTTCTTCGGCGAGCAGCCGGTCGCGGTCATCCTTCGGAATCTGATAATAGTCCGGATGAATTTCGCTGAAGGCAAGAAAGCCGTGGCGATTGCCGCCGAAGTCGACGAAGGCCGCCTGCAGCGACGGTTCGACCCGAGTTACCTTGGCCAGATAGATATTGCCCTTGATCTGCTTGTGTTCGGCAGATTCAAAGTCGAATTCCTCAATACGGTTGCCCTTGAGCACCGCCACCCGGGTTTCTTCCGAGTGGCGCGCATCGATCAGCATGCGCGATGTCATTGTTTATTCTCCAAGCGCGCCGTCGCACTGGCGGACCGGACTTGGTC
>JANOBA010000162.1:0-7959 GCA_031411415.1 Novosphingobium sp.
GCCGAGCAACAAGGTTGGCCGGTCAATGGTATCGGACCAGCGGGTCATCCGTTCGAAGAAATCGAGCTTCTGGCCGAATTTTGGGTTTACCTCGCGGTCGGCAATGTCGCCGCCGGCGGGGATATAGACGTTTTCGATGAGCAAGCCAGAGCCCGCCAGCTCCACCCCGACATGGCGCGCCTCGCCGTTCGCTTGCCAGTCATGCCGGGAATGCTCGCGAAAGGGGATGCGGCTGACCGTGGCGACGCCGTGATAGCCCTTCTGGCCATGCACCGCGCGGTGGACATAGCCGAGCTTTTCAAAGGCCTCGTGCGGGAACAGTTCGGCGAGGCATTTGATCTCCTGCAGGCACAGCACATCGGGCGCATGTTCGATGAGGAAGCGCTCGACTTGCGGCATGCGCAGGCGGACGGAGTTGATGTTCCATGTAGCGATTGTGACCATTGGCTTGCCCTAGCCCGATCCCACCCACAAAAAAACCCTCGTCCCGGGGGCATGGGGACGAGGGTTCCTTGTGCGTTCGTCACGCGTCGACTTGGCGGCCCACCAGGAGGCGCGGGCAACAGGGGGGAAACCCGCCTCAAGACCGCCTTGTCGAATTACAATGTAGGGTGTTTTGGCTTGCTGCCAAGTGAACGGACGGCGGAAAATGTAGCACTTTGTCGCAGGTCGCGCACAAAGCGCGGTGATGCGGTTATGGCTGGCGACGAGTGTATTGCATCCAAGCCAGTGCTCCAACGTTGTTGTCTTGCCGTGATTTCCGAGTCGCCAGATAATTCCATCTGGCTCGAAATCACTTCAGCGGCGATTTTGCGGGCGCGGATCGTTCCACCGGAATGCGCTGTCGGGAACCACAATGCCATACCGGTGATTCGCCAGACGAATCGTCGTGCGCTTGTTCTGCGAATCGAGTGCGACCCAGCTGGTCAGTTCCAGCCCGCCCGGCGCGCCGGCCTTGCGCACGAAGATCAGCGTGATCACGCCGTATTCCGGATGGCCGCGATCGCGCACTTCGATGCTGACGACGTTTGCATCGGCGGTTGGCTGGAGCCGGCCAAAGCGCGCGACATCGCGGGTTGGATCGAGCAGCGCGCCCAGCGGGCTGTTGCCAATCGGCCAGCGCTGCACCTGGCGCACTTCATAATCGATCAGGGTCAGCGCGCGGCCATCGGAGACGATCAGCAGCGGAATGCCCGGCGAATACTGGAAGCGGATGCGCCCCGGCTGCTTCAGTGTGAGCACGCCAGTGGAGCGCTGACCATTGCGGTCGGTCTGGATGAAATCGGCGCGCAGCGTGTTGATACCGCGCAGCGCCGCGACGGCTTCAGTCAGCTGGGCGGCGGGGGCCGGTGCAGGTGCCGGAGCTTGTGCCGAGACCGGCAGCAAGGCTGGAGCGGCGAGGAGGCTGGACGCGGCGAGCGCAGCGGCGCCGGTGAGCTTGAACCAAAGCGAGCTAAAGCGTTTCATGCCTTGGCCCTTAGGCTGCCGGCATTGAATACGCCATGAACCTCACTTGATTTTGGCTTCCTTGAACTCGACGTGCTTACGCACGACCGGATCGTACTTGCGGAAGCTCATTTTCTCGGTCGTGTTGCGCGGGTTCTTCTTGGTGACATAGAAGAATCCGGTGTCGGCGGTTGAGACCAGACGGATCTTGACGGTTGCGGGCTTCGCCATGACGCATTCCTGAAGACTGTAAAAACGGAAACGAGCGGCGCATTCAGCGCGCCGCCCGGTGAAGCCGCGCCATTGGCCGGTTGGCCCGCCAAAGTCAAGGATACAGAGTCAGCAAACCAATCGCAAGAATGCCGGCCGCGATCCGATACCAGGCGAACGGCGAAAAGCCAGCCCGGCTGACATAGGCGACAAAGGCCTTGATCACCACCAGCGCGACGACAAAGGAAACGGCAAAGCCAATCGCGATCTCGCTCCAGCCGACCGGGCCCAAGCCGGCGGCGAGCGCCTCGCGGCTGTCCCACAGCTCCAGCGCGGTCGCCCCCATCATTGTCGGCACGGCGAGGAAGAAGCTGAATTCCGCAGCCGTGCGCCGTTCGATGCCCATGGCGAGCGCGCCCATGATTGTCGCGCCTGAGCGGCTGACGCCCGGAATCATGGCGAGGCATTGCAGCACGCCGACCCCCAGCGCCTGCCGCGCGGGCAGTTGCGCCACGCCCGACTTGGGGCCGGGCTTTGCCACTTTTTCGACAGCCAGAATGGCAATGCCGCCCACCAGCAATGCCCAGGCGACCACCAGCGGGCTGCCGAGCATGATGTCGATATAGTCCTTCAGCGCGAGGCCGAGCACCGCCGAAGGCAAAAAACCCAGCAGGAGATTGCGGACAAAGGCGATGCTTTGCGGGGCCAGCTTGAGCAGGCCCAGGCCCACTGCCCAGAAGGTGCGCCAGTATTGCACCACTACCGCCAGGATCGCCCCCAGCTGGATGACGACGTTGAACACCTTCCACTGCTCCGCATCATAACCGAAGATTTCGGAAGCGAGGATCAGATGGCCGGTCGAGGAGACCGGGATGAATTCGGTCAGCCCCTCGACAATGCCGAGCAGGATGGCGGTGAGTGTCAGTGTCATGGGCGGACTTAGTTGAAGCACGCAGGGGGCAAGTCAAGCCCAGGGGAAAGCCCCTCCCCGGCGGGGAGGCTTGAGGTGGGGCCCTCCCCGCCGGGGAGGAGTGACGTAAATTCACCAGATGCGCACACGCTGCTCGGGCGGCAGGTAGAGCTTGTCGCCGGGCTCGACGCCAAAGGCCTGATACCATTCGTCGAAATTACGGACCACGCCGTTGACCCGATACTTATCGGGAGCATGGGTGTCGAACAACAATTGCCGGGCGAGCCCCTCGCGCGTTTTTGATCGCCATGCCTGCGCATAGGACAGGAAGAAGCGCTGGTCGCCACTTGTGCCATCGATCACGGGTGCGGGCTTGCCGCCTAGCGACATATGGTAGGCCCTGTAGGCCATGGACAGTCCGCCGATGTCGCCGATGTTCTCGCCAAGCGTCAGTTGGCCGTTGACGCAGGCCTTGCCGCCAGCGCTGGCTGCGTCGAACGGGCAATATGCCGAGTATTGCTCGACCAATTTGCCGGTGAGCACTTCGAAAGCGGCGCGGTCTTCGGGTTTCCACCAGTCACGCTGATTGCCTGTGGCATCAACTTTGGAGCCCTGATCGTCGAAGCCGTGACCAATTTCGTGGCCAATGGTCGCGCCGACCGCACCGTAGTTCACTGCCGGATCGGCCGACAGGTTGAAATAGGGCGGCTGGAGGTAGGCAGCAGGAAAGACGATCTCATTATAGGGCGGGAAATAATAGGCGTTGACCGTCTGCGGCAGCATGAACCACTCGCTGCGATCAACCTTCTTGCCGATGCGCGCGAGCTGAAAATCGGTTCCCCAGCGGATCGCCTCGATGCCGTTGGCCAAGGGATCGCTGGCCGAAATGGCCAGCCCGGCATAGCGCTTGAAGCGCACCGGCGCGCCGATCTTGGTGGTGAAGGCGGCCAGCTTGGCCTGTGCTTGATGGCGGGTTTCCGGGCCCAACCATTGCAACTCGGCCAGATTGGCCGCCATGGCGCCGCGCAGGCTGCCCACCAGTTGCTGCATTGCGCGGCGATTGGCCGCCGGGAAATAGCGCTTGGCATAGATCTGCCCCAGCAGTTCGCCGATCTGGTTCTGGACAGCGCCGATCCCGCGCTTCCAGCGCGGCCGCAGCTGCAGCTGACCGCTCAGCACGGTGCCATAGAACGCGAAGTTGGCGGCATCGATATCCTGCGGCAGGACCGGGGCATTGTCGCTGAGGAAGCGCGTCGTCATCCATGCCTGCCAGTCAGCAAGCGGCGCTACCTCGATCAGCTTTGCAGCGGCGGGCAGCCCGCCCGAGAGCTTTTCGGCCTGTTCGGGGGTTAGCCCGGCGGCAACGCGTTTCGCTTCGCTCAGCGGCAGATGGGGCACGATTACCGCAGCGGCGGCGCCCGCGCCCAACTTTTCAAGCAAGGCACGCGCGGTGCCCCCCGAGGGCAACTGGCCCAGCTCGTCCAGCGTCAGCTTGTTGTAGGTCAGGTCGCGGTTGCGTCTCAACGTGCGGTCCCAGGTGGCGCGGGCAAGCTGAGTTTCAAGCGCAAGGATGCTGGCGGCTCCGGCGCGCGGATCGGCGTGGCCGGCCTTGCCGAGCAGGAAGATCAGCAGATCAGTATATTTCGCCCGGATGCCGAGATTGCGCGGGCTGTCGACCAGATAATAATCGCGGTCGGGCAGGCCGAGGCCGCCTTGCGCATAATAGACTGCATAGCGCCCGCTGTCTTTCGCATCAGCGCTGACCCCAATTTCGAGCGGCGTGGGCATGCCCGGCGCGGCGAACAGCGACAGCAGGTCGTCGCGGCTGCGCACGGCGGCAATCCGGTCGAGGTACACTTTTGCGGGGGCCATGCCGCGCGCATCGATCCCGGCCTGGTCCATGAACGCCCCATAGAGCGCGGCGATTCGCGCCTCAGGCGATCCGGCAGGCCATTTGCGCTGCGACAGGCTTTCCAGGATGGCGTGCAGCCGCGTTTCGGAGAGGTCTGTCAGGTCCGAGGCATGGCTGATCCGCGTCTTGTCGTCCGGCAGTTGGGCCGCATCCTGCCACTTGCCATTTACGTAGCGATCGAAATCGTCGCCGGGGCGGGTGGCAGTATCGATGTTTTGCGTTTGAACGCCGAAGCTGCCCCATTCGCTGGCGGGCTGGGGAGCGGAGGATTGAGCAGTTGCGGCAGCCGTGCTCAGCGCGAGCAGTGCCGATGCGGCCATCAGCCGAAAAATGGTGGTTGGCATTCTTGCATCCTGTCTGGTGCAGCGCGCGCCTTGGCAGGCCGGCGCCCATAAAATTTCGGCATGAAGTTCCAGCATAAATGCCGCCACACCACCTGGGAAGTCTAATCGGCAGACTGCAATGGCCGGTCGTCGAATTGCAGCGCGGCAAGCCGCGCATAGAGCCCGCCAGTGCGGCTGAGCGCATCGTGGGTGCCCTGTTCGACGATCCGGCCCTTATCGAGCACGATGATCCGGTCTGCCGCGCGCACCGTTGCGAGGCGGTGGGCGATGACCAGCGTGGTGCGGCTGGCCATCAGCCGGTCGAGCGCGTCCTGCACCAGTCGCTCACTTTCGGCATCGAGAGCGCTGGTCGCTTCATCCAGCAGCAGGATCGGCGCATCGCGCAGCAAGGCACGTGCAATCGCAATACGCTGGCGCTGCCCGCCCGAAAGCCGCGCGCCGTCTTCGCCCAGGAATGTATCGAGGCCTTGCGGCAGCTCGCGCAGGAAGCTTTCGGCATTGGCCGCACGCGCTGCCGCCCAGATCGCCTCGTCGTCGGCTGCCCAATTGCCATAGCGCAAGTTGTCGCGCGCATCGGCGGCGAACAGCACGCCTTCCTGCGGCACCAGCGCGAAGCGGCGGCGCACGTCGGCGGGATCGGCGGCGGTCAACGGCACGCCGTCGAGCTTGATGGTGCCGGCCTGCGGATCACAGAACCGCTCGGCAAGCTGGAACAGGGTCGATTTGCCCGCGCCCGAAGGCCCGACGATGGCGACGGTCGCGCCCGGCTCGATGGCCAGCGAAAAGTCGGCCAGCGCCGCCACTTCAGGCCGCGAGGGATAGCGGAAGGTTACTCGCTCGAAAGTCAGCTGGCCGCGCCCCGGCTGGGGCAGCGCGATGGGCCGCGCCGGCGGCTGGATCGCGGGCTTTTCGTTGAGCAACTCGTTGAGCCGGCTCGCCGCACCCGCGCCGCGCACCAGATCGCCATAAACTTCCGTAAGCGAGCCGAATGCGCCCGCAACCAACCCGCCGGTGAGCACGAAAGCGGCGATTGTGCCGCCCGAAATAGCGCCGTTCGCCACCGCGAGAGCACCCGCGCGCATCAGGAAAGTCAGCGAGCCAAAGATCAGCAGCATGACCACCGAGGTCATCACCGCGCGGATGGTGATGCGCCGCTTGGCGGTCTCGAAGCTGCGCTCCACCGCCTCGCCAAAGCGCTCCGCCTCGCGCGCCTCCTGGTTGAATGCCTGAACGATTTTCACCGCGCCAAGCACTTCGGCAACCATCGCGCCAATATCAGCCACACGGTCCTGGCTGCTCCGCGAAACATTGCGCAGCCGCCTGCTGAACCAGACAATTGGGCCAATGATCAGCGGGATCGCCAGCACCAGCCCAAATGTCAGCTTGGGCGCGAGGGCAAACAGGAAGCCGATCCCGCCCACTGCCATGATCAGATTGCGCAGCGCGACCGAGACGGTGGTGCCCACCACCTGTTCGATCAGCGCGGTATCGGCGGTCATCCGGCTGGAGATTTCCTTGGGGCTGTTTTCCTCAAAGAAGCCGGGGGCCAGCCGCAGCAGGTTGGCCTGCACCGCGAGGCGGATATCGGCAACCACGCGCTCGCCCAGCCACGAGACCGAATAGAAACGGACTGCCGTGCCCGCCGCCAGCAGCGTGACGATGCCCAGCAGGATCACGACCCAGTGCTCAATCGTGGTGGGATCGCTGCCGCGGGCAAAGCCCTGATCGATGATCTTGCTGAACCCCCAAGGGATGCCCAGTGTCGCCCCCGCAGTCACCGTCAGCGCGGCCAGCGCCACGGCAATGCGCGCCGGATAGGCAAGCGCCGCCTGCCAGATCATGCGCAAGGGGCCAAGGCTGCGCGCGGGTTTGGCTTGCTCGGCAGGAGAAGGGGTTTCGCGGTCCATTTCGGCGTCCATTGCGCGCCCCTAGCCCAGTGGCGGCGGCATGGCAAAGGCGCTGTGCGGACTTGTGGTTAACCCGGCAGCAGCAGCGGCAAATTACACCGTATGTCTCTGATACGGGGCAATTGGCCGCAAATTAGACCGCGAAATTCGCAAAATTGCGCCACCGGGGCTATGTTCGCACTTGTGAATCGGACGGTAAATCGGCGCGACCTGCTGCGGCAAGGTCTGACTGCGGGTGCAATCCTTGCGATTCCTGGCCGCGCCTTTGCGCAGGGCGCAGATTCACTGACCAGCGAATTCGACCGCGCATTTGCCGGTTCCACGCCCGCACCGGCATCGCCCGCCGAAGCGCTTGTGCCTGCCCCCGCGCCTGTTGCGGTTTATGATCCCGCCTATCAGCGCCGCCTTGCCGAAACCTCGCGGCGCGAGCTTTCACGGGCCGGCGCGAAAGTATGGCGCAATGATATCGTCGGCATTGCCGATTTCGGCCGCTCGTCGGCGCTGCCACGGCTCCACTTCGTCAACATGGAAAGCGGGCTAATCCGCTCGTTCCTCGTCGCCCACGGGCGCGGCTCCGATCCGCAGCACGATGGCTGGCTCAAATCGTTTTCGAACACCGTGGGCTCGGAGGCAACCTCGCGCGGGGCCTATCTCACTTGCGAGTGGTACAAGGGCAAATACGGCACCTCGATCCGCCTCGAAGGCATGGACGGCGACAACAACAACGCGCTGAACCGCGCCATCGTCATGCACCCGGCGGCCTATGTCGATCCTGACATGGCTGCGCACTGGGGCAAGATCGGCCGCAGCGAGGGCTGCTTTGCCATGTCGCCGGCCGATTTCAACGAAGCGCTGTGGCACCTCTCGGGCGGTCGGCTGCTCTACGCGGACCGGATAGCCTAGCGCCCAAACGGCACCTGTTGCCAATCCCTGCTTGCTTTTTCCTTGGCCGCGATGGCAGGTGGCACGATGAATCCACACACCCGCGCAATGGTCGCCGCTTCCGCTTATGCCTTCATCTCCGGCCAGAAGGTGGCGGGCCTCCACGATCATTCTTCAGGCCGCGACCTGCAGATTGCCGCCGAAGCCCGCAGCGGCCAGTTGCAGGGCTATGACGGCGACCGCGGCGCGCAGTTCGGCGGCGCCCTGCCCGAGTTGTACGATGTCGGCGAACAGGCTTACGTCAGCCTCGAAATCAACGGGGCCAAGGCCTCGGGATACGACCGCAAG
>JANOBA010000163.1:0-6246 GCA_031411415.1 Novosphingobium sp.
ATGAGAGAATTTCGCGCAGAGGCACAGAGGAAGCAGAGACCGCAGAGTTGGCAAGCGCCGCAGGCTCAGCTCAAGGATATGAAGCCACCTGAATGAAAGCCGGCATAGCCACATTGAATCGTCTTTGCGCGCTCTGCTTCCTCTGCACCTCTGCGCGAAACAATCTTCTTCTACCCTTCCCGCCAAACGAAGGTTACACCGCCCCCATGCCCCGCATCGCCATTTGCGCCCCGTCCGCCCCCTTCACCCATGAGGATGCCGAGCGCGTAACCGCGCTGGCCGCAGCGGAATTTCCTGACATTGAGCTCCACTTCCACCCGCAATGCTTCCAGAGCGATGGCCATTTCGCCGGGCCGGACGCCTTGCGCCTCGCCGCGCTGCTCGAATGCGCAAATGACCCCGGCTTCGATGCGGTGTGGCTCGCGCGCGGCGGCTATGGCGCGAACCGGATTGCCGAGGAGGCGGTGCGCCATATGGGGCCTGCCGCGCGGGACAAGCAGTTTCTGGGCTATTCCGACGGCGGCTATCTGCTCGCCGGGCTCTACCGCGCCGGGATCGGCCGACCAGTCCACGGCCCGATGCCCGCAGACATCCGCCGCGACGGGGGCGAGAAGGCGGTGCGGCGGGCGCTGCGCTATTTTACCGGCGACCGATCCTGCCTTGAGCCGTCGCTAGGCAAGCACCCGGCGGCAGCCTTCAACCTGATGACCCTGGCCATGCTTTGCGGCACGCCGCTGATGCCGGGGCTCGCCGGCCATGTCGTCATGGTCGAGGAAGTGGCTGAGCATTTGTATGCCGTTGACCGGCTGTTGTTTCATGCCACCGCGCATCTGGGCGGCATCGCCGGGCTGCGGCTTGGCCGGGTCAGCGATGTGCCTGAAAACGACCGGGCTTTTGGTTCCACCGCCGAAGAAATCGCCCGGTACTGGTGCGCGCGGCATGGCATCGCTTATCTTGGCGAGGCGGATATTGGCCACGACGCGGCCAACAGGATTGTCCCGTTTGGGCTTGCCGGTCGCGGCTAACCGCCATAGGGGGCCGCGCCACGAGACAGGTAGGGGGCCATTATGCGTGCATTCGTTTTTCCAGGACAGGGCAGCCAGAAAGTCGGCATGGGGGTCGAGCTTGCCGAGGCCAGCCCGGCAGCGCGCGAGGTGTTCGAGGAAGTCGATGACGCGCTGGGGCAGAAGCTTTCGGCAATCATGCGCGAAGGGCCGGACGAGGCACTGACGCTGACCGAGAATGCCCAGCCGGCGATCATGGCAAATGCCATCGCCGTGCTGCGGGTGCTGGAGAAAGAAGGCGGCATGGTGCTGGCCGAAAAGGCAGACTTTGTCGCCGGACACAGCCTTGGCGAATATACCGCTTTGTGCGCTGCAGGGGCTTTCAGCCTCGCCGACACCGCGCGCCTGCTCAAGCTGCGCGGGCAAGCAATGCAGGCCGCTGTGCCCGTGGGCATCGGCGCGATGTGTGCGCTGCTGGGCGCGGATATCGACAAGGCGCAGGCTTTGGCGGATGCCGCCGCGCAGGGTGAAGTGTGCACCGTCGCCAACGACAACGATCCGGGGCAAGTCGTGCTTTCGGGCCACACGGGCGCAATCGAGCGCGCGATCGGCATGGTCAAGGATTTCGGCATCAAGCGCGGCATGGCGCTGCCCGTCTCCGCCCCGTTCCACTGCCCGCTGATGCAGCCCGCCGCCGATGCGATGGCCGAGGCGCTGGAGCGCACCCCGCCGGGCATGCTGCGGCTCGCCCTGTTCGCTAACGTCACCGCCGCCGTCGTCACCGACCCCGCCGAGGTGCGTCGGCTGTTGGTGGAACAAGTCACCGGCCGCGTGCGCTGGCGCGAGAGCGTGATCGCGATGCAAGCTGCTGGGGTGGAGAGCTTCGTCGAGCTTGGCGGCAAAGTGCTGGGGCCGATGATTGGGCGCAGCGTTGAAGAAGTCAGCGTGACAAGCGTGGTGACGATGGCGGATATCGAGGCCTTGGCCAAGGAGCTATAAGGGTTTCACGCAGAGGCACAGAGTGAGCAGAGGCCGCAGGGGGGATTGGATGAACCGGGTCGATGAACTCAGCGCCGCAGTAATTGGTGAGTGCATTCGCATTCACCGAGAGCTTGGACCTGGCCTCTTCGAAAATGTCTATGAGACGGTGCTGGCTGGCAGCCTTGAGCGACTTGGCTATCGAGTTGCTCGCCAAGTGCCGATCGGGATTGAATTTGAAGGCCACAATTTCGAGGTCGCCTTTCGCATCGATATTCTTGTCGAAGATTGCCTGGTGCTCGAAATCAAGGCGGTTGAGCAGTTGAGCAAGGCACATGCAAAGCAATTGCTGACCTACTTGCGTTTGTTTAAACAGCCTGATGGGCTGCTTTTGAATTTCTCTGGAGAAACCATGAAGGAAGGCATCCGCCGAATGGTCAACGACTATCGCCCGGACGCCTGACTCTTTTGCGGCCTCTGTTTCCTTTGCGCCTCTGCGCGAAACCCAAATAGGAATGAAAAATGTTTGACCTCACAGGCATGACTGCCCTCGTCACTGGCGCCGCTGGCGGGATTGGTTCTGCGATCAGCCACGCGCTGGCGAAGCAGGGCGCAAGGCTGGCGCTTTCGGGCACCAACCCCTCCAAGCTGCGCTCGTTCCGTGAGGAGCTGAACGACACTTACGGCCACGATCACGTTGAAATCACCTGCGACCTGTCGAACACCGAACAGGTCGAGCATCTGATCCCCGCCACTGTCGACACGCTCGGCAAGATCGATATTCTGGTCAACAACGCCGGCATCACCCGCGATAACCTCGCCATGCGGATGAAGGACGAGGAGTGGGACGCGGTGATCCGGGTCAATCTGGAGGCCGCATTCCGGCTGATGCGCGCTGCTGCCCGCCCAATGATGAAGGCGCGCTTCGGGCGGATTATCACCATCACCAGCGTCGTCGGCGCGACCGGCAATCCCGGCCAGCTCAACTATGCCGCCGCCAAGGGCGGACTCACCGCGATGTCGAAATCGCTGGGGCAAGAGCTTGCGAGCCGGGGCATCACGGTCAACTGTGTCGCCCCCGGCTTCATCCGCACCGCGATGACCGAAGTGCTACCTGATGCCCAGAAGGAAGCGCTCAACGCGCGCATCCCGATGGGGCGCATGGGGGAAGGATCAGACATTGGCGCGGCCGTCGCTTATCTCGCCAGCCGCGATGCCGGCTACATCACCGGCCAGACGCTGCACGTCAACGGCGGCATGGCGATGATCTCGTGACCGCGCTGCGCCTCGCATTCGCGCTCTTCGCGGCAGGTCTTGCGACACCAGCCTTAGCGCGCACTCAGGCCCAGCTCGATTGCGCCATCCAGCGCGCGCCCACCGGGCTGGGCGACAATCTGGCCGCAGCGATGATCGCGACCGATCGCGTGCGACTGGGGCCTTTGCAGCAGCAGCTTGAGCGCGCTGTGCGCCAATGCGTCGCCGTCAACCACATGCGCGATGCCGAAGCCGAAATCTATTACGACTACGCGCTGGCGCGGCTGCCGCGCGAGGCGCTGATCCGTCAGCTGGCCCGCGCTGGCATCGTCGCTGCCAGGATCGACGCGGCCATGGGGTTCGGGCCGGGCCGGGCCAACACGGCGATGCGCGATATGGATGAGGCCGAAGGCGCGCGGGCGACGGCGGCATTGGCAGCGGGCGGAATCGATGAAAAGCGCCTGACTCCGGCGAATTGGCACAAGGTCATGACCTATATGGATCTCACGCCGCGGATGTATCGTTACCTTCAGGCGCTGAACTAGGCGGCGGTGCGGGGCCGAACGGCAGTTTTTCCCCAGAATCCCGCACCAATCTCCACTTGCCGCTTGCCGCCGCCTTGCCCGCCGTTAAGGAAGATGGTCCGAATTTACCGCCCGGGAGGTTCCCGGCGGCTCAAGGGGACGGCACGCGACCATGAAGGCCACGATCGAACGCGCGATACTTCTCAAGTGCCTGGGCCACGTCCAGTCAGTGGTGGAGCGGCGCAATACCATTCCGATCCTTTCCAACGTGCTGCTCGAGGCCTCAGCCGCCGGCACGCTGAAAGTCATGGCCACCGATCTCGACCTGCAGGTTGTCGAAACGATGGCCGCTGTCTCGGTCGAGAGCGCCGGGGCGACCACGGTTTCGGCGCATCTGTTGTTTGATATTGCCCGCAAGCTGCCCGATGGCAGTCAGGTCAGCCTCGAAGTCGCCGAAAACCGCATGACGGTGAAGGCCGGGCGCAGCCGCTTTTCGCTGCCGATCCTGCCGCGCGACGATTTCCCGACGATTGTCGAAGGCGATCTGCCGACCAGTTTCGAGCTGCCCGCTGCGACGCTCGCCCAATTGATCGACCGCACGCGGTTTGCCATCAGCACCGAGGAAACACGGTATTACCTCAACGGCATCTTCTTCCATGTGACCGAGGACGAGCTGAAAGCCGCGGCCACCGATGGCCACCGCCTCGCGCGCTATACCCTGAAGCGCCCGGATGGCGCCGAGGGCATGCCCGACGTGATCGTGCCGCGCAAATGCGTCGGCGAGCTGCGCAAGCTGCTGGAAGAAGCGCTCGACACCAATGTGCTGATCGATCTTTCCGCCAGCAAGGTGCGCTTCACGCTGGGCGGCGAAAACGGCGTGGTGCTGACCAGCAAGCTGATCGACGGCACGTTCCCGGACTACAGCCGCGTGATCCCGACCGGCAACGACAAGCTGCTGCGGCTCGATCCGCGCAGCCTTTATGAAGGCGTCGACCGCGTGGCCACCATCGCCACCGAAAAGACCCGCGCGGTGAAAATGGGGCTGGAGCATGACAAAGTCACGCTCTCGGTCACCTCGCCAGACAACGGCACAGCAGCGGAAGAAGTCTCAGCAGACTATGCTTCCGAAGGTTTCGAAATCGGCTTCAACGCCAATTACCTCAAAGACATTCTCGGCCAGATCGAGGGCGACACGGTCGAGCTGCACCTCGCCGATGCTGGCGCGCCGACACTGATCCGCCAGAACGAAAAGTCGCCAGCGCTTTATGTGCTGATGCCGATGCGGGTCTAGACCGTGGCACGTTCCGTTATCGTCACCGGCGGCTTTGGCGTGTTGGGACAGGCCGTTGCGCAGGCCTTTGCCGAAGCCGGCGATAAAGTCGCGCGGCTCGATTTCGCGGCCAGTCCGCACAGCCCGATTGCTGGTGCGCTCGACTTGGGCGGGATCGACCTGAATGACGCCGCGGCAACCGAGGCTGCGCTGGCTCAGGTCGCCAAGGCCCACGGCGGGATCGACGTGCTGGTCAATGTCGCAGGCGGCTTTGTCTGGGAGACACTAGAGGGCGGCAGCATTGATACCTGGGCAAAAATGCAGGCGATGAACCTCACCAGCAACGCGACGATCACCAAGCTGGCGCTGCCGTTGCTCAAGGCAGCCTCTGCGGGCCGCATTATCAACATCGGCGCGGGCGCGGCGATCAAGGCGGGCATGGGCATGGGCGCTTATGCTGCCTCCAAATCGGGCGTCCACCGGCTGACCGAAGCGCTGGCCGAGGAGCTTGCGGACACTTCGGTGACGGTCAACGCACTGCTGCCCAGTGTGCTCGACACGCCGACCAACCGCGCCGACATGCCCGATGCCGATTTCGCAACCTGGGTCCAACCCAGTGCCGTCGCCGACGTCATCCTGTTCCTCGCGTCGAGCGCCGCAAGGGCCATTTCCGGCGCGCTGATCCCTGTGAGCAGAGGCGGAAAGGCGCTCGGGTGAGCGAGAGCGACCCCGCGCTGAACCAGCCGCCCGGCTATCTGCCGCCCCGGGTGTGGACCTGGGATAGGCCGAGCGGCGGCCGGTTTGCCAATATCAACCGGCCGATCTCCGGTGCGACCCGTGAGCAGGATCTGCCGATTGGCCGTCATCCGCTCCAGCTCTATTCGCAGGGCACGCCCAACGGCGTCAAAGTCACGATCATGCTCGAGGAATTGCTGGCGGCGGGCCATGCCGGGGCGGAATACGACGCCTGGCTGATCCGGATCAACGAGGGCGATCAGTTTGGCAGCGGCTTCGTTGCAGTGAATCCCAATTCCAAAATCCCGGCGATGCTGGACCGCTCGGTGGACCCGGCGGTGCGGCTGTTCGAAAGCGGTTCGATCCTGTTCTACCTCGCCGAGAAGTTCGGCGCCTTCCTGTCCTCCGACACCCACACCCGAGCCGTGACGATGAACTGGCTGATGTGGCAGATGGGCGCCGCGCCTTATCTCGGCGGCGG
>JANOBA010000164.1:0-5432 GCA_031411415.1 Novosphingobium sp.
ATGACCAGAGCCACCAGCCCGAGATTTTTCACCAGCGCCCGCCGGCCGCCTTCGCGCGCGATCATCAGCAAAGTGAATGGCGGCAATGCCGCTGCAAATTCGGTGAACAGGATGGCCGAGGTTCCGCCGCGATCCTTTTGCACGCGGTGCGGCTCGCGCAGGGTCAGCAGCAGCAGGGCCACCGGCAATCCCGGCAGACCCACGGCAAACAGCGCAGCCTTCCAACCCGGCAGGGAGCATGCTCCTGCGCCAAATTGCAGAGCCTGTGGCACTGCAACACACGCTTCCTGCCAGTGCTGCAAAAACCAGCCACCCAGAATGAGCGCGGCTGCCTGGCCAATGAACACACCGGTAAGCAGCAGGCTGAGCGCCAGCGCCCGGTTGCGTTGCGGGAATATGTCGGCGATCAGCGAATGGCCGCAAGGGTTAGCCACGGCCTCGCCCACGCCGACCCCCAGCCGCGCCGCACCCAGCATGGCAAAGCTGGTCGCTGCCCCGCCCAGCGCCGTCATTGCCGACCACAGCGCCACGCCCAGCGCCATCACCTTCTTGCGCGGCAGCATGTCGGATATCCGGCCCATGGCGATGCCGACCACTGAATAGAATACGGCAAAGGCAGTGCCCAGGATAAAGCCGAGATCGGCGTCATCCAGCTTCAGGTCGACTTTGATCGCCTGCGCCAGGATCGAGACGATCTGGCGGTCGGCATAGTTGAGCACATTGGCGGCAGTAAGCAGCCCGAGCGCAGTCCAGGCGGCAGCCGGAATGCGCGCCTTGTCAGCCGCCAACGTTGCCAAGGCAATCCTCCCCAATTGGTGTTTTGCCAAGGCTGACGACTGAAAGTGACCGCGTCAACTGATCCGCAACAACCGCTTGGCGTTGTTGCAGACGATATCGCGGATAGCCGCATCGGGAACGCCGGCAAAATCGCGAGCAATGATCTCATGGCTGCGCGGGAAAGTGGTTTCCGAATGCGGATAGTCGGACGACCACATGATGTTTTTGGCGCCCGGCAGATCACGCGCGAGGATACCGGCACGATCCTGGATGAACGAGGCCCAGACATTCTGGTCCAGATAAAAGCTTGGCAGCTTGTCGATCGGGCTGTCCATCCAAAAGCGCTGCTTTTCCCAGGTGCGATCGCAATATTCGGCATACCAGGCCAACCAGCCCACGCCCGATTCCATCGTCGCAATGCGCAAGTCGGGGAACCGGTCAAAAATGCCGTTGAACACGAAAATGCCGATCGTCTCGGCCATGGCGATCTTCGACATCGGCATATCGGGCAGGAAGTGCTGCTTCTCGCCAAAGCGCGGCACGCGGCCGCCGAGGTGGAAGGTGATGACCATGCCATAGTCGCACAGCACCTTCCACAGCCGGTCGAACTCGGGCTGGTAATATTGCAGCGCGCCCTTGGGATCGCCGGTTTGTGCGGAGACCCGCCCATCCTTCATGTTCTTGACCCCGGCCGAGGTATTCCAGGCTTCCGCGTTTTGCGGGAAGGCCGGCAGCTGGAGCATCTTGAAGCCCATCTTGGCGAGGCGGTGCACATGCTCGATGGTCTCGTCGATATCGCGCATTGGCGCATGACCGACCGGGAACAGGCGGTGCGGCGCGTTCGACGCCCAGTCCATCACCCAGCGGCTATAGCCCTCGAAACTGGCGATATAGAGGTCATTATCAAAGCTGCCGAGGGGTCCACCACCGAAGCAGATCGCCTGATCAATGCCATCCAGGTCCATGTCGGCAATGCGTTTGACAGGATCGTAAGTGTTGCGCTGGTCGGCGAGGCGGCCAACCATCTTGAAATCCTTGCCCGCGCGGCCGGCCTGATTGTTGATCATCATCACCGGGCGGCGATTGCCCTCGAAGCAGATGTAGTCACATTCGTCGCCATATTCGATGACTGGTGCCTTGGCCTTCTGCGATTCGGGCAGATAGTCCTTCCACATGTCATACGGCGGATCGATGTGGACATCGGCGTCGAAA
This sequence comes from Novosphingobium sp., assembly GCA_031411415.1. Lineage (GTDB taxonomy): Bacteria > Pseudomonadota > Alphaproteobacteria > Sphingomonadales > Sphingomonadaceae > Novosphingobium. The sequence continues at coordinate 1,990 of JANOBA010000164.1, forward strand.
ATCGGCCCGTGGGTCCAGCCTTCTTTCAGTGCACTGCCAAACAGCGGATCGGCTTCGCTCATTTCCAGTCTCCCGAATATGTCGCCAGTTAATTCACAATGGCGAACTTGGTATCGCAGTTTAGAATATGCCTGATTCTGTCGCAGGTCAATCCCGTCCGGCTACCGCGCAGGCCGCAGTTAACCCGATGCTAAGCCGACCAGACCATGCTGCAGCGCAATTTCCAGCATGAGGCCCTGCAATGCGCAATGTCCCTGAAAGTGAATTCCGCCCGGCAGAATACGGTACAGGCCTGTCACAGGCACATGTGCTTGGCGCGCTGACCTATGCGCTGGATCTCACCGAAGGCCAGCCGGCCGGTCACAGCGTCCGCGCCTGCTGGATCGCGATGCGGCTGGGCCGCGCCATCGGGCTTGGCGAAGCGGCCTTGCGTGAGCTCTATTATGCCGTCTTGCTGAAAGACCTGGGGTGCAGCTCTAACGCGGCACGCGTAGCGCAGTTGTTCGCCGGCGACGACCGCAGGCTCAAGCACGACTTCAAGCTGATCGGGCCGGCGGCGGAAGACTTTGGCGCCTTCATCATGACCGAGGCCGGCGCCGAGGCGACCGCCCGTGAAGGTGGCCGCACGGCAGTGGTCGAAAACCTGCTGGCCAATGCCGGGCCGATCATGGTCAGTCTGATCGACACGCGCTGCACCCGCGGCGCCGATATTGCCCGCCAGTTACGCTTCTCCGAAAGCGTCGCTGCCGCCATTGCCGGGCTCGATGAACACTGGGACGGATCGGGCCTGCCGCATGGCGTGAGCGGCGAGGAGATCCCGGTGGGCGCGCGCATTGCCCTGCTCGCGCAAGTCGCCGACGTTTTTTTCATGGCCGCCGGCCCCCACGCGGCGCGCGTCGAAATTGCACGCCGCAGCGGTGGCTGGATCGATCCGGCGCTGGCAAATGCCTTCGCCAAACTGGGCGCGGAGCCGGATTTCTGGACCGCGCTTGCCTCACCCGACCTTCCCGCCGCTCTCACCGCACTGGAGCCCGCACATGAAGGCATGGCGCTCAGCGAGGCATGTCTCGACGATATTTCCACTGCCTTTGGCCAGGTCATCGACGCCAAGAGCCCCTACACCGGCGGCCACAGCGAACGGGTCGGGCTGTTTGCCGATCTGGTCGCAGCGCGCCTCGGCCTTGATCCCGCCGCCCGCCGCAGGCTTGCGCGCTCAGCCCGGCTGCATGACATCGGCAAGCTGGGGGTGAGCAGCCGCGTTCTTGAAAAGCCCGGCGCGCTTGATGATGCCGAATGGGATCAGATGCGCCGCCATGCAGCCCTGACCACAGACATCCTCAGCCGGGTCGGCGCTTTCAGCGAGATGGCGATGATCGCCGGATCGCACCACGAACGGCTCGATGGCAAGGGCTATCCCTTGCGGCTGGATGCCAGCATGATCGCGCTTGAAACCCGCGTCATCACCGTCGCCGATTTCTTCGACGCACTGACCGCCGATCGCCCCTATCGCGCCGCCATGAGCATCGAACGAGCGCTGGACATCATGGCGGGCGAACAGGGCACTGCGATCGACCCGCGCTGTTTTGCGGCGCTGCAAGCAGTCGTCGAGAGCGGAATTCCGGAAAAGCCGCTGGTGCGGATCGGGCCCACTCTGGGTTAAGGCAATGCGTTTATAAGGCCTTCAGCGCAGCGATCAGCACGGCATCATTCGTGCTCTCCGGATTGGCCCGGATCGCAGCTTCCTCGCGGCCGATTTCGCCCCAGATGGCATCATCGACCCTGCCTGAAAGCGCCCGTGCAACTCCGGTCACATCGATGCCCGTCAGCGCCGAAATGGCCTGACCGACCACCGGATCATCCGCCAGCCGCAGCCCGTCACCCAGTGCCGGCACCATCGCCTCGATCAGGCTGCCGGCCATCGCGCTGCGCAGGAAGCCCGTCGCCGCGCTCGGTCCGCCCCGGAGCAAAGCGAGCGCATTGTCGATACCGATCGTGCGCACCGTATCGGCGATGATCGGCGCACCGCGGCGCGCGCCTTGTTCAGCGACGCGGTTCAGGCTGCGTTGCAGGCGCGTCTTGAACACCGCCGAAGTCAGGATGCTTTGCAGCACGCCTCCCCGACTGCCGAAAACATCGGGCAGATCGAGCCGGGAAAGCTCGCTGTCGTAAAAACCGCCCGGCGCTGTCAGCCGCGCCAGCGCTTGCCGCGTCGAGCGCACCAGCAGGCGGCGGATCGCTTCCACCAGACTGAGCGCCGGCAGCGACGAACAGCCTGGCAGCGCCAACACAGTACTGGCAGCAAGCCCGGCCAAAACAGCGCGGCGGCTGGCGAAAGAAAGCTCCGTTGCGACCATTATCCACTTCTCCCGAAACGGGCCGGGTTACCTCCCGGCAGACAAGTCCCCATATGGGCGGCAAGATGAACCGCGTCCGACTCCTTGTGTTCAATGCCGTGCTCGGCGTGCTGGACTATCGCGTTCCGCCGGGCATGGACATTGAATTCGGCTCGGTGGTGCTGGCGCCGCTGGGGCCGCGCCAGATCATCGGCATTGTCTGGGAGGCAGACCGGTTGGCGGGCACCGAAGTGCCCGATGCCAAACTTCGCCCGCTGATCGAAGTGCTGCCAGTGCCGCCGCTGAGCGCGCCCTTGCGCCGGCTGATCGAATGGACGGCGGACTATTACTGCGCGCCGATCCAGTCAGTCGCGCGGATGGCGCTGTCGTCCACCGCTGCCTTGCGTGGCGGCAGCACGACCACCGAATATCGTCTTTCGGGGCTGGAGCCCGTCCGCCTCACCCCCCAGCGTGCCGCCGCGATGGATGCGCTCCACGGCGAACAGGCCTCGATCCGCGAACTGGCAGAAATGGCGAGTGTTTCGGAAGGCGTGCTGCGCGGCATGGCCAATTCAGGCTTGCTTGAAGCCGTGACCGTTGATCTCGACCGGCGCTATCCGCGCGCGCGCGCCGATTTTGCCGAACCGGAATTGAGCGTGGACCAGCAGGCCGCCGCCGACCGCTTCGTCGCGGCGGTGTGCGCACGCAAGTTCGCGCCGTTCCTGCTCGACGGGGTCACCGGATCGGGCAAAACCGAATGCTATTTCGAAGCCATTGCCGAGGCGATCCGCAGCGACACTCAGGTGCTGGTGCTACTCCCCGAAATCGCCCTGACCGAGAATTTCCTGCGCCGTTTCGAGTCGCGCTTCGGCACACCTCCCATTCTGTGGCACTCATCGGTGAAAGCCAGCGAACGGCGCCGGGCCTGGCGGGCGGTGGCCAGCGGTGAGGCGCAAGTCGTCGTCGGGGCGCGATCGGCGCTGTTCCTGCCGTTCGCCCGGCTCGGGCTGGTGGTGGTCGACGTGGCCCACGAAGTCTCATTCAAGCAGGACGACGGCGTGAGCTATAATGCGCGCGACGTCGCGGTTATCCGCGCGCGGTTTGAAAGCG
>JANOBA010000165.1:0-3847 GCA_031411415.1 Novosphingobium sp.
GCCCGGCTGGGCATTGCCGGGCGCGGGCGGCGTGGCGGCGCGGGCAGTCGCGCCATCTTCGACCAATTGCGCCAGCGCGCCATTCACCCCGTCGAGACGGGCTGCAAGCATGCCCGAGCCGCCGCTGTTCAGCCCCGCATCATTCAAAAATCCCGATGCCGCCGCTTCCGGCGTCTTAGTGGCAACGTCATAAACCAGCACCCGCCAGGCCGGCCACTGCGTCGCCAAGGCCAGCACGAAGCCGATTTTCAGCGCCGTAGTTAGCCCCTCGCGCACCGTGACATCGCCGCCCATCAGCAACCGGTAGCCGATCAGCGCGACATAGATCGTCAGCAGGCCGGTTAGCGCCATGCCGAACGGCGAGCCCGGCCCCAGCGCGCGGTAGCCTTCCTCGCCCAGCCCCAGCGCCTGGCAATCGGTCCAGGCGAGGACATTGCCAACATACGCCCCCAGCGGCTCGAAGGCTGCACACTGGGCCATCAGGCGACTTTCACCAGTTCGGGGATCCACATGGCCGGATCGTCGCCTGTGCGGCTGCGGATTTCGTCGAACAGCCGCACCGTGCGCTCGCGGCCCGACAGGATGGTGAGCAGATCATCGGCGCCTGCAAGATTAAGCCGCACCACCACGCTCTCTGCCCCGTGCTTGACGAGGAAACAGCGCGAAGTGTCGGGCAGGCTGCGCACCAGCTGATATTCGTGGTCGGTGAGGCCGAAGCCCGTCACATAGTCCTCGCGGCCCGCCTTTGGGTTCGCGGTGAAAATCTGCGTCGCGGCCTGTTCGACGATTGCCGAGCTGATCTTGCTCGCCAGCGCATCCTCGGCGTTCTGCGTCACGAAGCCGACGATGCCGTTGCGCTTGCGGATGGTCTTTTCCCAGTCGCGGATGCGCGCCACGAACACATCATCATCCAGCGCCTTCCAGCCTTCATCGACGACGATGATCGACGGGCTGCCGTCGAGGCGTTCATCCACCCGGTGGAACATGTACATCATCGCCGGGGTGCGCAGCACCGGATCGTCGAGCAGCCGGGTCATGTCAAAGCCAATGGCGTCATGACTGAGGTCGACATCGTCGGTCTTGTTGTCGAACAGCCAGGCGTGTTCGCCCTTGCCCCACCATGGGCGCATGCGGGCGTGCAAATCTTTGGCATGCGGGCGGTGGCCACCGCGCAGTAGCTCGACGAATGAGCTGAGCCGGCGATAGGCTTGCGGCGCGGCCATGCTGGCATCGACCGCTTCCTTGATCTGCGCGGTCTCGTCCGGGCTGACCGGTTCGCCGTCGCTGCCGATCAATTGCCCGACCCATTCCATCAGGAAGCGGCGGTTCTCAGGGGTATCGGGTAGCAGCAGCGGGTTCATCCGGCTAGGCACGCCAGGGCGCAGCACATCATAGACCCCGCCGATGGCGCGGATGAACAACTCGGCGCCGCGATCCTTGTCAAAGAAGATGATGCGCGGGGCAAACCGCCGCGCCTGCGCGAGGAGGAAATTGACGATCACCGTCTTGCCCGAGCCCGAGGGGCCGATGACGGTGAAGTTGCCGAGATCGCCGTGGTGAAAGTTGAAGTGATAGGGGCCGGCAGCGGTGGTCTCGAAAGTTGCGACAGCATCGCCCCAGTGGTTGCCCGACGGCTTGCCGAGCGGGAAATTGTGCCCGCTGGCAAGGCTAGCGAAATTGGCCGAGCCGATCAGCGCACGCCGCGCGATATAGGCGAAATTTCCGGGGAATTGCGCCCAGAAGGCCGCCTCCAGCCCCAGATCCTCACGCACCGTGATCATGCCCAGATCAGTGAGCGCCGATTGCACTTCGGCGACCCCGGAATCAACAGCCCGCTGATCGCTGCCGCGCACCATCACCGTCAGATGATGCTCACCAAACGCCGCGCGGCCCGCCGCGACTTCGTCCTTGGCCTGCGCCAGCTCGCCGCGCAGGCTCAGCGCCTCGTCGTCCGACGCGCGCATCCGGCGCAGCGCCAGGTTCATCCGGCCAAGGCTCGCCTGCCGGTCAACAAATGCGAAGCTTTGCGTCACGACCATTTCTGCCGGAATGCGCAGCAGTTCATCGAGCATGCCCGGCGTGGTTTGCCCTGGATAGTCCTTCGCCGAAACCACGGCGGCCAGCGAGCGGGGCAAATCGGCGGTGGGCGACAATTCCAGCGTATCAGCGCCGAAGCTGACCCGGCGATAGGGCAGAATTTCGCCGGCATCGCCATAGGGCAGCCGCACCGGCGTGAGCTCGGCATTGTAGAGCAGCGAGAGCATTTCCAATGGCTCGGAGCAGGGGCCGTGCGGCGTCTCGTAAGCGCTGAGAATCGCCGGGCGATATGTCGCCAGCGCCGAAAGTAATTGTTCGCCAGCAGCCTCCAGCGCGCGGACCTCGCCCATCAGCTGCACTGCGGCCTCATCGCGGCGCGCCATGCCAAGCCAGCCCGCAATCCGGCTCGCCACCCCTGCCCCGCCCTGCATCGGCCGGCGGATCAGCGTGATAAACAACTCGTTGGCATAGAGCGACTTTGCCGCCAGCCGCGCCTGCCACACTTCGTCGAGTTCCCGGCTGAAGGCGTCGGGAAACTCCCCCCCGCCCATCGGCTCCACCCGCCGCCGCACGATATGGTGATACAGCGCATAGCGCGAGGAACCGATGGCGCGCAGCATCGCATCGCGCAGACCCTTGCGGTAGTTCAGCTCATCACTCTCGGCGGTCTCGAACAGCAGGCCCTGCATGCGGATCGCCAGCATCAGCGTGCCATCGCGCAGCCGCAGCACCCGGTCGCTCACATGATTGGCATATGGCAAGCGACTGCCAGCGCTTTCCTCCCGTTCAAAATCGGGCTTTTCGGGCATCAGGCGCGGTAGGAATTGCATCGCCAGAACTTGTAATTGCGCACCCTTGGGCAGCGCGCGAGGCGCACCAGCCACAAATCAAAGATGCGCGGCTCCTTAAGACAGGCGAGGAAGCCGATACCATGCACGACAGCTGCGAACAGAATCACCCAGACCGATTTGAAAATCAGGAAAAACTCGGTCGAGACAACACCGTTGATGATGAAGAACGTATAAGTCACGCCGGCGAACATCTGCGGCCGGGTGAGGCCGACAAACAGCGGATCGCGCGAAAGACCGGGGTCCATGGGAATGCTACCCCTAGTATCCGCCAGCTGCGGACTGGATACCGGCAACAATGCTCGCCGCGCCAAACAGGATGAAGCAGCCCAGGATCACGCTGGCGCCATAGCGCCAGTTCATCCGGCCCGTCAGCATCATCAGCCCGACGACGGCGACGGCAATCACCGCGACGACTGTCGCCACGGTGCCCAGCAATGTGCCCTGAATCCAGCCTATCGCGCCGACTATCGGCCCAGAGCCTGCCGGATCGGCATAGCCGACCTGCGCCCATGCGGGTGTTGCAACCAATGCGGCGCACATGCCCGCCAGCCATGCGGCCAAGCCGCGCTTCGCGTCCCCGATCTTCATGGCCGCAGACTTATGGGGGCCGGCACTGGTTCGCAACGCAATTCTCCCAAGTCGCGGCGAATCGCCGATTCGCTGCAAGGTGAAGCCTCAGTCCAGCAGCTTAGGGTAAACGGCCTAAGAGCGGAACATGGTTGCTGGCCGATTCGGATTGAGTTCGCAAACGGGTTCTACGGCACCAGCACCGTATCCAGCGCCTCGCTATCCGTCTGCGGATAGTCGAGGATATAGTGCAGCCCCCGGCTCTCCTTGCGCTTTAGCGCTGACAGCACGATCAGTTCGGCGGTTTGCAACAGGTTGCGCAGTTCTATCAGGTCAGTCGAGACGCGGAACTGACCATAGTATTCGGCGACTTCGGCTTGCAGCAGCTTGAT
>JANOBA010000166.1:0-10792 GCA_031411415.1 Novosphingobium sp.
GATCAGGTTAAGTGGGAAAAGGATTACGGCACCAAGTTCGGCTATGGCTTTGAAAGCAAGCGCATCGCAGTCTATGAGCCGGTTGGCGTTGTCGCGGCGATCACGCCGTGGAACGTGCCGCTCTACGTCAACATCGGCAAGGTCGTCGCCGCGTTGCTCGCAGGCTGCACCGTGATCCTCAAGCCGGCGCCCGATACCCCGGGCATGGGCTCGATCTTTGGCGAACTGGCAGCAGAAGCAGGCTTCCCTGCCGGCACGCTGCAAGTCGTCTTCGGCCAGGATCCGGCGCTCGCCGGCGAAATGCTGGTCAAGGATCAGCGCGTTGATCTGATCTCCTTCACCGGCTCCACCGGCGTCGGCAAGCGCATCATGGAACAGGGCGCAGCAACGCTGAAGCGCGTGTTCCTCGAACTGGGCGGCAAGTCGGCCAAGATCGTGCTCGACGATGCACCCAATTTCGCCATGGACTGCGCCCAGACCATGCTGATTTTCCACGCCGGCCAGGGTTGCGCGGTGCAAAGCCGCCTACTGGTGCCCCGCAGCCGTTATGAGGAAGCCAAGGCGATCCTCAAGGCCGCTTATGAAGGCCTGGGCGACAACTGGGGCGACCTCAGCAACCCGGCGCACATCATGGGCCCGGTGATTTCCAAGCGCCAGATGGACCGGGTGATGAGCTATATCGAACTCGGTCAGAAGGAAGGCGCGACCCTGTTGCACGGTGGCAAGATGCGCCCCGACAAGGGCGGCGGCTTCTTCATCGAGCCGACCGTCTTCGTCGATGTGACCAACGACATGCGCATCGCCCAGGAGGAAATCTTCGGACCGGTGCTGGTGGTGATCCCCTTCGAGGACGACGAGGACGCGATCCGCATCTCCAACGAGAGCGCCTATGGCCTCTCCGGCGGCGTCAGCTCAGGCGATTTCAACCGGGCGATGAATGTCGCCAAGCGCATCCGCACCGGCTCGATGAGCGTCAACGGCGGCATGTGCATTGCTGGCGACATTCCGTTCGGCGGCTACAAAGCCAGCGGTATTGGCCGCGAATGGGGGCTGGAAGGCATCGAGGAATACCTTGAAACCAAGATGCTGGCCTATCCCGTTGCTGCCGCGCCCGCTGCCTGAGCCGATATGGCAACTCTTGCGCAGGCGAATGGAGAGGGGGCGGCTGATGAGGGCATCAGCCGCAATCTCAACGGACAGAAGCTCGGTCGGAAGGGCCGGGATACGCGCGCGCGGATCATTGCCGCGGCGACCGAGCTGATTCGCGAGGAAAGCGATGAACCCGTGACACTCAGCGCGGTTGCGCGCCGGGTGTCACTGGGGATGACTTCGCTCTACCTCTATTTCAACGACCTGACCGAACTGATCATGGCCGTGCTCGAGCCAGTCACCGCGACGGCCGAGCAGGATTTCATCCACCTCTTGCGCGAACGTTGGCCTGACGAGAAACTACACCTGCATTGCCGCGAATTCGTCGCGGCCTACCATGCCTACTGGCATAAGTACTCCCGGCTGCTCCACTTGCGCAACGCAATGGCTGACACCCATGACAGGAAGGTCATGGCGCAGCGGATAGAGGCCGCCCAGACGCTAATTGTCCTGCTCGTCGAGCAGATGGATGGCAAAGGCATGTCGGCGGTTTCACAGCGAGCTGCCATGGCCTCGATGCTTATGACCGGGCTGGAACGCGCTGCTACCGTCTGGACCGACACAGTTCTTCACCACATGTTCGACGAACCACCATTCCGGAATCTTGAACGCTTCCTGGGACCTGCGTCGCGACTCCTTGAACTGGGCATCCGCGACGGGCGCGGCATGATTGAAGAGCGCGACTGAACTTCAGTTCCGCGATCTGGGCAGGCCGAGTCCCCGCTCCGCCACCATCGAACGATGCACTTCGCTGGTGCCGCCATAGATCGTCGTGCCGTGGGCATGGCGATAGGCGAGATTGAGATGGCCGGCCGCGCCTTTGCGTTTTGACAGCGAATAGGGCGCGGTAAGATCGAGCAAGTCGCGCGCGTCGGACTGGAATTTCTCGGACGAAAACAGCTTGGCCATCGGACCACAGGCGCGGTTTTCCTTGCCTTCGACCTGCACCCAGTTCGCGCGGAGCTGGATCAACTCCGAAACGAGCGCATTGGCCAAAGTGCGTGCGAGGCGCCGCTGGGCCTGTTCGCTCTCGATCAGGCGCTTGCCGCCGGGCAGTTTGATCTCACCGCATAGCGCCACAGCGTCGCTCAGCATGGCATACTGCACTTTGGCAAAGCCGCCGCCGTGCTCCAGCTCAAGACTGGCGGACATGGTCTTGACCCCCTGATCGACTTCTCCGAGCCGGTAACTGTCGGGAATCTTCACGCCGTCATAGAAGGTGATGTTGGTGCGCTCGTCCTGGAAGGTATAGACCGGCTGGATCGTCACGCCTTCGGCCTTCAGCGGCACGATGAACATGGTCAGCCCTTTGTGCTTGGCCACTTCGGTGTTGGTGCGGGTCAACATCAGCACATAGTCGGAGATATTGGCGCCGCTGGTGAACATCTTGGTGCCATCGATCCGCCAGCCGTTGCCGTCAGGCGTCGCCTTGCACTGCGCGTTGAACACGTCGCTGCCGGCGCCGGGTTCCGAATAGCCCAGCGAACAGATTGCATCGCCCGACATGATCTTGCCCAGCACATCACGCTTCAATTCGTCCGAGCCGAACCGTTCGATGATCAGTGCAACCATGCTGGAGACGCCGCCCACCGGATTGGTCCAGTTTTCCTCTTCCAGCACTTCGCGCGCCGCAGTGATCGCATAGGCATTCATCCCGCGCCCGCCGACATCCTTGGGCAGGCCGAGATAGGCGAGATTGGCCGCGATCAGCTTCTTGTGGACCTCGGGATTGAAGCCCTCGAACGAATAGTGGAACTTCGCTTTCTGCTCGTCAGTCACCTGCGTCGCGAAGAAATCGCGCAGTTCCTGGCTCACCGCGCGGGCTTCATCGCCAAGGTCGAAATTGATTTCCACCGGGCCGACATTGGGCAGGGCGGGGGTTTCGCCCGCATAGAGCCGGCGGCCGGCTTCGGAGAGCCAGCCTTGCGGATCGCCGGCAGCCAACGGCCAGGCCTTGGCGCGCAAGGCATAGAGATGGATGTCATATTCGGTGGTCAGGCCATAGCCGCCGAAAGTGTGAAGCGACGGGGTGACCGCGCGCGCGGCGGCATCGGCGTTCCACCAGGCCGCGAGGCTAACGGTTGCGGCGGCATCGCTGTCGCCATCGGCGATGGCGCGGATCGCCTTCCACACCAGGAACTTGCCGCCGTCGGTATCGATCAGCAGGTCTGCCAGTGGGTGCGAGATTGCCTGGAAAGTGCCGATGAACACGCCGAACGCCTTGCGCTCGCAGGCATAGGCAGCGGCCACACGCAGCGCCTCGCGGCTGAGCCCGGAAAGCGCGGCGGCCATCAGCAGCTTCCACTCCTCGATCCCGGCGGCAAATGCGGCGCGGGCATCCGCCCCGCTGGCCAGAACGGTCTTGTCCAGCGGGGCGAAGTCGATTTCGGCGATCGGCGTGGTGGCGAGGCTTTCCTCGGCCTTGCGCGCGCCCGCCGGCACTTCGATCAACACGACATCATTGCCGCTCAGCGCCACGACCGCTTCGGCAACCAGTCCGCCTGCGACCCATTGCACGGGCTCGGCGGCAATATCGCGCATGGCAAGCGTCACCACTGCTTCGCCCGACAGTATCCGCCCCAGCAAGGCCTGATCCCCGCCCAGTTGCGCGACCAGCCGCGCGGCGACCAGTGCCTCGGCGAGCGGCCCGGAGGCGAGCATCCGCCCGGCCTCTTCCATCAGCAGCGCCGCATCGAACAGGCCCAGTCCCATGCCGCCGTTCTCTTCCGGCACGCGCATGGCAAATGCGCCGAGTTCGGCCAGCCCGCGCCACATATCGGCATCAAAGCCGCTGGCGCCATTTTCCGGCGCCATTGCCGCGCGCACGCGGAGCATGGATGAGTGCTCGTCAAGAAACCGTGCGAAAGTTTCGCGGACCATTTCCTGTTCTTCGGTGAGATCAAAATTCATGGGCTCTATCCCGTTCCAGACTGTGCATTGGATACGAAAGCACGCGGCTTTCGGATGATTTGCCACACCATAGATTCATTGGTTCCCGCAACCGGAATCTGCACGGCATCGCCGTGGCGCTTGGCACAAACAAAAACGGCGCCCCCCGAGGGGAGCGCCGTGATTGGTTCCGGCAGAAATGCGCTGCTTTTAAGGCTCAGTTGCCGCCGAAGCTGTACTTCAGACGGAAGCCGAACATGCGCGGTTCGCCGATGATGTTCGACAGGAAGCCCGAACCGACTTGCACGTTGGCATGCAGCAAAGTCTTCGCGTTGGTCACGTTGGTGACAAAGAAGGCTGCATCGATCGGTGTGCCGGCAACGCCTTCCCAGTTAACGTTGAGGTTCAATACCTTCGAGCTGGGCAGTATGCCATAGCTGCTGGCAAATTGGGCAGGCACCGCGGCCGAACAGTTGAACAGGTTGATGTTCGTATTGGCGGTCACCCCTGGGCACGGCGTGGCCAGAACCGGCGGATCGCTGACCGCGCGATAGGCAGAGGTATAGACCCAGGTCGCGCCGACCGACAGCTTGCCTGCCGATTCAGGCAGCGGCAACGTGTAGCTGCCGCTGAGCACCAGCTTGTGAGGCACGGCGTTGGGGATGACCGAGCCAACCGGCAACGGCCGCAGGTCGAGCCCAACCAGCGTGGGGTTGCGCGACTGGACCAGCGCAGCAACATCAACCACCTCGATCAGCCGGGTCTTGAGATAGGCATAGCTGGCTTGCAGCTTGAAGCCTTCAAACGGGCTGATGCCTGCCTCGATTTCAAAGCCCTCAAGCTTGGACTTGCCGGTATTGAGAAGCACCGTGGTCTGCGGGCAGACCGACGAAGGGTTGCACTGAACGCCAATTTGCAGCTGCTGATCGCTGAAATTGTTGGTGAAGGCTGAAATGTTGAAATAGCCCGGCATCGAGCCGCGCCAGCTGGCCTTTGCGCCCAGTTCGAACGTATCAACCTTTTCCTTCTTGTAGTCCTGCATCTGATCGAGCGCGAAGGAAGCGACGCCGCCCTGACGATAGCCGCGCGAATACTTCGCATAAAGCAGAACGTCGTCGCTGGGCTTGTAGTCGAGCCCGAGCAACCAGGTCGGAGCGCTGGTCTTGACCGTGTGGGTCTCGGCACAGCGATTCAGCGAGTCGGCGGCCGGGAAGTATCCCTGAGCCGGATTGGTTGTAGCGCTGCCGTCGGTGAGATTAGCCGGATAACCGAAGGCGACGTTGTTGTTGCAGAAGCCAACCCCATTGGCGAGGCCCGCCAAGGTGGTGTTGGCGCCCGGAATGGCCAGGGTTCTGCCGTTGAAGCCGCTGTTGATCGTGCCGGAATAAAACCGCTGGTTGATCAACTGAAAGTTGCTGCGCATCGTGTCCCACGTATAGCGGATGCCGCCGGTCAGCTTGATGTTGTCGGTCAGCGAATAAACACCCTGCCAATAGAGCGCCCGGTCACGGAAATAGTTTTCCGTGGTCGAAAGACCGATGCGGCCAAGTGAATTGGCCTGGTTGGACGTGGCAAGACAAACCTGCCCTGCATCGGTCTGGACAGCGACTTCACCCGCACCGGCTGTTGCCGGCAGCGCGCTGCCAAGTGGGCCGCATGGGGTCTGCGACGGGCCAATCGTGCCCGACTTGCCAATCGGGTCGCTGTTTTCGAAATAGAGGCCGCCCTGCCAGTTGAACTTGTCGCCCTGCCATTGGAACTGCAATTCGGCGACGTAGGACTTTTCGGCGTTGGTGTGCAGCCCGAGGCCTTGCGGCGAGCGGGTCATCGAGAAGTTGCGCACGGCCAGTGGCGTGGTCACGTTGGCGAACTGGGCGGTCGAAACCGCAGTCGTCGAGATCGGGCCGCGCGGGTTATAGAGACCGAACAGATCGAGCGTCGTATCGCCGATGAATTCACCGTAGCTGAGATTGGCCTTGACCGTCAGATTGTCGCTGGCCTTCCAGGTCGTCGAGTTGATCGCCTGCCAGGTCTTGGATTCCGAATGTGAATCCCAGACCGAGTTAGACACGCACCAGAAATTGCTGCCGCAAACCGCTGCTTCGTTCGCCAACTGGTTCATGGCGATCAGGCCGTTGGAGGTGACAAGGCCAGTAACATTTTGGCCAGCGTCCATCGTGCCTGCCGCCGCAACGCCTGTGGCACCGGAATAGGGTTCACGATAGAACGCCTGGGTGATCTTGGGGATCACGCCGGTGCTTTTGGAATGCGACCAGGTGGCGACAGTGTAGTTTTCGATATCGGGTGTGACATCCCATACGATGCTGGCGCGAGCCGCCCAGTAATCGACGCTGCCGCCGGCATTGCCATAAGGGCCGAAGCCGACGTTGCCGGCATTTTGAAGATAACCGTCACGCTTGTTGTGGTCGACGCCAAGACGGACCCGGAAGGTGTCACTAAGCGGAGCGTTGATCACGCCCTGGATGCGATACATCGAATAATCGCCGGCACTGCCTTCGATATAGCCTTCGAGCTGGTCGGTCGGCTTCTTCGGGACAATCAGCACGGCGCCGCCGGTCGAGTTGCGGCCTTGCAGCGTGCCCTGCGGGCCCTTCAGCACCTGGACGCTGGAAAGATCGAACAGGTTGCCCGGCCCGGCGCCATCACCGCCCTGGGTTGCGCCGGAACCGCGCGGCGCGACCACGTCGGCGAAATAGGTGCCGACGGTGGCAGTGGAGCGTTGCTCCTGGGTGAACCCACGGATCGTCCATGTGGTGTTGTCGCTGCCGAAACGGTTGTTGGTCGATAGGCCTGGGGTGTAGGTCGCAATGTCCTTGGCGCTGGAGATGTTGTTGTTGGCCAGCGACTTTTCATTCAGCACGGTGATCGAAATCGGCACGTCCTGAAGCCGTTCTTCGACCCGGCGGGCGGAAACGATGATGTCGTTGCCCATGCCGGTATCGGCACGTTCTGCATCGCTGTTTTGCGCGAAGGCAGGTGTGCCATAGGCAAAGCCCAAGGCAGTGGCGGCGAACAAAGCGGCCTTGCGTGATCCAAGCATGTTAGGCAGTCCCTCTTTCCATACCGCGATTGTCGCGGTTTCCCCAACGGGCGTTGATTGCTCAAGCCTCGTGCGCCGGACAGTAAAGCTCATTGCCGCTTACGAAAGCGCAAAACCGTTGGGGTGGCATTTTTCGTGCCACACTGTGGTAACTGAACAACAGTACAGCACGGCTATTCCGCGACGATCTCGATCACCCGTTCAGGGCAGGCGCGCGCGCCGCGCCGGGCGAGTTCTTCCTGGCCGGGAGGGACATCGAAGCCATCAGTGGCGATATAACCTTCGTCATCGAGCGGAAAGAGATCGGGGGCGACTGCCCAGCAGCGGGCGTTGCCAGTGCAGCGCGCCTTGTCGATGCGGATTTTCAATTGCCTGCTCCCTTGTCTGCAACGCGCCCGGCCTGCTAGCCTTGATGTGATACCGGAAGGACCATTTGCCAATGCCTGCTGCGCCTGTCGATACCTGCCCCGGTTTTCGCCGCCGGGTGGTTGTGGATGCGCGTGCGGGCGCAGTGGCGGCGATGCTGGAGGATGACATGCATTGCCTTGCGGTGATCCTGCGGCATGAAGCCGGACGTGTAACGGCGGTCGAGCCAACATTTGCCCGCGCACCCTGGACAACTTGCCCCGGGGCAGCCGGGCAACTGACCGCAACTTTCACCGGCCTGGCGTTGGCTGAAGTGACCGCTCGGCGTGAAAAAAAGCAGAACTGCACCCACTTCCACGATCTCGCCGTGCTCGCTGCCGCCCATGCCGGCGAGCCGGGCGGCTTCACCTATGACATTATCGCGACTGATCCGGTGGGCGGCTTGCGCAGGATTGAACTGCGGCGTGATGGCATCCTCGTCCATGCCTGGCGGGAGCAGGACCGGGTGCTGACTGCGCCGCCGGAAATCGCCGGGCAGACCCTGTTTTCGCTGCGTGACTGGATCGGTGCGCTGGAGGGAATGGAGCAGGAGAGCGCGCGGCTGCTGCAATGGTCCGCGATTGTCGCAACCGGGCGCACTTTGCCAATGGCGCTGCAATCAGATGCCAGCGCGATGCCGGCCAATTGCTACACGTTTCAGCCGGAACGGGCGGTGAATGCCCGCCTGCTTGGTCTGCGGCGCGATTTCAGTGACGGCAGCGCCGTGCCGCTCGACACGCTTGCCGGCGAAGTGCTGGCGCGGCTTTAAGCTGCGGTTGGAAAGGCCGTTACGGTCGCGGTCGTTTCATCGCGCTCGCCCATCATCAGGCGGATGCCTTCGGTGATGCTGGCGCTCAGCGCGTCGCGGTTGACCGGCTCGTCGCGGTCAAACAGGATGGAGATGGCCAGCGGCTCTTCCACCGCCTCGACCGGCAGCAGTTGCGCCACCATTTCGCGGCGGCTGTCAAACCCGGCCGAGCCGCGCGTTTCGCCGCTGCGGGCGCAGTCATCGATCCGCGCTGCTATTTCGCCAAAGACGAATTTCTTGTCGTCGACGGATTCGGCGTTGAGGCGTCGCAGCAGGCCATCGCGGCGGGGCTGGGCGATTGTGGAAAGCAGCAGCAGTCCGGCGGCGCTTTGCGACAGTGGATATTGCAGTCCGCCAACCGTTCGGCACAGATCGCGCGCCGGGCCGCGCTTTGCCGCGCGCCAGGCGAACACCTGGATCGATAGCCCGGTCATGCCATAAAGCACCACCGCAAGGCCGGTCTGCGCTGAAAGCCGGTCCAGCAATTGCACCAACCGGCCATCGCGCACCGCGCCGCCTTGGCCGCCGGTGCCGAGCAATGCGGCGCGGGGAGTGAGGCTGTAAGTGCGGGCCTGACGGTCTTTGCGCAACAGGCCGAGCTCGACGAGGCTGGAAAGCAATTCCGAGGTGCTCGATTGCGGACGATCATAGCGCCGGACGATGTCCATAACGGTCGCATCACGGTGCGCATCATCGAAGTATTCGAGAACCTCGACCACGCGGCGGGCGATCTTTGCCTTGTTCGACGTTGCCGGTTGCTGGGCCATGTCGTTCCTCTCCGTCTGTTTTTTTGTTGCGCTCAAGATGGAATTTCCGGCGCAAATGTCAAGATAAAATGAGATTACCTCTGTTTTTACTCACCTTGCTTAGTAGTATGCGCCTATTGCAGCCTCAGGGCAAGACAAGTCTGATTCGACGTGGCAAGGCTGGGGCAGAGGGCCGCAAGTGCGTTTGACGAGTGCGTTTGAGATGAACCTGGCAGCGCTGACCATCGATCCGCGCCGGCTCTGGGCCGGGGAGGAACCCGTGCGGCTGCCGCTGGCTTTCGTCGATCTGGATGCCGCGCATGAATGGCCGCAAACGCTGGCGCTGCCGGCATGTCCGGTTGTGGGCTTTGGCGATCCGGATCATCCGCTGGCCAGGTCGCTCGACACGGTCATCGAGCCGCCGGTGAGCGCCGAAGGGCTGATGCGGCAGGTGCTGGCAAGGCCCCATGCGGCGGCAGTCTCAGTACAATTGCTGCGCCAGTTGCCGGGCATGGAGATCGCCTCGGCGCTGCTGGCGGAATCGCTGACCTATGGCTTGCTGCAAGGCAGCGCGGAACACGAGACATGGCTGGAAGGATGCAGGCCGGCCGTTGCGCCGCCGGGGCAAGTCAGGCTGGATCGCAATGGCCCGCAGCTTACCGTCACGCTCGCCCGCGCAGACGCCGGCAATGCCATTGACGCGGCGATGCGCGATGCTCTGCGCGAAATCTTTGCCGCAGCCGCGCTCGATCAGTCTATCGAGCGGATAGTGCTGCGCGCCGATAGCAGGACATTCTCGCTTGGCGCCGATCTCGCAGAATTCGGCACCACGCGCGATCCGGCGATGGCTCATGCGATCCGGATGCAGACCCTGCCCGCACCGGTGATCGCCGCCTGCGCTGATCGGCTCGAAGTGCGGGTGCAGGGTGCCTGTGTGGGCGCGGGACTGGAAATGGCGGGCTGGGCAGCGCGGATTGTTGCGGCGCCCGGTGCCTGGTTCCACTTGCCAGAGCTCGCCATGGGGCTGCTGCCGGGGGCGGGAGGCTGCGTCTCGCTGTGCCGCCGCATCGGCCGCCAGCGCACCACGCTGATGCTGCTGTCAGGCCGGCGGATCGCCGCGCAGACCGCGCTCGCCTGGGGATTGGTCGACGCCATCGAAGGCGACCTTGCCGCCGATCAGGCATAGCGCCACGTCGTCTGCGTTCAGCCGCTCGCGTGCCGCGCTCCACGGGCGGTCCAGCAGCACCAGATCAGCCGGCGCGTCCACCGCGATGCGCCGCTGGCGGTCCAGATCGGCGGGATCGGCCAGATAGAGCGCCAGCGCCGCCTCGGGGCTCAAAGCTTCGTGCTGGCCGAAGCTTGCGCCGCTGGCGGTTGTCCGGTGCACCGCCGCGCGCATGGCAGCCCATGGGTCGAAGCTGGCGAACGGCGCATCGCTGCCGCCGGCCAGCGCTATGCCGGCCTCTGCCAGACTGGCAAGGCGATAGAGATCGCCCTGATGGCGCGGCTCGACATCGCGTCGGTAGGCATCCCCGCGCTCGGCAATGAAATGGGGTTGCGACACTGCCCATAGCCCCATGCGCGCCATTTCTGCGATGAGCGAGTCCGGGGCGACGCCGGCATGTTCGATCCGGTCGCCGCGCATAGGTCCGGCGGCCTCGATCACCGCCAGCGCAAAAACGAGTTCGGCTTCGGTCGTGCAATGCACCGCAACGCCGCGCCCCTGGCGATGCG
>JANOBA010000167.1:0-2720 GCA_031411415.1 Novosphingobium sp.
GGTATTCGATCATGGGGTTTCCTGCTTGGCATAAAAATGCAATGGCAGCTTTGCTTTGACGAAACGCGCCGGTTTGCCAAGTCTGTTTCGGCGGCTAAGCGTGAGCGAATCGCCGCTGGGACAGGATGGGATCACGATGGCGACTGCGGCGACTGCTGTTCTCGATATTGCGCCGCTTGGGCCGGGCGTTCCCTTTGGCGCGCTGGTCAGTGGCCTCACGCGCGGCCAGTTGCAGGACGAGGCGGTGCGCCGCAGCCTGTTTGACCTGTGGATCGATCGCGGCGTGATCCTGTTTCGCAGTTGCGATGTGTCCAGCGAGATGCATGTCGAGCTCAGCCGCTGCTTTGGCGAGCTGGAACCGCATCCTTTCCCTGAAACCACCGAGCCCGGCTTTCCCGATCTGGTGAAGATCAAATACTACCCGGACGACGGCACATACTACGATGTCGGCGGCGAAGAGCGCGGCGGCTGGCTGCCCTGGCACAGCGACCTGATCTATACCGACCGGATCAATCGTGGCGGCATCCTGCGCCCCGTGCAATTGCCGCAGAGTTTGGGCATGACCGGTTTCATCGACCAGATCGGCGCATGGGAGCGTCTGCCCGCGCACCTCAAGGAGCAGATCGAGGGCCTGCATGTGGTCTATGCGGTCGACATGGATTTCACCCGCCAGCTGTTCTCACACGATGGCAGTGTCCGCTGCATGCGCATGGCTAAATCGGGTTCGGCGATTGCCCGGCGCATGTGGACCTACCCCCGCGTCGTCCATCCGGCGGTGTTCACGCAAGCTGAGACGGGCCGCAAAGTACTCAATATCTCGCCGGGATTTGCGCAAGGTATTCTCGAAATGGGCGGCGTGGATGGCGATGCCTTGCTGCGTGAAGTGATCGCGCACTGCACCGATCCCGCGACTGCCTATTTTCACGATTGGCGCGACGGCGATATGGTGCTGTGGGACAACTGGCGGGTGCTGCATTGCGCTACCGGCGTCCCGCGCGACCAGACCCGGGTGATGCAGCGCACCACGATCCGGGGCGATTATGCGCTCGGCCGCAAGCTGGACAGCGCGGCCTCGCCAGACTTTGATGTTTGAACAGGAGAGGCAATTGGCGAGATTTTCAGGCAAGGTCGCTGTCGTGACCGGCGGCGCGAGCGGCATTGGCGCGGCTATCGTGGCGCGGCTGGCGGGTGAGGGGGCGAAGGTGCTGATTGCCGACCGCAATGCGCCGGCAGAATTGGCTGAAGGCACGCGCTTTTGCCAGACTGATGTCACCAGCGCCGCTCAGGTTGGCAAGGCGCTGAACGAAGCCCACGCGGCCTGGGGCAGGCTCGACATTCTGGTCAACAACGCCGGCGTCGGTGCACTGGCCGCGACCGAGGAGATGGACGAGGCGCTGTGGGACCATGTCTTCGCGGTCAACACCCGTGCGGTCTTTCTGTGCTGCCGCGCGGCGATTCCGCTGATGCGGGCCAATCCCGGCGGCAGCGGCGGGGCGATCGTCAACATTGCCTCGATATCAGGGCTGTTCGGTGACTATGGCATGAGCGCCTACAATGCCTCGAAAGGCGCGGTGATCAACTTCACCCGCGCCCTCGCGTTGGAGACTGCGCTGCAGGGCATTCGGGTCAATGCCGTCTGCCCGGGCCTGATCGACACGCCAATGAGCTCGCCCGGGCTCCAGCGGCAGGAAGACCTGGACTATTGGCTTGAGCGCATTCCAATGGGCAGGCGCGGATTGCCCGAGGAAATGGCCTCAGTTGCCGCGTTCCTCGCTTCCGACGATGCGTCTTACGTTACCGGCGCCATTCTGGCGGCAGACGGCGGCGCCACCGCACATACCGGCCAGCCCAATTTCCCCGCCCGGCGCGCCTTGCGGCAGGGTTAGCGTCAGGGCGCCTTGCGGCTGCGCGACGATGCCACCACGGCATCGTCGAAACGGCCGCGGATGAACAGGGCGACGCGTTCTTCAAGGTCGGCGTCGTCGATCCGGCGGGCATTCCAGTTGGTATAGGTCATGATCGGGTGGCTGCCGAGAATGATGTCTGCAAGCAGTTCGGCGGATCGTTTATGGTCGCCGTGCGGCAGCAGCCCTGCTGCCTCGCATTGATTGAGCAGCTTCTCGATATTACGATGGAATCGCCCTGAGATTGATTTGGCAACGCTTTGCATGAAATCGGGAAAACGCGTGCTCTCGGCAATCATCAGCCGCATCAGGCCCACGGACTTTTCGCGATAGGTAATATCCAGCGCATAGCGCCCGGCTCGCGTCAGGGCGTCGAACAGATTGTCGCCAGTCTGCAACTCAGGTGCGATTATGGCATGACCCGCATCACGGGCGAATATGACCTCGCGGAAAATTGCCTCCTTGTTGCCGAAGTGCTGATAGAGTGTGCGCGTCGCAACGCCCGCGCCCTTGGCGATATCGACCAGCGAGGTGGCGGCAAATCCTTGCGTGACGAACAAGTGCGTGGCGATTTCCATGACCAGCGCCTTGCGCCGCTCGAGTTCGGCAGCGGTTGGCCGTCCGGCCTGGTTAAATGGGCGCTGTGCCGGCTCCGCCGCGCCGGTGCGCTGCGCGCGAGGGCTTGGTGCAATTTCTTCTGCTGAACGCTTCATCTAAATTCGGTCCCCGATCGAATGACCTGCTGCTAGGGCAATATTGCCGCGCTCGAAAGCCAAAACTGCCGCGCGCTGCCTTCAGGCTTACCGCGGTTTGAAG
>JANOBA010000168.1:0-4745 GCA_031411415.1 Novosphingobium sp.
CCACACTGGAAGGCAAGCCCAAGGTCAAGCGCACCATGTGGTCGCGCCGTGCCCAGGAATACGAAGCCAAGATCAATTCGGGCGATCTCGTCTCGATCGCGGAAGTCACGCGCGACCTGTTCCGGGCTGACGATCAGCCCGAGCAGAGCTATTCCGAACGTCAGATTTTCGAAGCCGCCTCTTCGCGGCTTGCGCGTGAACTGGCAGCGATGGAAAAGACCGACGAGCCCGCCGCACTCAAGAAGATCCTCGCGATCCTCAACGAGCATGCACCCAAGTATTACGAAAACGCGGCGGCAACGGCAGCAGCCGAGGCGGCAGAAGCAGCCGCCGAAGCAGCCGAGGCTGTCCCAGCGGCCTGAGGACATCAGCCGAGCCTGTCAGACGACAATGGGGCCGCTCTGCAAGGGGCGGCCCTTTTGCTGATTAAGACTCCGGCAATGCTGCAGCGTCCATGCCGGCAGTCGAACCTTGGGAGCTCCCGGCAATGCCCGTATCTCGACCGGCGATAGGCGCTTTCTTATGCCTTGCGGCATTGCAGGGCTGCGTTGCCCGCACCCTGGTAACCGTGGCGACAGCGCCAGTGCGCGTGGCCGGCAAGGCCGTCGATCTGGCGACAACCAGCCAATCTGAAGCTGATCAGAAGCGCGGACGCGAAATCCGGCTTCACGAACAACGGCTTGGCCAGCTGAAGCGGAGCCATCGCCAGCATTTGCGGCAATGCGCGGACGGCAATTCTGCGGCCTGCGCGCGTGCGGAAAACGAGCTTACCGAAATCGAGCGGATCAGGCCGCCGCGCGGCGCAAACGGTCGTTGATCGCTGCGCCGATCCCCCCATGCGGCACGGCTGCGACGGCAATACGCGGATGGAACGATGCTGCCGCAGCGTGAAGCGCCGCATAAAGCCGTGCCGCCGCCTCTGCGAGATCGCCCGAGGCAGACAGGCACATGTCGCCGGCAATCTCGCCGAAACCGATATGGAACTCGTCATCTGCAGCCGTGATCACACCAAGCCGCACCGGCTTTCCCGGCGCATAGTGGCTGGCGAGCTGCCCCGGCGCTTCGATTCCCGCCGGTCCTGATGCGGACGCGGGCGCGCTGCCGAGAGCCTCCGCCAGCTCGGCCTCACTGATCGGCCCGGGGCGCAGCACTTGCCATTGCCCTTCATCGCGCAAGGCGACGATGGTCGATTCGATGCCCGCCGCGCAGGCGCCGCCATCGAGGATAAGATCAACCTTGCCGCCCAGCGAAGCGCTAACATGGTCGGCACAAGTCGGACTGACACCGCCGCTGCGATTGGCCGAAGGCGCGGCCAGCGGCAGGCCAGTCGCGGCCAGCAGGCTTTGCATGACCGGGTGCGCAGGGCAGCGCAGCGCTATCGTCGGCAGGCCCGCCGTGACCGCTGCGGCGAGACCCGCGTCGGGACGCAGCGGCAGGACCAGAGTCAAAGCTCCGGGCCAGAAATGGCGGACGAGCAAGCGTGCCCTCGCATCGAACAGTGCCAGCGATTCTGCCTGTTCCACCCCGGTAACATGGACAATCAGCGGATTGAAATCGGGGCGTCCCTTTGCCCGATAGATCGCCGCCACAGCCGCATCGCTGTCCGCCCTTGCCGCAAGGCCATAGACCGTCTCCGTCGGCACCGCGACCGTTCCGCCGGCGCGCAGCACAGCCGCCGCCTCGGCCAGCGCCGTCGCGACCGCCTTGCGGATATTTACCGGGCTGTTTTCCGCCATGGCCTGCCGCTATAGGCGGTTGCCAGCAAAGCCAAGGAAAAGCGCACCATGTCGTTCACGCCTCCCGGAAATGACCTCCTTTTCGCCCTCAAGGTCAATGCCGGCATTGCCGATCTGGCAGCAAACCCGCGCTTTGCCGCTGCGGGCGAAGATATTGTCGGCGCAATCGTCGAAGGCATCGGCCAGTTCGCCGCAGGCGAATGGGCGCCATTGCAGCGCATCGGCGACGTGCAGGGCGCCAAAGCCAGTGATGGCGTGGTCACGCTGCCCGCCGGATTTGCCGAGGCCTATCGCAGCTATGTGGAGCAGGGCTGGAACGCCATTGCCGGGCCGGAAGAATTTGGCGGACAAGGCCTGCCGTTCAGCCTTGCCTGCGCGGTGCTGGAAACGCTGGGCAATGCCAATCTCGCATTCTCGCTGTTGCCGATGCTTACGGTTGGCGCCATCGAATCTATCCTGCATCACGGCAGTGCCGACCAGCAGGCGCTTTATCTGCCCAAGTTGGTCAGCGGCGAATGGACCGGCACGATGAACCTGACCGAGCCGCAGGCAGGCTCCGATGTCGGCGCGCTGCGCACCTCGGCAACGCCGATTGCGGAAGGTGCGCATGCGGGCAAATGGCGGATCAAGGGCACCAAGATTTTCATCAGTTGGGGCGGACACGAACTGGCGGAAAACATCGTGCATCTGGTGCTGGCGCGCACTCCGGGCTCGCCGGCGGGATCGCGCGGCATTTCGTTGTTCATAGTGCCTAAGTATCTGCCCGATGCCGAGGGCGCGCCGGGCGCGCGCAACGACCTGCGCGTCGTCAGCCTCGAACACAAACTCGGGATTCACGCCTCGCCGACTTGCGTGATGAGCTATGGCGACGACGACAATTGCATCGGCGAGCTGATCGGCCATGAGAACGAGGGCCTCAAAGCCATGTTCACGATGATGAACGCGGCGCGGATCAACGTTGGCAGCCAGGGGGTGCAGCTCGCGGGCCGCGCGACCGCACAGGCGATGGCTTTCGCCAGCGAACGGGTGCAGTCCGCCCGCGCCGGATCGGCCGACAAGTCTCCCGTAGCCATAATCGAGCACCCCGATGTGCGCCGCATGCTGCTGCGCATGCGCGCACTCACGGAAGCATCGCGCGCGCTGCTCTATTACACCGCGGGGCAGGTCGATTTCGGCGCACTGGGCGATGAAGCCGCAGCACGGCGCGCAGACCTGCTGGTGCCGCTGCTCAAGGGCTGGGGGACGGACGTGGGCATGGAAGTGACCAGCCTCAACATTCAGGTCCACGGCGGCATGGGCTTCATCGAGGAGACCGGCGCGGCGCAACTCTTCCGGGATGCGCGCATCCCGCCGATCTACGAAGGCACCAACGGCATCCAAGCCGCCGATCTCGTCACCCGCAAGCTGGGCATGGAACAAGGCGGCGTGCTGGCGGCACTGATGGCCGAAATCGCCCGTGATGTGGCAGACGAAGCAGCACTCGTGGCGCTGGCAAACGATTGCGCAGCGGTAGCAACATGGATGCTGAAGGATGCCAGCCTCGATGATCGGCTCGCTGGCAGTGCGGCCTATCAGACAATGTGCGCGGTTGCCGTCGCGAGCTGGCAATTGCTGCGCCAGGCGCGCGCTGCCGCCGAAGCCGGTGCGCCGGCTGGCCTCGCCCAGACCAAGCCGGTGGTCGCGCGCTACTTTCTCGATCATGTGGTAACCGAGGCAGCGGGGCTGCGCGCTTCGGCCACCGCTGGCGCAGCGCTGCTCTATGCACTTGATGCTGCGGCGCTGGCGGGATGAGCCTGCTACAGGACGCACTGGCCCGGATTGCCGACGCACTCGAGCGGATCATCCCCCCCGCAGCCGCCGCGCAGGACTGGCTGGGGCACCCCGCTTACGTCTGGCAGGGCGAGTCCGCCCGAGCCGTGCCCCGGATCGAAGCCCCTGCGCTGGGCCTGCTACGCGGGATCGATGCGCAGAAGGCGCTGGTCGCCGATAACGTCGCCCGCCTCGCGCAAGGCCATGCCGCCCACGACATGCTGTTATGGGGCGCGCGCGGCATGGGCAAATCGGCGCTGCTGCGCTCGGCGATGGTGGCGGCGCAAGCGGAGAGCGCAGCGGTCATCGCGCTGGTCCAGGTCGCGCCTGACGCCTTGGCCTCGCTCGCCGCGCTGTTCGGCACCCTGGGTGGAGTCACACGGCAATTTCTGGTCTTTATCGACGATCTCGGCTTCGAGGACGGCGACAGCAGCGGTCCGCGCGCGCTGAGGAGCTGGCTGGAAGGCGGGGTCGAGGCCCGGCCCGGCAACGTCCGCATCGCCGTCACCGCCAATCGCCGCGCGATTGTCCCCCGGCACCTCTCGGAACAGGACGATCCGATAAATCCGCGCGATGCCGTCGACGACAAGTTGGCACTGGCCGACCGCTTCGGTCTGTCCATCGGCTTCCACAATTGCAGCCAGGACGATTATCTCGCGATCATCACCGGCTACGCCGAAACATACGGGCTCGCCTGGGATCAAGGCGATGCGCTTGAATGGTCGAAGCGGCGCGGCGCGCGCTCAGGCCGCGTGGCCTGGCACTATGTCACTGAATTGGCAGGCCGGGCTGGCATCGCACTCTGATGTTTATTGCGAGACGTGAACCTCGTCCGACTTGAAATCGGCCCGCATCCGCCGCGCAATATCGCCGTCAAGCTCGCGCTGCGGCGGCATCCTTGCGGTCAACACCGGTTTGGGCGGCGGCGAGGCATCGGCGCCCGGTGCGATCACCCGCCAGATCACCCCGCCGGTATCGTCGCTGACCAGCAGCCCGCCGCTCTTGTCCCAGGCGAGCCAAACCGGCCGCCCGTGCGCCTCATTACCCTTGCCCGAAAGAAAGCCGGTCAGCACCGGCTGGGGCTTGCCCAGCGGATTGCCGTTAATATCGAAGCCGACGAACACGACATCATAGCCTGACAGCGGCTTGCGATTCCACGAGCCGTGACGGGCAACGAACGCGCCATTGGCAAAGGCCGGC
>JANOBA010000169.1:0-2738 GCA_031411415.1 Novosphingobium sp.
TGCCAGGCGCGCTGATGCCATGGCCAAATCCTCGCCCGTCTGGCCAAGGAAGGGGTTGACCGCCACTGTCGCCTCCAGCGGGAATGCGGGCGGGATGGCGCGGGCCGCAGCCTCGGCGGCCTTAAGAAGGCCAGTGATCCGGGCGGGCGCGATTTGGGCGTGCTTGATGAACATGTCAGTCTCCTGAAAGGCAAACGGTCAGAGCGGTCTGGAGGCTTGAAAGCCGCCGATCAGTCGGTCGAGCAGCGCGTTGAGGTAAAGCCCGTTGGCCAGATGCACCCGCAACCCGGCCGTGGCAGGGTGATGCGCCCAAAGCGGGAACAGCGCCTGCGCCACGGCCACCAGACCAAAGGACAGGATCGCCAGCACGATCAGCCCCCATTCCAGCGCATCCGGCGCGGGTGGTGCGGGCAACGTCGCACCCCACAGCGCGCCCGCCACCAGTTGGAAGCTGAAATAGGCCACCGCCGCCCCGAGTGAGGCGATGGCCGTCCGCTGCGTCAGCGCCTTGGGTGCGGCATCCGCCAACCCCTGCGCCACCAAATAGGCCACGCCAAAGATCAGGATCGCGCCAAGCGCCACGGCCTGCGCCGATTTCGGCCCGGCAATCCCCTCGAACCCGACCGCGACTGCCGCATACAGCACCAGCGCCAGCCCGAAGGCCTTGGCCACCGCACCAAAGCCCGGTGCCGCCACTGGCCCTGGCCTGCGGATCGCAGCTACCGCCCGCACCGCCATGCCCGACGACAGGAAGGCATGTGCTTTATACAGCGAATGCGCCACGATATGCAGCAGCGCCAGCGGCCACAGGCCAAGCCCGCATTGCAGCAGCATGAAGCCCATCTGCGCCACCGTGGACCAGGCCAGCGCCGTCTTGACCGCACTTTGCGTCAGCATCACTGCCGCCCCGAACAGCGCCGTAAACCCCCCCAGCATCACCAGCGCGGCCATCGCACCTGGACTGGTCTGCACCACCTCGGCCATGCGGATCAGAAGGAAACCACCACCGTTGATGATGCCAGCATGAAGCAGGGCTGACACCGGGGTCGGCGCTTCCATCACCTCGGTCAACCAGCCGTGCAGCGGAAAGGTTGCGGTCTTTAGCGCCGCAGCCAGCACCACCAGCGCCACGGCGATCTTTGCGACCAGCGGCAGTCCGGCTTGCGCCGCCGTTCCCAGCGCCTCCATATCCATCGTGCCGAAAGCCGCCCATAGCAGCCCCACCGCCAGGATCAGTGCCAGATCCCCCGCCCCCCAAACTAGCGCGAACTTCGCCGCTGCACGCCGCGCCTCGGGCCGATCGCGGTAAGACAGCAGCAACTGCCGCAGTCCAACGCCGACCGCAACGAAGGCCAACACCAGAACCCCCAGACTGCCCGCCTGCACCAGCACCAGTACGGCCGCCAGCGTCGCCAGCAGCATCCCGTGAAATGCACCCTCACGTGGCTCTCCGTCCAGATATGTCCGGGCATAGCGCACAACGATCCAGCCGACAAAGCTGACCAGCAGTGTCATCGTGGCGCTGACCGGGTCAAGACGGAACGCCAGCAGCCCTGCGCCCGAACCGAACGAGAGCGTCGAGGCGCCCTCGATCAAAAGCATGCCGACCCCAGCGAAGGCGAGCCCGAGTGCGGCCAGGGCAGCGCCTTCGGCCCAGAATGGCAGAAGGCCGGGTCGGCTGTTCGGGCGGCTCATTGCAATTGCAGCCATGACCAGCAGCAAGATTGGCGATAGAAGGGTCAGAGATGGAAACGGCGTCATCTGGCAGGCTCCGATGCAAAAGGCATGGCCGCCTAGATAGCCCTTGCGCTACTTTCAGAAAAATACATATTTTGTGTGATATCGTTCTGTTTGGTGCAATTGATGGATGTCTTGAACCTGCATCACCTGCGCCTTTTCCGCGCGGTTGCCACCGATGGTACGCTGACCGGGGCGGCGCGACGGCTGAACCTGTCGCAGTCGGCCCTGTCTACCCAGATCAAGTCGCTGGAGGCAGCTCGTGGCCATGATCTTTTTGACCGACGCGGGCGCGGTCTGGTCCTGACCGAGGCTGGGCGCATTGCTCTGGACCATGCCGAGGCGATCTTTCGCACCGCAGCAGATTTGACCGCCACCTTGCGCGAAACCGGTCGCGTACGCCGGGCGCTGCGGGTGGGGGCGCTGGCCACGTTGTCGCGCAATTTCCAGATGCAGTTCCTGCGCCCCCTGATTGGGCGCACGGACGTCGAAGTGCTGCTGCGCTCCGGCTCGCAGGCCGAACTCCTGCGCGGGCTGGAGGCGCTTTCGCTGGACGTTGTGCTGACCAATCTTGCCCCAGCCCGCGATGCCTCAAGCCCCTGGTTGATCCATCGCCTTGCCGAACAGCCGGTCAGCCTGATCGGCACAACCACGCGCGTTGGCACCGGAACGCGAACGCTGCGCGCATTGTTGACGGAGGAACCGCTGATCCTGCCCACGGCCGACACGGCCCTGCGCGCCGGGTTCGATGCCATCACTGCGCGGCTGGGCCTTACCCCCACGATCGCCGCCGAAGCCGATGACATGGCGATGATCCGGCTTCTGGCCCGCGAGGATGCGGGTCTGGCCGTCATTCCTCCCATCGTGGTGCGCGACGAACTCGAATCGGGGCTCTTGACCGAGGCTGCGAAGTTCGACGATCTGACCGAGGCCTTCCTTGCGGTTACACTTCAGCGCCGCTTTCCCAATCCGCTTCTCGCCGGACTTCTGCCGTCCTGAAG
>JANOBA010000170.1:0-4954 GCA_031411415.1 Novosphingobium sp.
TGAGGCTGGAAAGTGGCTGATCACCGGTCACCAGCGCTTCGAGCGCAGCGCAGGCCTGCGGCCCCTGCAATGCCAGCAGCGCCGGCTCGTCCAGATGATTGAGCGTGATCTCGTCGGGCAGATGTTCGCGCAAGTGGCCGATGTCTTCCCACTTGGTCGCGCCATTGACCACCATGTAGATCCCGCTGCCCCAGCGCGTCACCATCAGGTCATCGAGAATACCGCCCTCTTCGTCCAGCAGCAGCGAATAGCGCACCTGGCCTTCCTTCAGCGTGGCCAGATCGATCGGCAACAGCGCTTCGAGCGCGGCATCGAGGCCTTCGCCCGAAAGATAAAGCTGGCCCATGTGCGAAACATCGAACAGCCCGGCGTGGTTCCGCGTCCACAGGTGCTCGGCAATGATGCCCTCGGCATATTGCACCGGCATCCAGTAATCCGCAAATTCGACCATCCGGCCCTCGCGCTCGCGGTGCCATGCATCGAGCGGCAGGGTCTGCGCACCGACTGGCGCATCGTCATCGTCTTGGCTTGGTACGTCATTCACAAGGCACATCTCCGCACAGCCTGGCACAATAGCCAGGTGCCCCCTCTGTCGCGGAAACCTGAGAGCTTTCCCCTGATACACGATCAGGGTTACACCTTCGGCGGCCCTCGCAGCTGCGAGAGCACTTTCCAGAGCATCGCTATCGACTTGGCGCGGTCCGTTTGCCTGAGAGATTCCGGGGCGGTTGCTCCTTCGGCGCCCACCTGTTGGGGTGAGGCTCTCCCGCGCTGTCAGCGATCACCATTTGGATGCAGATGCTGCCGATTCGAGTCAACGCAGGGTGCGACTTATCCACCGCAGCCCGTCACACATTACCAAGGCCTTCGGGCGTGCGGTCGTAAATTTGCGCATGGCAGCGGATGGCATAGCGGTCAGTCATCCCGGCAATATAGTCGGCGATGTGGCGGCTGCGCTCCGGCTCCTGCGCGGGCAGGCGGGCGAACCAGGTCTCGTCCATCAGGCCGGGTTCTTGCGCATAAGCGGCATAGAGCTCGGCGAGCAGCGTGCGGGCGCGGGCGGCGGTGGCGAGCTGCTCGGGGTGGAAATAGAGCTTGTCGTACATGAATTTCTTCAGTCCGCGTTCTTCCTCGGCCATTGCGGCGGAAAAGCTGGCACTGGCCCGCCCGGCGCCCCGCACATCGGCGGGGCTTGCCATGCCGGAGACGCGCCGCGTTGTTTCCGCCAGCACATCGTTGACCATCAGCCCAATCTGGCTGCGCACCAGTTCGCGCAGTTGCCGATCACGCGCCGCGCCGGGAAAGCGCAGTTCGACCTGCCGCCATTGCTCGGCGACAATGGGCTGGGTCAGCAATTCGTCGAGGCTGAGGAAGCCCGCGCGCAGGCCATCGTCGATGTCATGATTATCATAGGCGATGTCATCGGCAATCGCGGCGACTTGCGCCTCAAGACTGGGCCATGTGGCAAGGTCCAGCGGATAGGCCGCGTCTAGTTCCGCCAGCGCCCAGCCGGGCTCGGCAACCGGGCCATTGTGCTTGGCCAGCCCCTCCAGCATCTCCCAGCTGAGGTTGAGCCCGTCGTGCTCGCAATAGGGCGAATCGATCCGCATCACCGTGCGCAGGCAATGCGCGTTGTGATCGAAGCCGCCGTGGGCGTGCAGCGCGGAATTCAGCGCGTCCTCGCCGGCATGGCCGAACGGCGGATGGCCGAGGTCATGCGCCAGCGCCAGCGCCTCGGTCAGATCCTCATCCAGCCCCAGCGCGCGGGCGATCACCCGGGCGATCTGGGCGACTTCAAGGCTGTGGGTCAGCCGCACCCGGTAGTGATCGCCATCGGGCGCAACGAAGACCTGGGTCTTGTGGCGCAGGCGCCGGAAAGCGACCGAATGGATAATGCGGTCGCGGTCGCGCTGGAAGGCGCTGCGCGGCCCGCGCGCGATTGCCGCCTCCAGCGGAAATTCGCGGCCCCGGGATTGGGTGGGGTTGGAAGCGATGGGGGCTAGCGGCCCCACATCATTCACCCATGATCCATTCCACCGCCGCCTCAGCATGGATGCGGGTGCAGTCGTAGATCGGCAGCACATTGGCATCGGTATCGACGACCATATCCAGCTCGGTGCAGCCCAGCACCACCGCCTCGGCACCGTCCTGCTCAAGATTGGTGATAATCGACTTCAGCTCGCGCTCGGACTGGCGGGTCACTTTGCCCTGCACCAGTTCGTCGTAGATGATCCGGTCGAGCGTATCGACGAACGCCATCTCGGGCGGCAGCAGCTCGATGTCATGGGCGATCAGTTTCTGCCGATAGAAGCTCTCGGTCATGACATTGCGCGTGCCCAGCAGCGCCGCCTTGCGCACGCCCTTGTCGGCCATGCGCTGGCCAACGCATTCGGCAATATGGATGATCGGCACAGTCACGCTGGCGGCAACCTGATCATAGACCTTGTGCATCGAATTGGTGCAAATGATCAGCGCGGTGGCCCCGGCCGTCTCAAGCCGCTTGGCCGACTCTTCGAGCACCACAGCAGCCCGCGCCCAATCCTCCGGGCTCGACAGGCGGGCCATGGCAGAAAAGTCGAGGCTTTCGATCAGCAGCGGCGCGCTGGCGTTGTGATCGATGCGCGCGTTGATCATCTGGTTGATGTATTCATAGTAAGTGCGGGTCGAAAACCAGCTCATGCCGCCGATCAGGCCGAGTTTGCGCAATGTCAGATCCTTTGTTGGGCTATCCCTGTACATCGCCCGAATAGGCGAAGCGGCGCGGCTGGTCTAGCGGCCGAAACCTGTCGTGCAGACCGCCGCCGAAGTCGCGGTCACCGCCAGCACTTCGGGATCGCCCACCCGGCGCACGGCATTGACATAGTCGGCCAGACTGCGCTTTTCGCCCTGCAAGGCCTGCAACTTGCGCAATTGCATGATGCTGAGCTTGTCGGTCATCCGGTCGGCCATGCAGGCGGCATTGGCATCGGAGAGCCCCGCATCGGTCAGCGCCGTCTTGACCCGGCCATAGGCGAGCTTGGAAACGCAGCCCGAAGTGGCAAGCACGGCCAGCGCCGCGAAAACGTGTGCCCGGCGCATCAGTGACCAAGCGCCTTGACGATTTCCTCGACCATCTTCTTGGCATCGGCGAGCAGCATCATCGTCTGGTCCATATAGAACACTTCGTTATCGACGCCGGCATAGCCCACGCCGCCCATCGAACGCTTGATGAACATGATCGTCTTGGCCTTTTCGACATCGAACACCGGCATGCCATAAATCGGTGAGGTCTTGTCAGTCTTGGCCGCAGGATTGACCACGTCGTTCGCACCGATGATGAAGGCCACGTCCGTCTGAGCAAATTCGCTGTTGATGTCTTCCAGCTCGAACACATCTTCATAGGGTACGTTGGCCTCGGCAAGCAGCACGTTCATGTGCCCCGGCATACGGCCCGCCACCGGGTGGATCGCATATTTAACCCGCACGCCCCTGGCCTTCAGCTGGTCCCCCATTTCGCGCAGCACGTGCTGCGCCTGGGCAACCGCCATGCCATAGCCGGGAATGATGATGACCTGTTCGGCCTCGCCGAGCAGGAAGGCGGCGTCTTCCGCGCTGCCGCGCTTCCACGGACGGTCGGTCCGCGCGGCATCGCCGCCGCTGCTGCTTTCGGCGCCAAAGCCGCCGGCAATCACCGAGATGAAGCTGCGGTTCATCGCCTTGCACATGATGTAGCTGAGGATTGCGCCCGACGAGCCCACCAGCGCCCCGGTGATAATCATCGCGGTGTTATGGAGCGTGAAGCCCATCGCGGCGGCGGCCCAGCCCGAATAGGAATTGAGCATCGACACCACGACCGGCATGTCCGCTCCGCCGATCGGGATGATCAGCAGGAAGCCGATGAGGAAGGCCAGCGCCGACAGCAAGGCGATGTCCATCAACGATTGCGAATGCCAGAAACCGAATGTGAAAAAGGCGATTGCCAGCACCAGTGCCCCGTTGATCCAGTGGCGCCCGGGTAACATGATCGGCGCGCCGCTCATCTTTCCGGCGAGCTTCAGGAAGGCGATCACTGACCCCGAGAACGTGATCGCGCCAATCGCAATGCCCAGTGCCATTTCAATCTTGCTGGCGCCATGGATCAGGCCATCCGCGCCGACGATGCCGAAGGCTTCCGGATTGAGGTATGCCGCCCAGCCGACCAGAACGGCGGCAAGCCCGACCAGACTGTGAAACGCCGCGACCAACTGGGGCATGTCGGTCATCTTGATGCGCCGCGCAGTTACCAGCCCGATGGCCCCGCCGATGGCAATCGCGCCAAGGATCATCAGCAATACTTTTATGTCTTCCGGCGTCGGCTGGGGCAGCACTGCGCCTTCGGGGATCGGTGCCCGCAGCATCAACGTGGTGACGACCGCCAGCGCCATGCCGAACATGCCCAGCCGGTTGCCACTGCGCGAGGTGGAAGGCGATGAAAGCCCGCGCAGGGCAAGGATGAAGCAGACCCCCGAAACCAGATAGGCGAGCAGCGACCATGCAGGCGGAGCGGCGTGGAGCACGGGCATTATTTCTTCTCCCCTTGCTGGGAGGGTGCTGGCCGTTCTTTCTTCTTGTACATCGCCAGCATGCGCTCGGTGACGGCAAACCCGCCGAAGATGTTGACGCTCGCCAGCACCACCGCGCCCAGCCCCAGCCACAGTGACCAGTCAGAGCCCGACGTCGCCCCGGCAATCAGCGCGCCGACGACTATCACCGAAGAAATCGCGTTGGTGACGGCCATCAGCGGCGTGTGCAAGGCAGGCGTCACTGACCAGACGACATAATAGCCGACGAAACAGGCGAGCACGAAAATCGAAAGGATCGAGATAAAGTCCATTGGGCTGTCGTTCTCTTAAGAACCTCCCCCTCTGAGGGAGGTGGCCCGCCGCTGGCGGGTCGGTGGGGGGCTGTCGGCGCAATAGCGGACCAGAGATTCGGC
>JANOBA010000171.1:0-13426 GCA_031411415.1 Novosphingobium sp.
AGCACCGCTCGGGCGCGCGGATCGGCCACGACACAGCCTACGATCACATGTTCCTCGACGGGCTTGAGGACGCTTACGAACCGGGCCGGGCGATGGGCACTTTTGCGCAGGACACCGCCAACGAATACCAGCTAACCCGCGAGGCGCAGGACGCCTATTCCATCGAATCGCTGCGCCGCGCGCAGGCGGCAATCGCCTCGGGCGCTTTCGTGGGCGAAATCGTAGCGGTGACCGTCAAGACACGCGGCGGCGATGTCGTGGTCGATACCGACGAGCAGCCTGGCAAGGGCCGTCCCGACAAGATTCCGACCTTGAAGCCCGCCTTTGCCAAGGACGGCACGATCACGGCGGCCAGTTCCAGCTCAATTTCGGACGGCGCCGCCGCGTTGGTGCTCACCCGTCAGAGCGTGGCCGATGCCAAAGGGCTTACCCCGGTTGCCCGCGTCATCGCGCTTTCGGCACATGCCCACGAGCCGCAGCGCTTCCCGACCACCCCGGTCGCCGCGATAACCAAGCTGCTTGCCAAGGCCGGCTGGCAAATAGGCGATGTGGATCTGTTCGAAATCAACGAGGCCTTCGCCTGCGTCGCGATGTTCGCGATGCACGACCTTGGCATTCCGCACGACAAGATCAACGTCAATGGTGGCGCCACCGCGCTGGGCCATCCCATCGGCGCCTCGGGCGCGCGGATCATCACCACGCTGATCGGCGCACTGAAGACCAAGGGCCTCAAGCGCGGCGTGGCATCGCTGTGCATCGGCGGCGGCGAGGCTACGGCCTTGGCGATCGAGCTGGTCTGACTTTCAAATTAGCGCTTCGCGAGAGGCAATTTAGCGCTTCGCGCATGGCGCGTTGTCGTGTTAGCCATCCCCTTCCACAACCATTTTTGGGGGAGTTGCGACATGAAGAGATTCACCATTATCGTCAGCTGCGCGCTGCTGGCCGCTTGCGGATCGAAGAGCGAAGCCCCGGCTGATCCGGCTGCGAGCGCTTCGGCGTCTGCCGCTGCAACCCCTGCCGCGATCTATACGCCTGCGCCAGGCAGCTATGACTACACCGATGCCGATGGCACCAAGGGCGTGACCACTGTTATGGGTGACGGCGGCTATGTTGAGCGCGACAGCGCGGACAAAGTGACAGACAAAGGCAAGTGGGCAGTGACCGACGGCAAGTTCTGCTTCACCCCCGAGAAGGGCGACGTGCGCTGCTATGGCCTGTCAACGCCAGGTGCGGACGGCAGCTTCACCGCGACAAATGCCAAAGGCGAAATCTCTCAGGTCAAGCCGCACGCGAAGTAAAGGCGGTCGGGGGAGCCTCGCTTAAGGCTCCCCTGCCCCCCACAGCCTTGCTTGCTCGACAAAGCCCGCGCGCCCGCCGATATCGAGCGCACACCAGCCGGCGCTGCAATCGCCGAGCTTGCCCATATTGCCGGGCGAAAAGCGCCATTTGAGCGCCGAGCTGGCATTCCCGCTATCGCGCATCTCAGCCGGCCCATCGCCAACAATCATGGCCCCGCGCTGGCGCGTCAGAAATTGTGCCAGCATCCAGCCGCGCGCGCCGCCCGGATCCTCGACCAGTCGCCAGCCTTCCTTGATCCGCAGCACTTTGAGCGGCAGGCCCGCGCGGTGATAGACCCAGCTGATGCGGTAGTCCTCGCTGGGACCGGCCCGCATGTTGACTTCTTTCACCCGGATCGAGGCCCAGTAGGGCAAGTCGCGTTGCTGGGCATGGGCGCTCGGTGCGGGAACCGCGATGCCCAGACAGAGGCAGATCAGGGCGGCAGTCAGCCGGTTCACACTTTGCATGGCGCCACCATAGGCAATGCCATGCCTCTGCATCAAGGTGGCGGCAGCAAACTAATGCCGCGCGCCAGTGGAAAAGGCCAATCGAGCGCCGGGCCCGGCCTGCAAACGCTGCTTGTCGCCGGGCGCAGTCTTGCTCTAGAAACCGCCGCTGGGAATCGAGCGAGGCAGATATGGCCGGCTCAATGGGGGAGTTCCGCAGGATGATCAGACGGATTGCCAGCTTGCTGGGCGTTTTCGCCATAGCCATGCCGGGCCTTGCCCATGCACAGGAAGCCCTGGCCGACGCGGCGGACAGCGGCGACACCGCCTGGATACTGACCTCCTCGGCGCTGGTGCTGATGATGACCCTGCCCGGGCTGGTCCTGTTTTATGGCGGCCTGCTGCGCGCCAAAAATGTTCTCTCGGTCATGGTCCAGTGCGGCGCGATTGCCGGCATTGCATCACTGCTGTGGATCGTCTGCGGCTATACCATGGCCTTCGGCACCGTGACCAGCGGCTGGCTGGGTGCGGGCAATGCCTGGATGCTGATCAACCTGGGCAATGTCCGCGAAGGCTATCTCGTGCCGGAAAATGCCTTTGCGCTGTTCCAGATGGCATTCGCCGCAATCACACCGGCGCTGATGGCCGGCGCCTGGGTCGATCGCGCCCGGTTCGGCTGGGTTGTGGCGTTTTGCGCGCTGTGGGGACTGGTGGTCTATGCCCCGGTGGCCCACTGGGTGTGGGGCGGCGGTTGGCTGGCGAGCCAGTTCGGCACGCTCGATTTTGCCGGCGGCATTGTGGTTCACACCACGGCCGGGGTTTCCGCGCTTGTAATCGCGGCGCTGCTCGGCAAGCGTCAGGGTTTTCCCAAGACGCTGATGCTGCCGCACAGCCCGGTGCTGGTGATGATCGGCGCTGGCCTGTTGTGGGTCGGCTGGTTCGGTTTCAACGGCGGTTCGGCAGTCGCGGCAAATGACGATGCGGCCAGTGCAATCATCAACACCCATGCCGCCGCTTGCGCTGCTGCAATGGTATGGCTGTTAATCGAGCGGTTCATGGTCGGCAAATCGACTGCGATCGGTTTCGCCACCGGCGCGGTGGCGGGCCTGGCAACAGTCACACCGGCGGCGGGGTTCATCTCGCCGGGCGCGGCAATCATCTTTGGGGGCCTTGCGGCCTGCATCTGCTATCCGATGATCAAGGTCATCAAGACGAAGCTGGAAATTGACGATTCGCTCGACGTTTTCGCAGTGCACGGCATGGGCGGGATGACAGGGTCGCTGCTGCTGGCGGTGTTTATGTCGCCCAATCTGGGCGGAACCGGCAATCCCGAAAGCTACACCATCCTTGGCCAGCTGGGCGCGCAGGCAACGGGCGTGTTCGTCGTGGCGATCTGGTCGGCGCTGGCCAGCGCACTGTTGGCGCTGGGCGTCTCATGGATCATGCCGATGCGGGTGAGCGAAGATACCGAGCGCGAAGGGCTGGACATCTCCAGCCACGGCGAGCGCGGGTGGGAGCTGGATTAGAGATCTATCACCACTGCTTTCCTCTAGATGGGGGTGTTCTGGCCGGAATCGCTGAGCTGCGTTGAGAGCACACCCCCACCCAACTCCGGCTAATTCGCTGCGCTAATAAGCCTGCGTATCCCTCCCCCATCAAGGGGGAGGCGAAGCGCATCAATCCCCGGTAAGTATCCGATCCACCAGCTGTTTCACGCTGGGGGTGAACTTGTTCGAATAGAACGGGTCCTGCTTGAAGCGGTAGGCCGAGTGGCCGGCGAACATCAGGTTTTCGTCAACCGGTTTGCCATGGGCGATATCCTGCAAGGTCTTCTGGATGCAGAAGCTGCGCGGATCGGCGAGGCGCCCGGTGGTGTAGTCGTCGTGGTCTTTCCAGGCGGAAAAACCGCAGTGTGACAGGCAGCCCATGCATTCGGACTGGTCCCGCTTGATGGTCTCGCGTTCGGCCAATCCCACGAAGATGATTGTGTCATCGGGCGTGCGCAGACCTTCGGTGAAGCCCAGTCTTGCCCAGTTGCGGGCGCGTTCGCGGTCTTTCGGTGTCACCCAAAAATTCTTGCCGCGAACCCCGACATCGAGCTGGACTGTGTGTTCGCCCGCCTCGACCTTGGAATAAGGCACCTGACGTTCAGACCGATCCTCAAGACTGCGCAGAAACGGATTGCGCACGGCGGAGGAATAGAATCCGGTGGGCGAGAAGCGGTGGAGCAGCACGTCGCCGGGCTCAAGCTCGCGCAGCGCGTCTTTCCAGCCTTGCGGAATCGGGCTTTCCTCGGTGAGCAGCGGACGCGTGCCGAACTGGAAGGCGATGCTGCCAAGCTCGGGATTGTCGATCCAGTTTTCCCATTCGCGCAAACACCAGACGCCGCCGGCCATGACGATGGGCACGTCGTCGGCAATGCCTTCAACGCGCATAACATCGCGCAGCGCTTTCACACGCGGATAAGGGTCTTCGGGTTGGCGCGGATCTTCGGCGTTCGACAGGCCATTGTGTCCGCCCGCCAGCCACGGGTCTTCATATACCACAGCCGACATCAGATCGGCAACTTTGTGGTAAGCGCGCTTCCACAGCAGGCGGAAAGCGCGGGCGGAGCTGATGATCGGCAGATAAGCCACGTCATAGCGCTGGGCGATCTCGGCGAGCTTGTAGGGCATGCCGGCGCCGCAAGTGACCCCGGCGACGAGGCCCCGTGTGCGCTCAAGCACGCCTTCGAGGATCGGCTGGGCGCCGCCCATTTCCCACAACACGTTGATGTTGATCGCGCCCTTGCCGCCGGCAATGTCGTAAGCGCGCTTGACCTGTTCGACCGCGCCTTCGATGGCGTAGCGGATCAGTTCCTCGTGGCGTTCCTTGCGGGTCATGGCGTTATAGACCTGCGGAACAATCTTGCCCTCAGGATCATAGCTGTCGGCATTGACTGCGCTGATCGTGCCGATGCCGCCGGCTGCCGCCCATGCGCCGGAGCTCATGTGGTTGGTCGCAGAGACGCCCTTGCCTCCTTCGACAAGCGGCCAGACTTCGCGCCCGCGATACAATATCGGCTTTAGACCCTTGAAACTCATCGCGCCCCGCAACTCCTTCAGCCCCCGGTTTTATCTGCCTGGGTTACCCCCGTGGGGGCTCCGCAGGGCTGGATCGCCGATGGGGCCGGCCGCTCACCGGCGGCCTCGAACTGTGCATAATAACCCTGCAATTCCGGCTTACGTTCAAAACGCGCCAAACGAAAGCCCGAGCGCGCAAATTCGCAGAAAAGCAGCGCCGGTGGGATGCCGTGTTCCCCGGTGGGGCGATCGACATCGACCACAATTACTTGCCCGCCAGCCCGCAGCGCCGGGCGCAATCGCCACAGAAAAGCATAGGGCTCCGTGACTTCGTGATACATGTGGATCATGAATATCCGGTCGAAGCTGGCTTCGGGCAGGCGCGGATCGTCTGGCTCACCCAGCTTGATCGAGACATTGTCGAGCCGCTCGCGCTCCACCCGCTGGCCCAGCCGTTCAAGCGCCGCCTTGTCGATATCCTGCGCCAGCACTCGGCCCTTGGCGCCGACCCGCTCGCCCAGTCGCACGGTGTAATAGCCCTCGCCCGCGCCGATATCGGCCACTGTGGTGCCTGCGGCGATCTGGGCAAGATCCATCACCACTTTGGCCTCGTTGACTTTTTCGCGCTGCGCCTCGGTGGAGAACTGGTTGCTGATCGCAGCCGAAACAGGCCGATAGGGCTGCGGGAACTCCCGCGAAGTGGCAGGGCGGGCCGAATCAGCCTCACGGCCCTTGCAGCCGCCAATTGCCAGCACAGCGAGGCAGATGGCAGCCCGCCAGATCAATCGACATCCTCCACGGTCACTTTCTCGCCGGTCACGCGCTGGGCCAGCGCGGCAGCCATGAAGGGATCGAGCGCGCCATCGAGCACATCGTCGGGCGCGGTTGAAGTGGCGCCGGTGCGCAGGTCTTTCACCAGCTGATAGGGCTGGAGCACGTAACTGCGGATCTGGTGGCCCCAGCCAATTTCGGTTTTGGCGGCATATTCGCCGGAAGCCTCTGCCTCGCGCTTGGCGAGTTCGGCTTCATAGAGCCGGGCCTTCAGCATGCCCATCGCGGTGGCGCGGTTCTTGTGCTGCGAACGGTCAATCTGGCTGGCGACGACGATGCCGCTGGGCACGTGGGTGATGCGTACGGCGGAATCGGTGGTGTTGACGTGCTGGCCGCCCGCGCCGCTGGCCCGGTAGGTGTCGATCTTGAGGTCGGCGGGGTTGATTTCGATGTCGATATCGTCGTCGATCACCGGATAGACCCAGACACTGGAAAAGCTGGTGTGGCGCCGCGCTGACGAATCGTAGGGGCTGATGCGGACCAGCCGGTGCACACCGCTTTCGGTCTTGGCATAGCCATAGGCATTCTCGCCCTTGATCAGCAAGGTGCAGCTCTTGATCCCGGCCTGCTCGCCCGAATGGTATTCCACCATTTCGACCTTGAAGCCGTGGCGTTCAGCCCAGCGCGAATACATCCGCTGGAGCATTTCGGCCCAGTCCTGGCTCTCGGTGCCACCTGCCCCGGCATGGACTTCCAGATAGGCGTCGTTGGCATCGGCTTCGCCCGCCAGCAGCGCCTGTACTTTGTCGGTGTCTGCCCGTGCTGCCAGCTTGGCGAGCGCGGAGAGGCCTTCCTGAATGGTCGCGTCGTCATCCTCGGCCTCGCCGAGTTCGACATATTCGATCGCGTTCGCCATTTCGGACGATATCGAATTGACCGCCCCGATTGACGCCTCAAGCCGGCGGCGCTCACGCATCACGGCTTCGGCATCCTTGGGATTGTCCCACAGCTTCGGGTCTTCGACACGCGCGTTGAGCTCGTCAAAGCGCCGCAGCGCGCGGTCCCAGTCAAGGAACTTGCGCACCAGCGCCAACGCGGCGTCGATCCGGTCGATATGGGCCTGCCCTTCGGCACGCATGGCAAAGTAACTCCGTGGCTTCGGCGGATCGCTTAGCGGACGCGGCGGGATTGTAAAGTTTGGGGCTACCTCGCCGCCCGCAGCGCTCTCACCGCTTCGAGTGTCAGGCGCACATGGTCACGGTAATCGAGGTTGGAATGGACGAAGCGGATGCGCCCGTTGGTGCCGATGACATAGCTGGTCCGGCTGGAAAGCCCCTGCATCTGGGCGGCGCGCGCCGCCATTTCGGGGGGCAGCTGGATCGCCACGTCATAGGCGCGGATGATTGCCGGGGTGGCGATGGCGACGGCAAACTTGCTGCGGCATTCCTCGGTGGAAAAGCGTTGCAGCGTCGGCAGGTCATCGTTCGACATGCCTACCACGCTCGCCCCGGCGGCGGCGAACTGATCATGCGCTTCGGCAAAAGCGCGCGCTTCCAGGGTGCAGCCTTGGGTAAAGGCCTTGGGATAGAAATAGAGCACCACCGGTCCGCGCCGCAGGGCGGTGCGCAAGTTGAACGAAAAGGCCTTGCCGTCCAGCGCGCCCTGCGTGGCGAACGTCGGCGCGGCGGCGCCCAGCGGCAGGGCCGCCTGCGTTACGGCGGGAACCAGCGCTGCGGCGAGCGCGGCAGCAAGAGCGAATGTGGCGGGGAGCTTTTTCATCCCGCCAATCTGCGCCAGTCGCGCCGCCAAGTCCACACCTCGTTAGGGGGTCGCCAGCGCCGCATTCTCTCGCGCACAATCGGGCACCGACAAACGCGCCTGGTTCACGGCGATCTCGGCGCGTGCTGCCTCAACATCGGCGCGATAGGCCGGCTCGGCATGCAGCCGGGCGAAGACCGCAGTCGAGACCACCCTGCCCTCTTCGACATCGCTGAGCCAGTGGACATTGCACACGCGCCTGCTGTCGCCAAAGGCCCGCCCGCGCGCCACCAGCTGCGCCGAGCGCGATGGCACCAGCTCGGCAAGGATCAGGCCCCAGCCATAGCCGATGGCGCTGTGGCCGGAAGGATAGGAGCCGTCACTGCGCAGCAGCGCCTCGTCCTTGGGCGTGCAGGTTGG
The DNA here is from genome assembly GCA_031411415.1 of Novosphingobium sp. Lineage (GTDB taxonomy): Bacteria > Pseudomonadota > Alphaproteobacteria > Sphingomonadales > Sphingomonadaceae > Novosphingobium. Next base: position 7,796 of record JANOBA010000171.1, read on the forward strand.
CTGATTGTTGACCGTGAAGGGCCGCGCGCGCTGGTATTTGCGCTTGGTGGGATAGACCGTCATGGCGAGGTCCGGCCCGGCTTTGCGGAGCAGCGCGGCCAGCTTGGGCAGCTTTGCCGGATCGAGCGTAAAGCCCGCTGCGCACGAGAAAATGCCAATGGTGTTCGGCGAGAACAGGTCCGCGTCGATGGTCGCCTGATCCCAGCGGGGCGTGCCGCGCAGGGCCACCGCCGCATTGGCCGCTTCAATGTCGCGAGCTTCCATTGCCGATCCGACTGCCGGTGGCGGTGGGTTGAGAAGCAGACTGTCCGGCGCGCTCCCGCGTGGCAGATAGCCGCCGGCCATCAGGCTGGCGCCGCGCTGGGCCATGGCGTCATTGGGGGCCTTGGCTGCCGGCGCGTCGCTGCTTGCGGCGTTGGCGGCCATGCAGCCCGAGAGCGACAGCGCGGCCAAGGCGATAAAGGTGTTCCGCATGCTCACATCCCCTCGACAAGCATCGCGCGGTAGGGCGCGGCTTGCTGACGGAACGGCACGCGCGACTGATAGTCCTCGCTGAAATACCATTCGCGCGCGGCTGCCATGTCGGGGAATTCGAGAATCACCACGCCGTCTGCCGGCTCGCCTTCCAGGTGCTCCATCGCACCATAGACGGTGTGCACTTTCATGTCCGGATTGGGCGGCCCGCCGCGATTGCCCGACTGGTATTTGGCCATAGCTTCAGGGTCGGTAACCGCGCCCTCGCGGATGAAAATTGCATAGGCTGCCATGGGGATTCTCCTCTCTGGTGCTCAATGGCGGGGTCAGAGCAGGTCTGCAACCAAATCTCCCCTCCCCGCCGGGGAGGGGGTATAGTGATACTGGGAAACCTTCACGCTGATGACCACACCCGTCCTTGAACGGGGATAACCACCGGCAGATTGTCCGGGATGAATCCCGCGGCTCACTGGGCTACTGACTTGTTTCCTTGCGCCTCGGCTTTGGCTCATACCAATCCTGCCTGCCGCTGTCCTCGATTGCCGACACCCATGCAAAGTCGAATGCTGCTTTCGACATCGGTCCAAGGGCCGCGATAGCGAGCTGCCGATATTGCTCTTTGGTGAAGGCCTTGGGCCCGCCCTGCCGCATATGCGGTAGCAGCCAGTCGCGGCAACGGCGGCGCTCTTCGATGGCCTTTTCCATCATGGCTTGGCGAGCAGGGTGAGTCATTGAACAATTCTGCAAGTCGTCATGCCTCCTTGGCATGAATTCGCCGTTTCCAGGCCGTCCGCTATCTGGTTGAAACTGCGAGAACCCGGCCTTTTTTTCAAACAGATAGCGCCTTGGTCAGGGGCTCCAATTTTTGGCGGAGTTTGGCCGTCAATTCGGCATCACTTGCAACACGCGCCAATGCTGCCCGCTCGTAGTCAGCGCGGGTCGAGAAGCGAAGCGCCTTGGCAATACTTTGCAGAGCACCAGACTCCCGCACTGGATATCGGTCGATGACCGCATCCAGATCAGAGACTGCGACTAGATCTTTCAACTTGGCGAGTTCGGCCGGATACGGTGAAGGGAAAGTTACGCTAATATTAGGTATATTATTGGCTACGAGTGTATCTCTATCTGGTATTGCGGATAAAACTTGTCCGCGAAGCGTGCGTTCGCAAATTCGAGCAGCAAGATGTGATATTGTTTCTGGTTTATTAAGCACATCAATCGCATTAACAATCGCATCGTTGAGGAGTTCCGCTGCTTTTTGCCCAAAAGTTTCGGCCTGACGCGCCGCCAACGCCTCACGCACGTCTGCAGAATAATAAAGACTTTCGACGGTGAAGACACTCAACGCAAAGACGCTATTTGCCTGCAGTTCCGCTATTTCCGTTAACGACATCTGGTCGTTGTCGACCAAACCAAAAGGCTCAATAGCATGGTCCGGAAATGTCGAACTCAGGCCGAAGACCGCTTGTCTGACTTCTTTGCAGCCAGTCTTATGCCGAACCGAGACCTCTGGAAAAATCAACGCATACATGGGTCGATCGAGGCTGTCCCGCTCGCCCTCGACGAATAGGATTTTCCTCCGGCTTCCCAAGATATCAACGCGCAAATCCTCCGGGATTTCAGACGACGGTGGCAATAAATCTACGTCCCAACTCGTAACCGTCTCACCAGACCATTGGCATCCACGCACAGCTATCGAGGAGGCGGATTCAATTGAGGCCGGTAGCTCGAGCTCATGAGTGCTGATCAAAAAATAGCAATCGGGCCGCTCCTGTATGAGCCCAGTGAGAAGCGGTACGACGATGGAGCGATGAAGGTGAAGTTCCGGTTCATCGATAATGAAAATAGTGCCCATATCGGCTGATATGACTACGCTGATAAGAATCAGCGCACTGCGTTCTCCATCCGAGGAACGCGCTAGGCTGTAGATCGCATCATCGCGTTTCACACGAAGTTCGGATTTCACCATTGCAACCCGAATCGGAAGCGCCGCCGAGGCCAGCAGTCGATTTACACGGTCAAACGGACTGTTACCTGCCTGAAGGAGATGGATGGCTATTGACGCGCTACCTTCAACAGCAATCTTGTCGGCAGCGTCGACTTTGAATTGAAGCTCCTGTGCCTGAATGTCGTGAATGGCCTTTTCGTTTCGCTCTAAGCCTTGGATGGGGTTCCATCGCATCGTGGGTTGACGGTCCCAGCTCGGCAGGTTCGTCCGCATTTGCTCACGGCTTGCCGGAGTCATGTTAAGCGCGTCGCTCCCAAAGAAGTTGGGTCTAGAACCCGGAATATAGACGGCCAGCCCTGCCGTTTGCACGACGATATCATGGACCAGGGCCGACTTTCCGGTGCCATTCGCCCCTAGAAGAAAGGTAGGTGCACCGAGCGACAACGTGACGGTTTTTTCATCCCCAGGCGTTTTAATTTTGAATGTCGGTGATGCCTCAAGGTCCATTTTAGCTCCATTATTCATACATTCATATCGTCAAGCGTCGGAACTACATATGACCCATCTGTTACTATCTGAAAGACAGATTTTGGATAGTGATTAGAACCGCTGCTTCGTACATGTAGGATTTATCCTGCCGTTATGATTGCAGCTTACCGCCCCCATGTGCCAGAGTTTTTTGGGGGGCGTACCCTTCGATTTAACGGGAGCGAGATGGATTTGAGCCTTCGATGCAGCCTTCGATCTTTGATGACCACACCTGCGTCGGATCGCTAGGCGTTCGCTTGCGCTACCTGAATCCGCGAGGGAAACCCCTTTAGTTCGGGAGCGGATGCACGAGTGGAAATAGGTCTAACACCTCGCTTTACCAGGTTGGCAATTGGGCGTGTATGGCTGCGGCAGACGATGTGCGCTTTCCAGACGAAGCCAAACCTCGGAATGGCGCAATCCAAAAGCGGTCATCACCGCGTAGGCTGACTTCGGCAGTCGCTATCAGCCCGTAGCCCAGCCTATCGCCAATTAGGGTCCTTACAGTTGTTGCTTGCGGAGAACGCCGGCGGCACACGCTCGGTGCCCCAAATACGTTTGCCGGCGCGTCTAGGGTTATCGCGGAACTGCTGATTACGGTCGGCGAAATAGCGGTCGATAGCGGCCCGCGCGGCAGCAGCCGATGCGTAGTTACTGTTATGGATAATGGCTCGGGCCATGCCGCTAAAGACGGACTCGATAACGTTGAGAAACTGGGCACCGGCCGGTAGCTGCGCTGTCTCGACGCGCGGTAGACCAAATGCCTCAGCGGTCTCGTTGTGCTCCAGGATTCGTTGCTTCAACTTCTTGGACATATGCCACGATGCTGCATCCCATGAAAGGTATAGCGTGCGCCGATCCGAATACATCTTGAGCAAAACGTCCATCATGCGGATCATCTCGGTCGTGTTTTTTCGGTCGCTGTAGAAGTGTGTGACTTGATTGCCGCTCAGTTCCAAGGCGGCCGTCATGATCATACATCCCTTTGACTTCTGCCATTGAGGTACGACCCGGTGGGGGCCGGGCGGGTCGAGCATTAATCCTTGTTTCATTTTCACGGCAAAAGGACCAAATTCGTCGATCGAAAAGAATGCCTCGTCCCGCGCAAGGTTCGATAAGATCGCCTGCACCACTGCGAGTTTCTCACGATAGGTGGGGTCCTGTGAAGTAAGGACGATCCTCGCCTTTCGCCACTTCCAGCCAGCGTCCTTAATGATCTGGCGGAGGACATGCAGGGATGCAGGAAACCCCTGGCAGGCAAGCACCTCCCTTAAATCCCGCATTATCCAGGACGTTCGATTGATGTCGTGATCCTTCGGCGGCTCATGCAGAACGCGGAAGACCGCAGCCTTCAGATCTTCACATTCGGCCTTGCGCGGCCCTCCCGACATTGGCGCAAAAAGCTGGTCGACGCCTCCCTCGCGGTACGCCTGCAGATAACGACGACATGTATTTCGGCTTAAGCCAAGGCAAGTGCAGATCCTTCTGATGGGGAACCCCTGCTCATGAGCCAAGACCGTAATCGCCTGATTGCGCCGTCGTGTCCGATGATCGTGGACGCTTCCGAAAAGCCGATAGAGGTCATCGGGGACTTCGAGCGTGGGCGATGGGAGGTGCCCCCCACGAAGCTGATCGATCCAATTTGCCACTTCTGATGCACGCTCGGACCGACGGTCTCGATGAAGGCATAACTCAATGCTCGCCGACCCTAGAGGGGCATGGACATTGATCCGGTATGCTCGCGGCCCCCGCATAATTGATAGGCCATCTATTGACCCGATATCACCCGCTGGCCGAACCACGAGTTTGATGCGGGGAACTTGCACGCTGCGGCAATACCGGCGGACGCAGTCGTAGCCTCCACTGTAACCATAATCATCTCGGAGCAGTCGAAATATGGCGGCGACGCTCCTTCGTTCGCACTGTGGGTGAGTCGCATCTTCCACCAGCATTGCGTCTATCAAGCGTTCGTAATTGGTGACCAATGTAGTTCGAGCTGCGCGAACATATTGGCCGGGTTTGTCTAGCCGGAGCATCTTTCGAACCGTGTTGCGGCTTAATTTCTCCGCTTGAGAAACACCTCTGATTGATTCCCCGTAAGCGCGGACGCGCTTCTGAATACGAGCCCATTGGACCGGATCATTATGCATTGGCGATCTCGCTTAACGACTCCCCCGACATAGAGAATGAACTCATCCAGCGTTTGCGCCAGCCTCAGTTGTCGATCAATATGTCACAGCAGCTTCACCTATCGGGTGCCGCCGTGGCTGTCCGCTCTTGCGGCCTGGTGACCGAAAACAGCCAGTCGGCAACCCACCCAATTTCGATCAGTTCTTGACAGTGGTTCCTTCGGCAGGGCCAAGTCGTCGCTATCCGTAGGCAAATCACTGATTTTTTGGAATATAATTCGCCATTTCCGTTCAACTTGATTCACCGAATGTATTCAACCGCCTCCGCAAATTCGACGGGTCAATCCTCAGCTGTCGAGCAATCTCGCGGAGACTGCCCCGCTCCACCCGATCACGCAATTCCTGCAATTCCGCCGCTTTCAGATTTTCCTGATCAGCTTGCTCAGCTATGGCGCCCTGCAACCTGGCAGCGAACCGTGAGAAATCAGCATCCGCCCATTTGTCGCCATTTTCTTTTACCAGCTTCTCCGCCTTTTTGCGGGTGACGCCTAA
>JANOBA010000172.1:0-13893 GCA_031411415.1 Novosphingobium sp.
CTGGCCTTCGCAGACCAGCATCAGGTCCGCCGGATGCTCCTTGAACCAGTCGGCATAGTACTGGCGGATATGCAGCTCGCAGCGGCCTGCGGGCAGCTCCAGCCACAGCGCATCCCCCAGATCAGCGGGCTGCTTGTGGCTGAGCACTACGTCGATATGCCGGCCCGCCGCAAGGCCCGGCGCATCAACATTGTTGGCATTGGCGATCATCCTCCAGCCGTCGGCGAAGTCGCAGGAGTGGCCGTTGTAAGTGCTCAGCTGGAACACCGCAGCCGAGCCGCGATAGCCGCTGAGGCGATAGGTATTGGCCCCATGGAGCAGCGCGGAATGATAGTTGCAGTCGGTCGATTGCAGCTGGAACTGGATACGGCTCATGCCACCCATCTTGGTCAGCACCGGGTTGCCGTAGTCCGCTTCGACATGCGCGGCATGGGCGAAGCTGATGTTGCGCAACAGGTGCCGCAGCGCCTCGTAAGTGTTGAGCTCGCGGTCGTCGTCGGGCCAGCCGGTGATCTGCTTCGTCAGCGAATAACGCATCGCCGCGACCAGCGTATCGAACTGGCCTTCCGCATAAGCGAGCGCGGCCTCGTCGCTCGAAAAATCGGCAGGCGCGCGCGGAGCTGCTGCGGCGGCGCTGACGAAATTATCCTGGGCCATCTCCGGTTTGGGCTCATTCATGGCGGTCAGCTGCGATCAGGCATAACTCGCTGCCCGCCTTTTGCAGGTGGCAGCAGCCCCGTGCCCACGATCGCCCCGCCATCGGCGACCATGGCATGGCCATTGACGTAAGACGCCGCCGGCGAGATCAGGAATTCCATCACCGCGGCCATCTCATCCGGCGCGGCCCAGCGTTGCAGCGGTACGCCCGCGGCAACTGACAAGTGATGTTCGGGCGCGACTTCCTTCAGCGCGCTGGTCATGCCGGTCTCGGTCAGGCCGGGGCACAGCGCGTTGATGCGGATGCCTTCCCAGCCAAGCTCGCGGGCAAGGCTGCGCACCATGCCGATCAGCGCGTGCTTGGTCATGCCATAGGCCCAGTTTTCAGAGTCCCCGCCCAGCCCCATGGTTGAGGCGGTCACGACGATTGAAGCTCCCTCACACCGGCGCAGCAGCGGCAGAACTGCGCGAATGCCGAAAACCGGGCCGAACATGTTGACCGCCACCGTGCGCTGAAAGCTCTCGGTGGTCATGGCATCAATCGCGCCGCCGCCGACGATCCCGGCGTTGAAGATCGCGGCATTCAGCCCGCCATAGAGCCGATCAGCCTCGGCGGCGATGCGGGCGTTGTCGGCCTCGCTCGAGACATCGCCGGCGAGGCTGGCAATGCCTTCGGCACCATCGGCCCAGGCGAGCTGCTCGGCGTTGAGATCAACCGCCAGCACCTGCCAGCCAGCCTTGGCCAGTCGCTCCGCTGCCGCCCGGCCCATGCCGCTGGCGGCTCCGGTGATGACTACGCTTTTCATTTCGCCGCCCATTTTCATTCTCCTATCCCGCTGAAATCTGCCAGCCGCCGCTGGCGTCGAGCACTTGACCGGTCACAAAGCTCGCCATGTCGCTGGCCATGAAAGTCACCACCCGGGCAACGTCGTCCGCCTCGCCGATGCGCCCCAGCGGGGTGACGCTGCGGATCCAGTCCTGCGTTGCGGCATCATTGTGGTTCAGCCCCTCATCGGCATATTCGCCGCGCGTGAGCCCGGGCGCGACTGCGTTGATCCGCACGCCCAGCGGCCCGAATTCCGGCGCGAGCGTGCGCGCCAGCTGGTTGAGCCCGGCTTTGGACGCACCATAGACCGCGAGGTTCTGTGAGGGCGAGACGACGAAGCGCGAGGCAGTCGAGGAGATGATCACGACATTGCCCTTGCTCGCCGTGAGATGCGGCAGCGCCTGCTTGATTAGGCGCACGGTGGACGTCAGATTGGTGTGGTATACCTCGCCGATCTCTGCGTCGCTGGTCTCGGCAAACGGCTTCCACAGCTGCGCGCCGGCATTGCTCACCAGCACGTCTAGCCGCCCATGTCGCTCGATCACGGTATCCAGCGCGCGGGCGCGGGCCACGGCACTGGTCAGGTCCATGCAGACGTATGAGATGGCATCGGGAGCCAGCGTGGCGGTCTCGCGCAGCTTGTCCTCGCGCCGCGCGGCGATCACCACCTGCGCACCATGCCGCGCAAACATCAGCGCGATGCCTTTGCCGATCCCAGTCCCTGCCCCGGTGATCAGTGCCACCTTGCCTTCCAGCATACCCATCAGCCGGCCTCTCCCTTGTGCGGCGCATCATCGGGCCTAGCCGGCAAAAGGCAAGGCCCCGGCGAATACGGCCAGAAGGGATGCAACACGGTAAACGCCACTCTCACCCCACCCCTTAGCAAGCTGTTAACCATTACATCCTAGGCCTTCTGCCATGACCAACGCGCCCGGCGGCGCAAATGGAGTGGCGGGACTTTGGCCATGGCGAGCAATCCGGCAATGCCATTGACAAGAGGTGCAGCGGCGCGTTTGCCGCTCGTCCGCATCCGCTCGGCACACTGGCCGGTCTATGCCGCGCTGGCCTTCGCAGCGCTGCTGATCCGCTGGTCCGGCTTTGGCGATGCCGCCCACGATTTCGACGAACAGCTCTATCATCTCGCCGGCTCGCGGATGCTTGAAGGCGCATTTCCTTACGTCGACATTTGGGACCGCAAGCCCTTCGGCCTGTTTGCCATTTATGCAGCTGCCGCCGCGCTCAGCGGCGGTTCGGTGCTGGGTTACCAGCTGCTCGCCGCCGCTTTCGCAGCCTTTGGCGCGTGTCAGGTCTATGTGCTGGCGCGACGCTTTGCCGATATGTTCGCAGGGCTTGCCTCGGCGGTGTTTTATCTGATCTGTTTCCCGCTGTTTTCAGCTCCTTCTGGCCAGAGCGAAGTGTTCTACCTGCCGCTGCTTCTGGGCATGTTGCAACTGACTATCACTGCGGGCGAGCGCACCACTATCGCAGCGGCGATAAAACCGCTGATGCTGGCGATGGTGCTCGGCGGCCTTGCTTTGCAGATCAAATATACGGTGGCGCCGCAGTGCCTTCTGTTCGGTCTTGCGGGCCTGTTGCAACTCAATCGGCTCGGTGCGAATGTCGCCTCGCTGACGCGGCATGGCGCGGCATTTGCGGCGCTGGGCCTTGCGCCCACCTTGCTGGTCGCATGTGGCTATGCCCTCGCCGGCGAGTGGCATGCTTTCTACTACGCCAACTTCCAGTCGATCTTCGCGCGCGGTCAGTTGACCACTGGCGCTTCGGAGGAATTCATTCGCTGGATCGGCTTTGGCAGCAGCTGGCTGATCGCCTTGGCGGCAATCGGCGCGGGGCTGGTGCTGAGCGGTACCCGCAAGGTTCAGCCGGGCTATAGCCTGACCGCCGCCTTCCTCGCCGCATCACTGGTCGGCATGGTGATGATCGGCAACATCTACGTCCACTATTTCCTGCCTGCCGCCGCCGCGCTGGTGCTGCTTGCCGCGCCGGCAATGTCAGCCCGGCCGATAAACCGCGCCCTCGCGCTGATCGGCTTGTTCATGGCCTGTGGCTTCAGCCACTTCGGCAGCCTTGCCGAACGCGGGACCGCAGACCGCGCCGCCATGGCCCAGGCCACCGCGATGATTGCGCCCTATGTGGGCCGCGAGCATGATTGCCTGTTCGTCTATGATGGCCCCGCCGCGCTTTATCAGGCGAGTGCCAGCTGCCTGCCCAGCCGCCTCGCATATCCCGATCACCTCAACAACGCGCTCGAGATGAACTCGGTCGGGCTCGATACCGGCGCCGAAGTGCGGCGCATCTTTGCAAACCGCCCCGCTGTCGTCACCGATTCCAGGCTCACCGCCGCCGCCCGGCGCAATCCGGTCACCGGAGCTATCGTCAAAGCCGAGCTTGCACGCAATTACACGCAAATTGGCGAAGTCTTCTTCCCGCCGCGCATGGTCGAAATCCATCTGCGCAACGATCTTCTGAAATCCCTTCCGCAAAAGGAAACTGCACGATGAAAGCCATCATCCTGGCCGGCGGCCTCGGCACGCGTCTGTCCGAAGAGACCACGAGCCGGCCCAAGCCGCTGGTCGAAATCGGAGGCAAGCCGATCCTGTGGCACATCATGAAGATGTATTCCGCGCATGGCATCGACGATTTCATCGTCTGCCTTGGCCACAAGGGCCACATGATCAAGGAGTTCTTCGCGAACTATACCCTGCACATGTCAGACATCACGTTTGATGTGGCGCACTCGCGCATGACCACCCACCGCAACGAGGCCGAGAACTGGCGCGTGACGCTGATCGACACCGGCGAGGCGACGATGACCGGCGGCCGGCTCGGCCGGGTGATCAGCATGGTCGGCGGCGATGAAAGTTTCTGCCTGACCTATGGCGACGGCGTTTCCGACATCGACATTGGCGAGACGATCAAGTTCCACAAGAAACACGGCAAGCTCGCCACGGTCTCCGCCATGCTGCCGCCGCGCCGCTTCGGCATTCTCGAGATCGAAGGCGAACGGGTGATGCGCTTCACCGAAAAGCCCAAGGCAGACGGCAGCCACATCAATGGAGGCTTCTTCGTGCTTTCGCCCAAAGTCTCGACCTATCTGGGCGACGACAAAACCGTCTGGGAGGAAGACCCGCTCCAGCAGCTCGCCGCCGATGGCGAACTGCACGCCTATCAGCACGATGGCTTTTTCCAGCCGATGGATACGGTGCGCGACAAGGCCTATCTTGAAGAGCTGTGGACCGCGGGCGAAGCGCCGTGGAAACAGTGGTAAGCCTTTCCGGCATTTTCTTTTCGTTAACCATGTCTTGGTAGGTCTGCTTAATAGACGTTAACGCGCCGTTTTTGACGGCACGCGGGGGACAAATGGACGCGATGACAACCAATTTCGCCACATTGGCCCTAGCCGCGCGGCTGCGTGCCCATGCCGTGCGGATGACCAACGCGGCAAAGGCCAGCCACATCGGCTCGTGCCTCTCGATGGCCGATATTCTTGCGGTGCTCTATGGCGCGGCGATGCGGGTCGATCCGGCCCGGCCCCAGTGGGCAGACCGCGACCGATTGATTGTCTCCAAAGGCCACGCCGCCGCCATCGTCTATGCGGTGCTGGCCGAAAAGGGCTTCATCGACACCGAAGAGCTTAAAACCTACGCCCAGAACGGCAGCCGTCTGGCGGGCCATGTCACCAAGACAGTCCCCGGCGTCGAGCTGTCCACCGGCTCACTCGGCCACGGCCTGCCGGTCGCCGCTGGCATGGCGCTCGCCGCCAAGCGCGCGGGCGCAGACTGGCGCGCCTTCTGCATCGTTTCGGACGGCGAACTTGATGAAGGCTCCAACTGGGAGGCAATCCAGTTTGCCCAGCACGCCAGGCTCGATAGCCTCGTGGCTATCGTCGACTACAACAAGATCCAGAGCTTCGGCTCGGTCGCCGAAGTCAGCGACCTGCATCCGCTGGCCGACAAGTTCCGCGCCTTCAACTGGGGCGTGCATGAAATCGACGGGCACGATCACGGCGCGCTGCTGGCGGCACTGACCGCGCCGCCGGTGTCGCCCACGCGGCCCACAGTGGTCATCTGCCACACGGTCAAAGGCAAGGGTGTGTCCTTCATGGAAGACAAGCTGGCCTGGCATTACAAGAACCCGGACGACGATCAGGTGATTGCCGCGCTTGCGGAATTGGGAGAAGCCTGATGCGCAATGAGACTATCGCCGCGCTGACCCAGTATGCCCGCGCCAATTCCGACGTCATGCTGCTGACCGCCGATCTCGGCTATTCGGTGCTCGAACAGTTCGCTGACGAGCTGCCCGACCAGTATTGCAACGTCGGCGTGTGCGAGCAGGCGATGGTCGGCATCGCCGCCGGTCTCGCTCTCTCAGGCAAGCGGGTCGCGCTCTATTCGATCGCCAATTTCCCGACGCTGCGCTGCCTTGAACAGCTGCGCAACGATGTCTGCTATCACGATCTGCCGGTGACGGTGATCTCGGTCGGCGGCGGTCTGGCTTACGGTCCGCAGGGCTACACGCACCACGGGCTTGAAGACCTCGGCATCATGGCAGCGCTGCCCAACATGGCCGTCACCTGCCCAGCCGATCCGCACGAAGCCGAGGAACTGCTGCCCCAGTTGCTGGACCGCCGGGGCCCCGCATACCTGCGCCTTGGCCGCGCGGGAGAGCCGGTGATCCACGATGGCGGCACGCCCGTCATGCTCGGCAAAGCGGTCACGCTGCGCAAGGGCAGCGATGTCGCCCTGCTCGCCACCGGGCCCATTCTGGGCCGCGCACTCGCCGCTGCCGATGAACTCGCCGAAGCAGGAATTTCCGCCTCGGTCGTCAGCTTCCCTGCGATCAATCCGCTTGACGAGGTCTGCATCGCCAGCCTCGCCGCCAGCCACCGTGCGCTACTCACTATCGAGGAGCACAGCACCAGCGGCGGCTTCGGCAGCCGCGTTGCCGACCTCCTGATGGAAGCCGGAACGCCCGTGCGCTTCGCCAAATGGGGCACCACGCCCCAGCTGCGCGGACAGGTGGGCAGTCAGTCCTGGCTGCTTGACCAGCTCACCCCGATTGCTGCCCGCGCGAAAGCCCTGCTGTGAAGCTGCTCGTCACCGGCGCATCAGGCTTTGTCGGCGCGAAAGTCGCCAAACTGGCGCTGGCCGCCGGCCATGAGGTTGCGGGCGTCACCCGCCCCAGTGGCCAGCCGCGCCGCCTTGCCCCGCTCGCCGGGCGCATTCTGCCGCTCAGCGTTGACTTGCGCGAACGGCGCGCGCTGTTTGCCGCCGTTGCAAGTTTCCGCCCCGATGCGATTATTCATGTCGCCTGGGCAGGCGTCGCTAATTCGGCACGGCATGACACCAGCCAGTTTTCCGAAAACATCGATGCCGCCTGCGCATTGGTCGAGGCCGGTGCTGCCGCCGGCTGCAAGGCTTTCATCGGCACCGGCAGCCAGGGCGAATATGGCGCCGGCAGCACGATGCGCGAAGACTCCCTGCCCCAGCCGACGACGATGTATGGCGCGGCGAAAGTCGCGGCGCTCTATCTCACCCGGCAGCTTTGCAGCCAAGCCGGTATGCGACACGCTTGGCTGCGGCTATTTTCGACTTACGGCCCTGATGACAACCCCGGCTGGCTGATCCCTTCGCTGATCAGCCAAATGCTGGATGGCGAGCGCCCCCAGACAACGCTGGGCACGCAGAAATGGGACTGGCTGCACGTGGACGATGTTGCGCGCGGGCTGATCGCCGCCGCCGTCACGCCCACGGCAGAGGGCATTTTCAACCTCGGCTCGGGCCAGCCCGTGCAAGTGCGCTGCGCAGTCGAAATGATCCGCGATGCCGCCGCGCCCGGAATGGAGCTCGTGTTTGGCGAAATTCCCTTCCGGCCCGATCAGGTGATGCATATGCAGGCCAACAATAGCCGCCTGAAGGCCGCCACCGGTTGGGCGCCGCAAGTGGCTTTCAATGCCGGAATTGCCGAGACCGTGAACTGGTATCGCGCTCAACGACAGGCCCGTGCCGCATGACCCCCGAGGCCGCCCGCTTCTTCCGCTTCGTTGCGACCGGCGGGATCAACACCCTGTTCGGCTATGCGAGCTACGCCGCGCTGGTGCTGACCGGCTTGCCCTTGTGGCTGGCGGTCACCGGTTCGACCGCTTTGGCGATCCTGTTCAATTTCTATTCCTATGGCGGGCTCGTTTTCGGCAACACCTCGGCGCGGGTGATGCCGCGCTTTCTGGTGTTCTACACCGCGCTTGGCCTCACCAATTTCGGCCTGCTGAGCTTGCTCACCGGTATGGGCCTTGGCCCCTTGCTGGCGCAGGCCTTGCTGCTGCCGGTACTGGCGGTGCTCGGCTTTGCCGGCATGCGCCTGTTCGTTTTCACCGCCGCTTCCGGAAAGGCAGGCTGACAATCATGGCTGGGCTCAATCTTACAGACGAACGCGGCTACAACCAAATTTTCGCCCCAGTTGGCGCGACCCCGGTGCGCGCGCGCCGCCGGACTGACTGGATGCTGGCCCAGATCGAACGCGTGGGTGCCAGGCGCGTGCTCGAGATCGGCAGCGGCACCGGCGAGAACGCCGCGCTGATCGCCGCCGAAACTTCTGCTGAAGTCGTCGCGGTCGATATCAGCCAGGCCTTCATCGATATCGCCCGCCACCGTCACACGCGCGGCAATCTGCGCTTCGAGCTGCTCGACCTGCTAGGCGACGAGGTGCTGGAATTCGGCAAGTTCGATCTGGTCTGCGGCAATGGCATCCTGCACCATCTCGTTCTCCAGCTGCCGCGCGTGCTGGGCAATTTGCGCCGCATGACCAATCCGGGCGGAGGCCTTGCCTTCATCGAGCCCAATTTCCTCAATCCTTATTGCGCCTTTGCTTTCGGCACAAAACTGGGCCGCCGCATGGCCCGGCTGGAGCCTGACGAAATGGCCTTCACGCCCGGCGAACTGCGCCATGCATTAAGCAGCGCGGGCTGGAAGGATGTGTCGGTGAAGATGCAGGACTTCCTCATCCCCGGCCTGCCCATGCCGCTGGTGAAGCCCGTCCTTGCGGTCGAGCCGATGCTCGAGGCCACCCCTATCACCAGCTGGCTGGCCCAGTCACATTTCATGACAGCGAGCGCCTGATGAGCAAGAAACGCATCTCGATCATCAGCCCCGCCTACAACGAGGAAGACAACGTCGAGGCCTGCTATCAGGCCGTCGCCGACTTGTTCGCCAAAGGCGGCCCGCTTGAAAATTACGAGCGCGAGCACATCTTCGCCGACAATGCCTCCGAAGACCGCACGGCAGTCATCCTACGCGGCCTTGCCGCCAGCGACTCTTGCGTAAAAGTGATCCTCAACGCGCGCAATTTCGGGCCCTTCCGCTCGAACTTCAACGCACTGCGCTATGCCACTGGCGATGCCGTGGTGGTGTTCCTGCCCACTGACCTGCAAGACCCGCCCGAGGTCATCCCCGAGATGGTCCGTCACTGGGAAAACGGCACTGAAGTGGTCGCCGGGATGCGCGCCAATCGCGAGGAAACGCTCGCGCTGCGCAGCTTCCGCCGCATCTTCTATCGCCTGTCGAACTCGCTGTCGGACTTCGAGATCCCCGAGAACGTCGGCGAATTTCAGCTGATCGACCGCAAGGTGTGGGAAGTGGTGATCAGCCACACCGACCAGTATCCCTATATCCGCGGCATCATTGCCTCGACCGGATTTACCCGGGTGATCCTGCCTTACACCTGGAAGGCCCGCAAACGCGGCATTTCCAAGAACAATGCCCTCGCTCTCATCGATCAGGCGCTGAACGGCATCTTCTCGTTCACCACAGTGCCGCTGCGCCTGTGCAGCTTTGCCGGCTTCGGCATCGCGCTGTTCGCTTTCCTCTATGCCGTATTCACCATCATCTCGACGCTGATCGATCCCAATTCGGCGCCGGCGGGCACCCAGACGATGATCACCGCGATCTTCTTCTTTGCCGGCGTCCAGCTCGCCTCGATCGGCCTGCTCGGCGAATCTGACACCGCAATCCATGCCCAGGTGCGGCGCGGGCCGATGGTCGTCGAGCGCGAGCGGATCAACATTCCCGCTGCCATCGCCCAAAGCTGAGCGGCGCAGTGGCTGCCAATCCCCTGCCCATGCTGGTCTATACGTTAGTGTTGGCCGCAATCCTGCTGTTGCCGTTTGTCGTTCGGCGAAAAGCCCAGCTCGCGCCCGAGGGGGACGGGTGGCTGACCGTGGTGCTGGCAGGCGGGGCGGTGCTGCTCACCGGGGTGCGCGGCGGCCTGCTGGTCGATGGCGCAGCACTGCTGATCCTGGCGTCGCTCGGCTATGGCCTGCGGGCACTGGCAGGCACGCTGGCTGCCGCGCTGTTGCTGGCAGCGTCGACCTGGTGGCTGGTGCGCATCGACATTCCTTCGTCGCAACTGATCCTGGCAGCGCTGGCCTGCCTCACCATGGCAATTCTGGCGCGGCAGTGCCGTTTCATGCCGCTCGGCCATGCGCCATCGAGCTCCATTTCTGGCAGTGAAAGGGCGGCAGTTGCCGCGCTGTTGGTGCTGGGACTTGCCGCCGGGCTGATGACCGGCGCACTCAACGTCCCGGTCTCGGCCAAAGCCGCCTGGCACCACTGGGGTGCTTACCTATCACCAGTGCACCCGCTGCTCGCAGGCGGCGTGCCATTTCGTGATTTCCCGGTGCAATATGGCATGGGGCCGACGCTGTTGCTGGCGAGTGCCTGTGGCAGCGACTGCTGGAGCGGACTCTATGCGGTGACGGTTGTCGCCAATGCACTCTATCTCGCCACGCTCGGCTGGATCGCCTTGCTGCTGATGCGCGGGATGGACAAAGCATCGCGGCTGCTGGCGCTGGCCGCGCTACTGTGCGCCGTGTTTGTCTGGACAGGCTATCCGCTCGACTGGGCTCACCCGGTAATGACTCCTTCGGTCGGTGGACTGCGCTTCCTGCCGCTCGCAGCACTGGTAGCTTTGATTGTAACTGCCGAGAGCCTCGCGGCGGCGGAATTGCCTCCCAGTCTGCCGCGCCCCGCCGTCTGGGCCGGACACGGACTGTGGCTGCTGGGGCTTGCATGGTCGCCAGAGACCGCCTTTTTCACCACCCTGGTCTGGTGGCCCTGGCTGGCTCTGCGCCGAGCAGACGGCGAAACATCGCAAGCGGCCAAGGCCAAGGCGCTGCTACGCGGCGGGGCGACCGGTCTGGTGGCCGTCATTGCCGGCTACGCTGTGCTTGCGCTCGTATTCCGGCTGGTGTTCGGCAGCGGGATCGCGCTGGGTGATTTCCTGCTCTACCTGCGCTTTCCGCCCGGGCCAGTGCCAATCACGCCTTTCGGGGCGATCTGGCTGGTCGCAGCGGTGCTGCTGCTTGCGGGCGTCGCGCTGATGCGCAGCGACAAGCCCGTAGCGCGGCGTTCGCTCTATGCCTGCCTGCTCGCGGCGCTGGCTGCCTTCTCCTATTTCCTCAGCCGCAGTCACGACAACAACGTGTTGAACCTGCTGCCGTTCCTGATCCTGGTCATGCTGGCAGCGCAGGCCGCGTGGCCGACTGCGCTGGGCAGCGGCTTCATGCGCGCGGGCCTGGCCGGCATCATCGCGCTGACCACGGCGATCCACTATCCTGCATGGCCCGTTGCCAAGAGTGCAACCCGCATCGCCGGGGTGCAGATCGGCCCCAGCGCGCTGATCAGGCACTTTGCCCCGGAACCACAAGATCCTGCGCCAATCCTGCCTGCCGATGCCGCCGCGCTCTACTCTGCATTGGCCCGCGAGAGCGGCGAGGCAGTGCTGCTGTTCGACGATACCAAGATCATGCCCAGTGCCGATCCGGCCAAGGCCTGGACCGGGGTGAACAATCTGGCAAATTGCCTGCCACTGCCGCGCGAGGTCATCCGGCACTATGTCCGGCAAGGAGCAAAGGTCTTCCGCCGGCCCGGCTGGCTGATCGTCGCCAATGGCGATGCGCCCTTCGCGCTCGACCTGTTTGATGCCGCCTATGATGTGGCGGCAAGCCGCGCTGGCGGAACCTATACCGCCTATCGCCTGGTGCCGCGCGATGTCCGCTGAGCGCGACTGGCCAAGGCTGGCCGCGCTGATCGCCTTCATCGCCTTTCTCGGCTCGCTGCTGTTTGGCCTACTGCTGCCCGTCTACACCGATGAAGTGGGCTGGCGCATGCAATTGCGCGCTGGATTCGACGGCGGCGTCGACCGCATGTTGTCAGACATCTGCGGGCCAAACACGATTGCCGCCCCGCTGTGGTTCATGGTGCCGCAGCGGCTGGTTTCGGCATGGCTCAATACCGCCTTTCCCGATCCGCTGTATGTCCGCATCATCGGCGTGTCTTGCGCGTTTGGCTGGGCATTCCTGATGCGCAGCCTGATCGCGCAAATCGCTGGTGACGCACGGCGCCGCAACATCCTGACCGCGCTGGCGTTCGGCCTGCTGGGGCTGGGGGTGCTGCCGATCATGCTGGTGATGAGCCGCCCCGATCAAACCGTGCTGCTGGCCGCGACTGGAGCGATTGTTGCGACGCTGGCGGCGGCGCGAAGCAGGCTCGCCTGGCTGTGGCCACTTGTGATTCTGCTGTGCGGCGTGGCGGCAGTTTCGCAGCACATGAAGGGCATTCTCTTCGTACCGCTGTTCCTGCTCTGCCTGTTCTTCGCCGGGCGTGAGCGGATCACTTTGCGCGTTCGGCTTGCCCTGATGCTGGGCTTTGCCGTGCTCTCGGTGCAAGCGGCAGGCTATTGGTCTGCGCGGTTCCAATGCCCGGGCGATGCGGTGATGGCGGGGGAACTCGCCAAGCAGAACCTGGCTTCGGCAATCGCCGCCGGAGATTCGTGGCAGAGTCTGGCAGACAAGGCGATCCAGGGCGCCAATCCTAACGGCTATATAGTTATCGCCGAGGCGCGCAAATCGCCGATGTCGACCTGGCTGCCCTATGGCCGCATCGAGGCCGGGGGCACTGCGCTGCGTTATCTGCCGATGAGCCTGGCCTGGAACGCCGCGCTGCTCGCCGCGCTCGCCTGTCTGATCAGGGCGCTGCTGCTGTGCTGGCGCAAGCGGCAGCTCGATTTCCCCGCACTGACGGCGGCGGCCACGGCAGGGCTGATGCTGGTCTGGGGCACCAGCCAGCTGACCAAAAACGATTACGAAGCAATGGTCGTGCTGCCGATGCTGGCGATCTTCGTCGTGATGGCGCTGTCCGCCGTGGAATGGACAGAGCGGCGCGCAGGCCAGCTTGGCATTGCCGCCACGGTGCTGGTGGCGATCTCGCTGGTGGCGCAGGCGGATATCGTCCGGCGTTATTATCCCCCGCTCGTCGCCGCCGCCACGCATCCGGGCATTGTCGCAGATCAGGGCTTTTCGGCTTCAACTTATGGCTATGGCACGATCCGCGAACAGATTCGCAGCACCGCTCGGCAATGCGGCATTGGCGCGAAAGGCCGGGCGTTCAAGCCGATGGTCGACGACACCACATACTTCGCCATGATGGACAGCTTCCGGCCATTCCACGTGCTGGGGGTTCTGGAAAAGTGGAACGGTTCAATCAGAGACCCGCAAGCCTATCTGAAGTCGCAAGGTTCCGAGGGCATGATTATCGGTTGCCGGCTGCTGACCCCGGAAGCGCAGGCCAAGGGCCACCGGAACGGGGATTTTTGCTGCATCTCGACGCGCTGAGAATCACAGGCCCAGCTCAGCCAAAATCTCCGCATTGTTCTCGCCCAAAGCCGGCGCCGGCCCGCGCACATAGCCGGGCGACGCGGAAAACCAGGTCGGCACGCCTGGAAAGGTCACTTCGCCATAAGGACTGGCGATTTTCTCGAAGAAGCCGATGTCGTTCAGATGTTCGTTTTCGAACAATTCGTCCGTGGAGCGCAGCGGGGCGACGGGAATCGCCAGCTCGCGCAGCAGGTCGAGCCATTCTTGCGTCGTGCGTGTCAGAAAGGTCTCGCCCAGCAGGCCATAAACCCGGCCGATCTGCTTGGCGCGCAGTTCCAGCGTGGCAAATTCGGGCGCATTCCATTCGGGCTGCACCGCCGCGATAAAGGCGTTCCAGTGCTTGTCATTATAGACCAGCGCCGCAACATATCCGTCCTGCGTCTTGTAGGGCCGCCGGTTGCGCTCGACTGCGCGGTGGTAGTTTGCCGGCCCCAAGGGCGGGTCAAACAGGCGGCCATTGGCGTGTTCGACCAGCATGAAGCTGGCCATCGCCTCGAACATGGTGACCTCGACTTCCTGGCCCTCACCCGTCCGCTCGCGGTGGAACAGCGCCATCATCGTTGCATAGAGCGCATGCAAACCCGCAACCTTGTCGGCCATGATCGTGCCGACGAAGCCCGGCTCGCCATTGATCAGCTTCTGGACATGGGTGATGCCGCATTCGGCCTGGATGGTATCGTCATAG
>JANOBA010000173.1:0-3680 GCA_031411415.1 Novosphingobium sp.
GATTGCTGCCAGCTTGCGATTGATCGCGGTGCGCTCATCACCCTGCGGCGCGGCGGCCACGATCAGCGGCAGCATCAGGGCAAGCAGGGCAAGGCGTTTCATCGGTTGGTCTCCCTGTAACGTTCAAGCATGGGCGGCACATGGAGGCAATCGGCGAAACTGAATGGCCGCGTGGTCAACTGCGGAACCTGCGCAGCACCGGGATGCAGCGGGTTCATCAGCACGACATCGGCTTCGGGCAAAACCCGCGAAGCGATTGCCGCAAGCAGCGAGCGCCGCCCTGCCAGCCAGCTATCGACTTGGCAGCGCACTTCCGCGTCGCTCGCGCCGGAAATCCGCTCGGGCACTGCATCGACCTCGGTCCAGCCCAGCACATAATCCTCTTCCACGCCGACCAAGTCGCGCGGCAAATAGCGCAGCACGACCAGAACCGCGAGCCCGGCCTCCGATGCCATGCTGACGACCGGCCTGCCCGGTGATGAATAGCGCGTCCCCAACCGCGCCGCACCGGCGCCGTCCAGCGCCTGATGCCCCATTCGAGTCAGACGCCAGAGTTTCATCGCTCAGAACCCCTCAAACCGCACGACATCGTCGAGCACGGCGCGGGGCACATCGAACGTGTTCACCGCCGCTTCCGCCTCACGATAGCCGATCGAAATGCCGCAATAGAACACATGGTCATCCGGCATGGCAACGCAGGCGCGCACCTGTTTGGTGTAATCCGCCCAGCAAAGCTGCGGGCAACTGTCGAGCCCCTCCTCGCGCAGCAGCAGCATCACGGTTTGCAGCCACATGCCGATATCGGCCCACTGCGCTTGGCCCATATAGGCTTTGGTATGCACCAGCATCATCACCGGGGCGCCGAAGCCTTTGTAATTGCGCGCATATTGCCGCAGCCGTCCCGCCTTGTCGTCGCGGGAAATCTCCAGCGCCGCATAGAGCGACTCCCCCACCCCGAACAGGCGCTCGCGGTAGATGCCGTCGATGCCCACCGGGTTCATGTGGAACGGGATCGAATGACCGGCGCGTCCCTTGGGAAATTCTGCGGCAACAGCCAACTGGAGGCGCGCCAGTGGCTCCCCAGTCAGGACGACCGCATGCCACGGCTGGATGTTGCTGCCCGAAGGCGATCGCTGGGCCTTGGTCAGCACCCGGCGCAGCACCTCTGGATCGACCGGGTCGGGCCGAAACTGGCGCACCGAACGACGGCTGGCAACTGCTTGCGA
This sequence comes from Novosphingobium sp., assembly GCA_031411415.1. Classification (GTDB taxonomy): domain Bacteria; phylum Pseudomonadota; class Alphaproteobacteria; order Sphingomonadales; family Sphingomonadaceae; genus Novosphingobium. Next base: position 1,227 of record JANOBA010000173.1, read on the forward strand.
AACGTCCATCCGCCGGTCAGTCAAAGCCGAGGTAGCGCACCGCCGAATCGACGGGAATACGCGTGCGCTGATAGGTGTTGCAGATGGCCTCGGGGTTCGCATGGCCGATCGCCATGCCGCAGAACAAGATATGGCTCTCATCCGAAACGCCGATGAACTCCTTGATCAGCTTGCCGTGCATCGCCATGAATTCCTGCGGGCAGGAGTCCAGCCCCTCGCCGCGCAGCAGCAGCATCACGGTTTGCAGCCACATGCCGACATCGGACCACTGCGGCGGCCCCATAACGCGCGGCATATAGCACATCAGCACCACCGGCGCGCCGAAGCTGACGAAGTTCTGCCGTACCACGTCTGCGCGCGCAGCCTTGTCCGCCTCGTCGATGCCTTCCGCCTTGGCGCGCGCGGCGCCGATTTCCTTGAGGCGGCGCGGATATTCAGCCGGAACATCGACCGGAGTGATGGCGTATTCCTCAGGCTGCTGAAACGGCGCGGCGAGCATTTTCGCCTGCAATTCGCGCAAGGGTGCGCCGGTGAGGATGGTCGCTTCCCACGGCTGGTAGTTGCACCCTGATGGCGCCATCTGCGCCGCCTCCATCACCCGGCGCAGCGCAGCTGGATCGACCGGGGTATCGAGAAAGGCACGCACGGAACGGCGGCTGGCAACGGCATCGGCAACGTTCATTTTGATTCCTCTTCAAACAGCCCCGCCAGCTGTTCAATCATCGTTCCCGCCAGTTGCTCGACATCCATGATCGTCACTGCGCGGCGATAATACCGGGTCACGTCGTGGCCGATGCCGATGGCCACCAATTGCACTGGCGACTGCTTCTCGATCCAGTCGATCACCTTGCGCAAGTGGCCTTCGAGATAGCCGGCGCTGTTCACGCTGAGCGTCGAATCGTCGACCGGTGCGCCGTCTGAAATCACCATCAAGATGCGGCGGTCTTCATGGCGGGCGAGCAGGCGGCTGTGTGCCCAGAGCAGTGCCTCGCCGTCGATGTTTTCCTTGAGCAGGCCCTCACGCATCATCAGGCCCAGATTTCTGCGGGCGTGGCGATAGGGCTCGTCGGCCTTTTTATAGACGATGTGGCGCAAGTCGTTGAGCCGGCCGGGGTGGCTCGGCTTGCCGCCGCCCAGCCAGGCCTCGCGGCTCTGTCCGCCCTTCCAGGCGCGGGTGGTGAAGCCGAGGATCTCGGTCTTGACCCCGCAGCGCTCCAGCGTGCGCGCCATCACATCGGCGCTGATCGCCGCGATGGATATCGGCCGCCCGCGCATCGATCCGGAATTGTCGATCAGCAGGGTAACGATCGTGTCCTTGAACTCGATGTCGCGCTCGATCTTGTAGCTGAGCGACAGGCCGGGCGAGACGACAACCCGCGCCAGCCGCGCGGCATCGAGGATGCCTTCTTCCTGATCGAAATCCCAGCTGCGGTTCTGCTGCGCCATCAATCGTCGTTGCAGCCGGTTGGCCAGCTTTGTGACGACGCCCTGCAGGCCCTTCAATTGCGCATCGAGATAGGCGCGCAGGCGGGCCATTTCCTCGGCATCGCACAGTTCGCTGGCGGCGACGACTTCGTCATGGGCCTCGGTAAAGACCTTGTAGTCAAAGCCCGCCGGAGTGTCGGTCCAGGGGCGATTCGGGCGGACCAGCAACATGCCTTCCTCGCCGTCTTCGCCGGCCTCGCCTTCCTCCATCTCGTCGGCGGATTCGCTGTCGGTCTCGCTGTCGCCGTCCGCATCGCCTTCGCTCGGCTCGGCGGCCATTTCCGGGCTTTGCTGGTCATCGCCGGCATTGTCGCCCTGTTCGTCGTCTTCGGTTTCCTCGTCGCCGCCCTGATCGTCGCTCTCGTCGGCGGGCTGGTCAGGTGGCTGCATCTGGGTGAGCTCGAGATGCTGCAACATGTCGAGCGTCAGGCTCTGGAAGGCCTTCTGATTATCCAGCGACAGCGCCAGCGCGTCGAAATCGGACTGGGCCTTGTCCTCGATGAAGCCGCGCAGCATTTCCACGCCGGCGCGCGCCGCCTCGGGCACTGGCTGGCCGGTAAGGTGCTCGCGCAGCATCAAGGCCAGTGCGGCCTGGATCGGCACATCGTCGGCGCTGGCCGCGCGGGTGATCGGATCGCCGCCCATGCGCACCATCATCGCCGCATCAAGGTTGCCGCGAATACCGGCATAGGCCTTCGATCCCAGCGCCTCATACCGCACAAGCTCGACCGCATCATAGCAGGCGCGCGCAGCGGGTTCGGCGGGGGCATGGCGGGCGTGGATTGCCTCGTTGTGGTGGCGAAGCTTCAGCGCCATCGAATCGGCAAAGCCGCGCGCCTCCATCGCCTGCGCGCGCGGCAGGCTGCGGCCGGGCATGGGCACGCGCAGGTTGTTGCCGATCTGGCCGGGATTGTCGGCCGTCCAGGCGACTTCCAGCTCCGGCTCATGCGCCAGCGCACGGGCCGCGCC
>JANOBA010000174.1:0-7291 GCA_031411415.1 Novosphingobium sp.
CTATGTCTTCGCCGCACAGTATCAGCAGCGGCCCGCGCCTGCTGGTGGCGGCGAGATCCGGCCCGAGTGGTTCAGGTCATACGATGCGCAGCACCCGCCCGAGTTCACGCAGATCGTCCAGAGCTGGGATACCGCTTCGAAGGACAGCGAGCGTGCCGACTACTCGGTCTGTACCACCTGGGGGCAAACCAGGGAGCGCCAATATTACCTCCTCGACGTCTACCGTGACCGGCTGCAGTTCCCCGATCTCAAGCGCAAGCTGCGCCAGCTTGCCGAACTCCACAAGGCATCGCAGGTCCTCATCGAGGACACAGCCTCGGGCATCCAGCTCCTCCAGGAGTTGCGGTTCGAAGGGCTCACCAGTATCCATGCGATCAAGCCTAAAGGGTCCAAGTACGAGCGGCTGATTGCCCGAACGCCGCTGATCGAAGCCGGCAAGGTCTGGATACCCGACCAGGCGCACTGGCTGGATGCCTTCCTCCACGAAGTGGCCATGTTCCCCAATGGGCGTCACGACGACCAGATTGACTCGCTGTCGCAGGCGCTCGCCTGGCTCCACGACACCGGCGGGGCAGCGCACTGGCTATGGGCCATGGATGAGGTCGACAGACTGCGGGGGTTGAACGGAGGTAACCAGATGAGTTAAGTGCCCTACACCGCAGACTCCCGGCGCAAAACCACTCAGCTGCAGCCCGCTGTCCGCTGATTTACGGGCGAGGTGTGTCAGATGTTCCGGCGGCAGACGCTTCATCAGCCTTACCGTCTAAAGGCGTGAACTCGCGACTGTGCTTCCTTCGTTGCAGACTGATACTCCAGTTCGATATAGCACCGTAAAGCGACAGATCGACGGATGCAGGCTGGCTGCCTTGGCGAAGGTTTCTGTCATGATTTCTCCCCCGATTGCTCTTTTTTTCAGGCAGGCGTGAAGCTGATCGGCAGTGCCTCAATTCCCCACACGCCGGGAAAGCGGCGCCAGGTCACTTCGCCGGCAACCTGAGGGCTTTTCAGCCGCTGGGCAATCAGATGGAGCCCTTCTTCCATCTGGAAACGAGCGAGATGCAGGCCGAGGCAGATATGCGCGCCCTTGCCGAAAGCGAGGTGATGCTTCGCCGATTCGCGGCCCGGGCGGTATTCCATCGGATTGTCGAACGAGCGGGGATCACGGCCTGATATGTTAAGCAGAAACATAAGGTGCGCGCCCTTGGGGATCAGCACTTCCTGATAGACGAAGTCTTCCAGCGCGATGCGCGGCGGACTGCTGGGGCTGGAATGGCGCAGCGCTTCCTCGATGGCGAGGGTGCAGAATTCACGGTCCTGACCGCAGCGCTCCCACAGCTCGGGCTGCCGGAACAGCAGCAAGGCAGCCATGCCAAGCTGGTTTTTAGAGGTGTCATACCCGGCGGCGAAGAGGAAGAAGAGCTGCTCGCAGACTTCCTGATGGCTCAACGCGCCGCTGTCTTCCGCCTTGATCAGTTCCTGCAGCAGATCGTCGCGCGTCTCGCCGTTCGCCCGCCGGCCGGTCACCAGATCGGAGCCAAATTCCATCATCATTGCATGCGCCCGCTCCATCTCGGGCAGCAGCGACGTATCGAGACTGTAGCTGAGGCCCTGAATTTCGAGTGCCCACTTGATCTTCGGCAGATCGGCGATGTCGGCACCGATCAGCCCGAACATCACCGCCACAGGGAAGTTGGAGGCAAATTCGGTGAAGTCGAACTGGCCCTTGGGTGCCCATTCGTCGAGCAGGTCTGAGACCACCTCGCGGATCTGACCGACATGTTCGGCGATGCGGCGCGGCTTGAAGAAGGGCTTCAGGGCGTCGCGCATGCGCCGGTGATCGGCGCCGTGGCGGCTGATCAGCAGCGCCTGCATGAAATCGCCCCAGGGCTTGCCGGTCGCACCCATGATTTCGACAACATCGCCGGTGGCGATTTGCAGCTTGTCATCCATCTGCATGAGATCGCGGATCTCGCGGTGTCCGTGGACGAGATAGCCATGGGTGAATTTCGCCAGCCAGGGATGGCGCCCGCGCGCTTTTGCGAACCATGGCTCGGGGTCGGCGCCGAAAGCGCGTTCCTCGATCGGCAGGGTCATGAGATCGAGGTCGGCGAGCGAGTTGATCGTGGTCACCATGGCGGGTTCCTCCGAAAGGATCAGGTTGATTTCGGCCAGCCCAGCAGGTTCCAGCCTTCGGGCGTGGCGCAGACGAATTCGATGGGATGGCCGAAGCTGGCTGATGCATCGACGAAGACCGAGGAAATGCCGTTGCCGCTGGTTCTGAAGATGACCGGCAGCGCGAGCGTTTCCACCTCGCGAACAAGCGCCTCGGCATCGTCGCGGCGGACGGCGACGTGATGAAAGCGCGGTGTGGCATCGGACGGATCGGCTGCCAGACCTGAGGCATAAGGGGCGATATAGCCCGAAACCGGCTGGATCAGTTCGATCTGCAACTTCCCGATCCAGCCTGTTGCAACCCGCAGGCGGATCGAGCGCTCGCCCTCGGACGTGAGCAACGGCAATTCGAGGTCCATTGGCATGAACTGGCCGATACCCGTTGCGGCAGAGCACAGCGAGATTGCCCGATCAAGGTCATGCGTGACGTAAGCGTTCTGGAAAAAGCCTTGTAGTGACATCCTGATTTCACCTCAGATCGATGGCATTCACCACCTCACCCGTCTGAGGTTATGCCGGTCTCGCTTCCGACCAGCTGCAAATGCTGACCATTTCGTTAGCGTTTTGATGCAGCGAGTCAACTCCTGGAAAAATTGGGTTGTGTGATGCGAGGCCTGTTGGTCTAGATGCACGGCGAACTGCCGCAGCGAAAAGGCGTAACGAAGATGACGGCGTCTAAGCGGCGGCTCGGGACGGAAAGGTCGGCGTCGCGTGCCTCGTTGATGGACGCCGTCGAGGCGGTGATGCGCGAGGATGGCTATGGCGCGCTGACAGCGCGCAAGGTTGCCGAGCGCGCCGGGCTCAAGCACCAGCTGGTCTATTACTATTTCCAGACGCTCGACGACCTGCTCGTCGCCACATACGAACGGCACATCGAGCGCTATCTTGCGCGGATCGAGCATGCGCTTGAAGATGCGCGGCCGCTGCATGCCTTCTGGCAAGTGCATGCAAATCCGACCGATGCCACATTGAACTCGGAATTCCTCTCGATGGCCAATCACATCGAAGCGATCAGGATCCGCACCATTGAATTCGGCGAGCGGGTGCGCAGGCTGGGGCTCGACAGGCTCCAGGCACAGTTCCGTCCGCCGCCCGCCGGCAAGGACATTGTGGACCCGTTTGCCGTGACCATGGTGATCACCTCGATTGGCAGCGTTCTCGGTCTCGAATCCGCCATAGGCATCACCGGCGGACATGCCGAGACCCGGGCGCTGATCGCATGGTGCATCGATCAGCTGGAGCCCTGAGCATGCGGGACAAACCGCGATGCCGGCTCGCCAATCGGGTCCGGCCCGTCTAGGAGCGCTGCCGATGGCATCGAACCGCAGGATCGGCACCGAGACTTCGGAAACCCGCGCATTGCTGCTGCGCGCGGCGGGGGAACTGATGCGCGACGAGGGCTATGCCGAGGTAACCTCGCGCAAGCTGGCCAAGAAGGCCGGGCTCAAGCCGCAGCTGGTGCACTACTACTTCCGCACCATGGGCGATCTGTTCGCCGAGCTGTTCCGGCAAGTGACCGAGGATCACCTCAAGCTGCTCGACGCAGCCGCGAGGTCGGAGAACCCGCTAGCTACGATGTTCGAGATCAGTTGCGACCCCACCAACGCGGCGCTTCAGCTCGAGTTTCTTGCGCTCGCCAACCACCGCAAGGAAATGCATGCGCTGATCGCGGCGTTCGGACTCGAGCTGAACAACCGGGAATCTGCGATCATCCGCGGGGCGATTTCGGCGCGGGGGCTGGAGCTGGCGAGAGCCACGCCGGAAGAGCTGGCGACGATCATCCAGACGGGCGCGCGCGGGCTGGCTTTTGCTCGCCGCTTCAACACCGAGCGGTTCAGCCATGCCCGCGATGCCGTGATCGGCTGGCTCAGGATGCTCGCCGCTGCCCGCTGAGAGGTGTCAGGGTTTCTTCGGCTCGCGATAGATATCGTGGCATTGCTTGCAGGGCATCGCCTCGATCATCCGTTCGGTCACCAGCGCCATGTTGCCCACCTCGCCGGCCTGCGCCATCGCCTCTGAATTGCGGGCGAATGCCTCCATGCGCGCCATGAAGTCTGCGTTGTTCGACCAGACTTCAGGCTTTGAGCGGCCACCGGGCACGCGGTTCTGATAGTCCCGAAGTGCATCGCGTGCGCCGTTGGCGATAGCGCGGGTTGCTTGCCCCAGCTTTTCGTGCGGCGCGAGCCCGGCGACAATGTTGCCCAGAAGCTCGCCGTCGCGCTGAAGTTGGTCCATTGTTTGCTGACGCTCGAAGATCAGTCCTTCGCGCTCAGCGTGACTGACATCGGGAGTCGCGGCGGCAATGCAGGTGACCGAAACGATACTCAGCAGCGCGGCGACTCCGGCACGGCGCCAGCTGCGGCGCTGAATTTGCAATCGGACCGACATTGGCATCTGGCTCCCTGAATAAATATGCGCCATTATGTCGCGCAGAGCTTGACCGCGGTCAAGATCAAACGCTAAGCAACTGCACAGCATCGCGGCGGATCGCAAGCATGCAGTTCGCAGGGGAGACGTGCAGTGGCCTTCGGGCGGTTCGATGGCGGGTTCAGTTTGCGCGCGGTTCTTGCCGCCGGGTTGGCGCTGGCTGCGACCTTTGCCAGCGCCCCGGCCGCCTTTGCCTACATTGGCCCCAGCTACATGCGGATCGAAGGCCTGGCCGGCGACGCAAGACCCACAGCATTTGCCGGCTGGGTGCGCGCCGAGTCCAACTATTGGACGCAGCGGCCCGAATTGCAGGAAATCAGGGGCATCCGCGACAACAAGAACGACCTCCTGTTCACCGGACCGCAGGCTCCGGCTCAAGGTCCAAGCATGCTCGCCATCTCGGTCGACAAGGCAAGCCCGGCGGCGGCGCGGCTGATGGCACTGTGCCGCCGCGGCGAGACTATCCCGGTTCTGACTTATGCAGAATCCTCCGAGCTGGCGCGGCATCCCCAGGAACATGGCCCTGCTCCCCGCGACGTGCCTGACTTCTACCACTATGCGCTGCGGCAAGTGCGGCTTGGCTGTCCAGTCGTCGCCGATGCGCCTGAACAGGCCTTTGCCCTCCACTTCGGCGTGATCGAATGGCTGAACTATCGCCCGCAGCCCGCGCCAAGGCCAATCACCGCCTCGCCCGCGCTCACCTGGCCCGGCCACACTTCGGGCGCGCGCAGGACTTTCGCGATCAGCTGGTTCGCCGCAGCGGTTGACGCATCGCCCGGCCAATGCCCCCGGATGAACACCAAGCCCTCCGAGGCGGATTACTATGCATTTCTGCCCCGGGATGAGGCGGCGCGCGAGCGGGCGCAGCGCGGGGCGGGCGGCGGGATCGGTCCCGATCTCATGGCCTTTCGCGGGCCTGATCGCATGCATGTCACGCTGATGCCGGGCATCGTTGCCGACCCGGGCAATCTCGCTCCCGCATCCGGCGCGGCGCCCGGCTTCGACCTTGATGGACATGCTGGCGTCGACAACCGGCTGTTAACGGTAGAGGGCTGCGTCGAAGGCTTTCGCCGGCGCGGTTTCCTGCCGATGATCTTCAATGAGGGCAGGGCAGCGGGCAGCCCCACCGGCCTGCTGGAAATCAGCGACATCGATGACCCATTGAACGACGACGAGGTGTTCGTTACCTTACTCTACAGCACCGACCCACAGCGCCGCAGCCCGGCGAAGATCGTGCTTGCCGACTATACCTTCCGGGTCACCGACAATCCCGCCTTTGCCCAAGACTTCGTGCGATTTCGTGGCCGCATCGTCGATGGCGTGCTTACCACCGAGCCAGCCGAGCGGCTGCATGTCCACGAAGTGACCGCTATCGAGACAACCATCTGGAAGCCCCGCCTGCGCTTGCAGTTCCTGCCGGATGGCAAGCTTAAGGGCCTGATTGGCGGATATCTTGACTGGCGGCGGCGCTTCACCTGGCAGGTATTCCGCGCAAGCGACTACGAGAACACCATCGGGATGCAGGCGCCCGCTCTCTACAACGCGCTGAAACGCGCCGCCGACGGCCTGGCCGACCCGCTAACTGGCGAACTCAACGGCATCTCGGCCGCCTTCGAAATCGAGGGCGTGCCGGCTTTCACTCCAGCCAAAGGGAATATCCCGTGATTGCCATCAGCAAATTCGGCCGGGCGGCCTTCATGGCGGGCGCTGCGGCGACCCTGATCGGCCTTGTTTCGCTTGCCCCGGCCGAGAAAGTCACCGCCGCCGCCGCAAAGGTGCCCGCGATTGCACCGGCCCCGCCGGGTTTCCGGCGTCTCAACGAGGCGCAATATATCCGCTCGGTCGAACAGATATTCGGGCCAGCGATAAAGGTCCCGGGCCGCTTCGATCCGCCGCTGCGAGAGCAGGGGTTGCTGGCAATTGGCGACGCGACGGTCACTGTGTCGGCTTCGGGTATCGAGCAATACGAGCTGCGCGCGCGGGCGATTGCGGCGCAGGCGATGGCGGGCGGCAAGGTAAGCGTGCCCTGCTCACCGACGACCGCGAGCCCATTCGACGCCGTATGTGCCGGGCAAGTCCTCGGCCGATACGGCCGCCTGCTATATCGCCGGCCCCTTGCGGATGCCGAGCTCTCCGCCGTGGTCGCCATTGCCGCAGAAGCGGCGCGCGTGAACAACAGCTTTGCCAAGGGACTGGAGACGGGGCTGTCGCGGTTGCTGATGTCACCCAACTTCATCTTCCGCGTGGAGCGGAGCGTGGCCGATCCACTTACACCCGGCGGATACCGGCTGGAGGATCACGCTCTGGCCAGCCGGATAAGCTTCCTGCTGTGGGATAGTCCACCCGACGAGGCTTTGCTCGATGCCGCCGCGAGGGGCGAGCTTCGTGTTCCTGCTAAACTCCAGCTTCAGGTTGACCGCATGCTTGCCTCGCCGCGCTATGAGCAGGGCGTGCGCTCATTCTTCTTCGACATGTTCGGCTACGAGCAATTTCGCGGACTCGCCAAGGATCAGGCGATTTATCCCAAGTTCAATTCCGAACTTGCCCGTGACGCGCAGGAACAGACACTGCGCACCATCGTTGACCTGCTGGTGACCAACCGCGGCGATTACCGCGACCTGTTTTCAACCCGCAAGACCTTTATCAACCGCGGTCTTGGGGCGCTATACAAAGTGCCGGTGAGCGCGGCGGG
>JANOBA010000175.1:0-10036 GCA_031411415.1 Novosphingobium sp.
GGTATCCTGAAGGGCTATATGCACGACCGGCTCAACGCCCGGCTGATGGGCGTCGCCGCCACCGGCAATGGCCGGCGCGAGAGCTATGCCCATGCGCCAATGCCGCGGATGACCAACACCTTCATGCGCGGCGGCAATGACAATCCCGCCGAGTTGCTGAGCCGCATCAAGAACGGCATTTTTGCCAAGAGCTTTGGCGGCGGGCAGGTCGATATCGTCTCGGGCAAATTCGTCTTTTCCTGCACCGAGGCCTACAAGGTTGAGAACGGCAAACTGGGCGCGCCGATCAAGGGCGCAACGCTGATCGGCGATGGTCCCAGCGTGCTCACCCGGGTCACCGGCATCGGCAATGACATGAAGCTCGATGAAGGCGTCGGTGTCTGCGGCAAGGGCGGGCAGAGCGTGCCGGCTGGTGTCGGCCAGCCCAGCCTGCTGATCGAGGGGCTGACCGTGGGCGGGACCGCGTGATTTTGATAGCCTGAATTTCAGGTGGGGTTCAGATTAGTGTGTTAGCCTTGTAGTTATATCCGCAATGGAGAAACAACATGCGCAAGTTCGCAATCGCTCTCGCCAGCGCCGCCGCGTTGCTGACCACGCCCGCGCTTTCGGCAAAAGAACGCCTGACCGGCGAACAGCAACTGGCCAAGGTGATCGAGGGCCGCGTTGCCGGAGCGCCGGTGAGCTGCATTCCGCTCAACCGCACTTCAAGCACGCGGATCATCGATCGGACTGCGATCGTCTATGACAGCGGCCGCACGATCTACGTCAACCGGCCGAGCAACGCCGACACGCTTGATGATGACGACATCATGGTGACACAGCTGCACACCAGCCAGCTGTGCCGACTTGACACTGTGCGGATGCACGACCGCAGCAGCTTTTCCTATTCGGGCTTCGTGGGCCTAGAGGATTTCGTGCCCTATACCCGGGTAGCCCGGGCCAACTGAGCCGTTGCAAGCACGTCTGGCTGCAAGGTTCCTGCTGGCACTGTTCTATGCGGCGGCGGGCGTCTTCCATCTGGTCCTGCCCGCCCCGTTCATCGGCATCACCCCGCATTGGGTGCAAGCGCCCGGATTGGTCGTCGCGCTCACCGGAATTGCCGAAATTGTCGGGGCCACCGGACTGATCCAGCCATGGTCAAAAGAGCTACGGCGCGCCGCAGGCTGGGGGCTCGCGGCCTATGCGCTCTGCGTGTGGCCCGCCAATTTCAACCACATGATGCTTGATCTTGCCAAGGCCGATGGCGGGGCCGGGCTCGGCTATCATATCCCGCGCCTCGCCGCGCAGCCGGTGGTGATCTGGCTGGCGCTGTGGGCTGGCGGGGTGACTGACTGGCCGTGGAAGCGCTGATCGCCGCCGGCTCAGCCCTCGGCCTTGGCCTTCGCAAAGGTCACCCCGGTCAGCTCTTCGTATAGCATCACGCTCGTCGGATCGAGGTTGAAGGTGGGCGACATCGGCATGGCTGCCGTGTCGCGCATGGCGAACATGTTTTCGATCACCCAATCGGGATCGTCGGTCTCGACATCGTAAATCGCGAGATACTTGTTGAGCGCGGTGCCCATCGAAACCGAATGCAGGGTGAAACGCTGGGCGCTGGTGAACCCGGGCAAAGCGCACAGGTCGTCAAGGTGCTGATCTGAATACCATGCGTTGAATGCATCCTCCCCGCCCTCGAACGGCTCGGAAAAAACCAGCATCTTGAAGCGGCGCATTGGCAGGGCCCCCTTAGAGCCCCATTGCTGTCACGGATCGCGCGGGCTTGCAACTTGCGCCAAATGCGCAAGAACAGGCGCAATGCCCAAAGGAGAGCCTGATGATGCAATTTGCCGGAAGTCCGTCCGAAGCCCTGCCCGAAGTGCTCGCCACCGGGGCGAGCGATGCCGATTTTGTGTTCCTGTCGCTCTCGGGCCGCGATCCCACGGGGCGCGACGCCGACTATATCGCCTGGCACTCGCTCGATCACCGGCCCGAGCAATACCGGCTCAAAGGCATCCGCAACACCATGCGGCTGGTCTCGACCCCCCAGTGCCGCGCGGCGCGTGCCGCACAGGCCGCGCCCTATGAACTGGTCGATCACATCATGACCTACCAGTTCGCCAGCCCCGCTTCGATGCCCGCTTTCATCGAACTTGGCGCAGCGCTTGATCGCGGCGAGCGGATGGAGCACCGGCTGCCCAGCATCGACTATCTGACAGCCGACATCGCCGGGCGCATTGCCGCGCCGCATGCGCTCGCCGGGGCGGACGTCATACCCTGGCGGCCGGCGCTTGGCGTCTATGTCATCATCGAGCAGGGCCAGGCCTCGCCCGAAAACCTGCTTGACGCGCCGGGCGTCGCGGGCATCTGGTGGTTCACCGGATCGGCCGACCTGCCGCCCTATGGCACCCGGTCAGCCGGCAAGCAGATCACCTATTGCTATCTTGACGAAGACCCGGTGGCAGTCGCGGGCGAGCTGGGCGAGCGTGTAAAAGCACGCTGGGCCAGCGGCGCGGTCAAAGGCCTGCTGGCGGCGCCGTTCCATACAATCGCGCCCTACGAATGGAGCCGCCACCTGCCCTGATCAGTCCAGCAGATCACTGGCATCACCGCAGGCATGGCGCGCGGCGAGCCAGCCGTGGGTCATGCCGCGCGCGTTGGATATGCCGCTTTGCATCACCGCGCCGGTTTCCATCCGCGCCACCGAATTGCCCGCCGCATAGAGGCCGTCGATCGCCTGATCGTCCCAGCCGACGACATTGAGGTTGCGGTCGGTCTTGAGGCCGGCGGCGGGAATTCCGGTCGCGCCCATGCGGCTGAGTTTCACCGCATAGAACGGCGCCTTGACCAGCGGGCCGAGGTTGGGGTTGGGTTTGTAGGTCTTGTCGCCGGTCATCCACGCGCCCCATGGCTGTTCGCCGCGATGGAAATCAGGATCGACGCCCTTCTCGGCATTGGCGTTGAAGCGCGAGACAGTATCGACCAGTCCCGCAGGATCGATACCCGCCTGCCGGGCCAGCTCCTCGATTGAATCGGCGACCACGCCGAAGTTCTCCGGCCAGTCCTGCCCCGGCATGATCGAAACGAACGCGTATTTCTCGCGCGCCTGGGCGTCGATGATCACCCAGCAGGGGAAGTTGGGATGGGTCTGGTTGGCGCCGTCGATCAGGTCGGTGTTGTAATAGAAGCTGCGATAGAAGCCCTCGTTGCCGAAGCGCTTGCCGGCCGAGTTGACCACCATATGGTGCGGCAGGCCGATGATCGGCATGGCGCTGCGCCACACGGGAATGCCCTCGTCCGTCTCTTCGCCCGGCACGGTGAACCCGGCCATGGAAATCTCCGGCACCCGCGCAACTTTCGCGCCCAAGGGCCCGGCAAGGCGGATGTTGGAGCCGTCGATGGCGGAAAACAGCATTGATTCCGCGTCGAGCTGATTGCCGAGGTCTTTTTCGAGGCTGCGGTTGCGCTCATAGCTTGAGACCGCGACGACCACGCCCTTGTTGGCCTTGATGAAGAGTTCGCGTCCATCGTGCACCGCACGCACGCCGACGACGCGGTTGCCATCGGCGATCAGCTGTTCGGCGCTGGTCAGGGTGTGCAGGGCAATCCCGCGATCCAGCGATGCCTTGACGAAATAGGCGGCGAGGCCTGATCCCGCGCAGCGTTCGTCATTGGTGATGCGGCGCCCGAGCAGCTCGAAATCCCATTGCATCATCGCCGCGAGGCCGCCGGCATCGGCGATGTCCTGCGTCGTCAGCCCGTAGGGCACTTGTGGCGACAAGCGCGTTTTCGGCTGCCATTCCTCGCCAAGGCTTGGGCCCGCAAAGGGCACGACTTCGAGCAACCGACCTTCCGAGACGCTGTCGTTGGTGAGGCCATAATAGTAGTCCGGACAGCCCCGGATCGCAGCCATCCGCAGGCCGGCGCGGCTTTCAAAGTATTCGAGCGCGAGCCGCGAATGGACCACAAGATTGCGGATCGCCTCGTCCTCGCCGTATCCCATCGACAGGCGCTTGAGGTAACGAAAGCCGCTCTCGGCCGAATCCTCGATGCCCAGATCGCGCGCATGGTGGTTGCCCGAAACCCAGACCTGCCCTTGCGACAGGGCAGTGACCCCGCCGACCTGATCCGACCGCTCCAGCACGATTGCCGAAGCCCCCAGATCATGCGCGGTGATCGCGGCGGAAAGCCCGCCGATGCCCGATCCGATCGCGACGAGATCGACTTCCATGTCCCACTTTTCGGGCAAGTTGTTCAGAAATCTCGCCATTGTTTTAACTCCAAAGCCCGACCGGCGCGCGCGGCAGGCCGACATCGACCAATCCCAGAATTCCGGCGCGCGCCTTTTTGATATCCGGCAGCGCGGAGACTGCGGGCAGCGCGGTCATCACGTCCCAGTCGTGGTTGGTCCAGCCCGGGGTGGGGGTATAGCGCAGGCGCATGGTCACATCGGGCTCGCCGGTAATCTCGATGCGGTGCTGATCGGGATCGATCTCCCAACCTTCGGCAAGCTTGGTCGTGAGATACCAGATGACCGTCAGCCGCACACGCTCGATCCCGCCGACTTTGCCGATCCAGCCGCCGCGCAGCGCCGCGTTGGTGCCCTTTTCCATCTTGAACCAGACGAGATCGACTGTTTCGGCGGCAGTCGCATATTCGCAGAAAAACTCGATATCGTCGAACTTCAGTTCGGTGGCATCGCCGATCCGCTGCACCGCGTCGCGGAACAGGATCAGCCAGGCCTCGGCACGCTGCATCAGCTCCGGCGTCGCCCCACCAGGCTCGCCGATCCCGAGGAAACTCCAGGTTTCGACCGATTCGTAAACCGAACAGTCAGCCGATTCGATCAGGTGGACCTTGCTGACCTTGCGGCACACAGCAGTCAGCGCCGCAGTGATCGAATTGACCCAGCCGGGATTGATGCCGGTAATATAGAGCGACGAATTGCCATTCTTGCAGGCCTTCTCCAGCCGCTTCTTCACTTTGCCGGTGATGCCGCCGACATTCAGAAACAGGTTGGTCGAAACTATATCCTTGCCGCTTTCCAGCAGCGCCACCGCATGATCGAGATTGGCCTCGAACGGCGTATAGAGCACGGCATCGGCCTTCATCTTCACCAGCGCCGCAACATCCGCAGTTGCCTTGACCCCGGTGACCACATCGGGCCGCCCGCACAGCTCGCCCGCATCCTTGCCGGCCTTTTCGGGTGAATGGGCGAACATGCCGACCAGCTTGAGCCGGGGATCATCGAGGATCGCCCGGGTCGCATGTTTGCCGACTTTGCCGGTGTTCCACTGGATAATGCGCAATTTTCCCATGGGCCCGGCTTTCTCTCTCGCTGGCCGTTATGGCCTTTGGTGGATCATAGCCACGAAGCCGCTTGCGCCGCAAGCGGGCTTGCCTAGCATGGCCGGTGAGCAGGAGACGGAAATGCAATTCAGTGCGGAATACCTGCCGTGACCGGACTGTTCCTCGCATTCCTCGCGTCGCTGCTGGCCGGGGCGGGCGCGCGCGATCAGGCTGTGATCGCCGATATGGCCGCAGCCCAGGGCGCACGCCCGGCGGCGCTGGCGGTGGCAATTCTCACCTGCGCGATCACCAGCGCAGCCGCCGCCTGGGCCTCGCTCGCCGTTGCGCCGATGCTGAACGGCGATGCCCGGCTGTTCCTCGCCGGGCTGGCGCTGGGCTTTGCCGGGGGCGAATCGCTGCTGATGGGCCGCCCACGCCCGCCGAAAGAGCCAACCAACAGCCTCGCGGCGCTGGCCATCGTGCTCGCCGCGCACCAGCTGACTGATGCCACGCGCTTCCTGATTTTCGCCATCAGCCTTGCCGCCCATGCGCCAGCAGCGGCAGCAGCGGGCGGAACCGCGGCGGGCGTACTGCTGCTCTCACTGGCATGGTCCGCACCTGGTCTGCTGGGCAGCCGCCAGCTGGGACTGGCCCGGCGGGTGATCGGCGGGGTGCTGCTGGTGGCCGGGATCGGCCTAGCCTTCAGCGCGGTGGACTTGGGCGGTTAGCGCCATCACCCTTGCCCGCGCGTCGGCATTGCGCCAGATGTGCCCGGATAACAGACATCACACGGTGCGCCGATTGCGCCGGCGGGAGGGCAAGATCAGCGACCAATTCGATGCCGCAGCGCGCATGGCGCAAGTGCTTGGCCAGCCTCCCCGGATCGAACCGCTGGAGGAAGGCGATATTGGGGCGCGCGCCATGGAGCTGCTCGATCACTTGCGCATGACCTATGACGCGGGCGGGCCCGGCGAAGTCCACGCCCAGTTCCGCACCCTGCTGCGCCATGAACCTGCCACGCAGGCCTATCTCGAACTCGGCGTGATGCTGACCATCGCCCCCTTGCTGACCCCGCGCGACAAGGAGCTGGCGATCCTGCGCACGGCCTGGCTGTGTGGCGCGCCGCTGGCCTGGGGCGAACATGTCGAGAATGGCCGGAAGGCCGGGCTGTCGCGCGCGGAAATTGAGCGCCTGACGCTGGGCGCCGATGCCCCCGGCTGGAGCGCAGACGACCACGCCGTGGTGCGCGCCGCCGAGGAACTGCATCACGATGCGATGATATCCGACGAGACCTGGGCACAGCTTGCCGCGCGGCTTGATGAGCGCCAGCTGATCGAACTGCCGATGGTCATCGGCCACTATCACATGACCGCATATCTGCAGAACTCACTGCGCTTTGACTTGCGCGAGGGCAATGCCGGGCTGGCGGCGCGCTAGGCCGCCTCGGCACTTGCGGGCCTCGCAGGAAGAGCGTTAGTCTGGCCCAAAGGGATTTTGACAGGAGAGGACGCATGGCGACAACCGCTGAATATGGCCTCGGCCCCTTCCCATTTCCGCGCGGCTGGTTTGCCGTCGCCAATGCCAGCGAGGTTGGGCGCAAGCCGATGGCCGTGCGCTATTTCGGGCAGTACATGGTGCTCTATCGGGGCGAATCGGGCCGTGCCCACATGCTCGATGCCTATTGTCCGCACATGGGCACGCATCTGGCCAGCGGGCCCAATTCGGCAACCTCCACTGCGCCCAGCCACATGGAAGGCGACAATATCCGCTGTCCGTTCCACGCATGGCGCTTTGGGCCAGACGGGCGTTGCAACAACATTCCCTATCACGACGGGCCGATACCGGCGGCAGCGAAAGTCAAAAGTTGGACCGTAGAAGAACGCTACGGCATCGTCTTTTGCTGGCACGATCCCGAAGAACAGGCGCCCGACTTTGGCTTGCTCGATTTTCCCGAATGGGACGATCCGGAATGGGTGCGCTGGCAGGGGCTAGAATACCTCGCCGACCTCAACCACCCGGTCGAGATTTTCGACAACATGTCCGATGTTGCCCATCTCGGCCTGTTGCATGGCGGCACGGCGCTAACCTATGAGAACGAATATGATGGCCACCTGATGCACCAGCGGCAAAGCTCGGCAGTTGAAGCGGGCGGCGTGTTTGATGACACCTATTCGACACTGGCGGGTTATGCCGGCCCAGGCATCGCCTTCGGCAAATTCCAGGAAATGCACGCGCGCGAAATCATCTGCGTGACGCCGATCGAGGACGGCACCTGCCGGCTGTGGCAGACCGCGATGATGAAGCGGCGCGAAGGACAGAGCGACGTGGAGGCCGAGGCAATGCGCGCGCAGGTCAGCGGCATGTTCGGCGAAGGGCTGCTGCGCGATGGCGAGGTCTGGGCGATGAAGCGCCCGGCGCTCCAGATCATGCAACTGACTTCGGATGGCCCCTTCGGCCAATCGCGGATCTGGCTCAGCCAGTTCTACAATCCCCGCGCCGAGGCAGAGCGGATCGCCGCGCGGGTGGCCGGCACGCATTATGCGAAGGGCTGGCCGCCGTTTACGCCAGCAGAGGCAGCGGAGTAGCCATGCAAACCCGCAAACTCGGTCACAGCGGCTTCGAAGTCAGTGCCTATGGCCTCGGCGTGATGACGTTCGGCGGGCAGACCCCGGAAGATGACGCCATGCGCCAGATGGACATGGCTTTCGATGCCGGGATCACGCTATTCGATACGGCGGAAAACTATCCCACCCCCACCGGCCCGGCGACGCAGGGGCGATCGGAAGAACTGCTCGGCAAATGGATCGCCAGCCGCGGGGTGCGCGATAAAGTGATTATCGCCACCAAGGTTGCCGGGCCGGGCAATGCGGCGGGCGATATGACGCATATTCGCGGGCCAGAGCGCAAGCTCGACCGGGCCAACATCAGCGCGGCGGTCGATGCCAGCCTCACGCGGCTGAACACCGACGTGATCGACCTCTATCAGGTCCACTGGCCCGAGCGTGCGGTCTCCACCCATGGCCGCCAGCGGTTTTCACACCTGCCCGACCGCGAAGGCCAGATGAGCATCGAGGAGACACTCGCCGCGCTCGCCGAACAAGTCGATCTCGGCAAAGTCCGCGCCGTGGGCCTGTGCAACGAAACCCCCTGGGGGGCGATGCGCTATCTGTTCATGGCCGACCTGATGTCCGTGCCGCGCGTGGCAGCGATCCAGAACGGCTACTCCTTGCTCGACCGCCAGTTCGAGATCGGCCTCGCCGAAGTGGCATGCCGCGAAAATGTCGGCCTGATCGGCTATTCGCCGCTGGCCAGTGGCACACTGACCGGGAAATATGGCGGCGGCGTGCCAATCCCCGGCAGCCGTTCGGAAGCCTCGCCCGGCTTCCTGGGGCGGATGCTCAGCCCTGCGCGGGCTGCGGCAATCGAGGCCTATGGCAAGATCGCCCGCGAGCACGGCCTCGATCCGGCGCATATGGCGCTGGCCTTTGCGGCACAGCAGCCCTTCATGGCATCGGTGCTGATGGCGGCCAGCCGGGCGGAGCAGCTGTCGGCCAATCTCGGCGCGGTGGGACTAATCCTGCCGAAGGCAGTGGTGCAGGCAATCAATGCCGTCCACGACGCCCATCCCAATCCGAAATAGCATGCCAAACCCGAAAGCCATGGACGAGCTTGCCATCATTCGCGGCATCCCGCTGGATGAAGAGCCGGGGCTTGGCGCGCTGACTTTGCCGGGCTTCCTGCGCGAAGTAACCTCGCGCTTCGGCCCGCGCGAGGCGTTGGTGTTCTACGAGAATGGGGTACTCCATGAGCATGGCGCGCGGCTGAGCTGGTCCTATGGCGACCTGTGGGAACACGCGAATGCCGTCGCCCGCGCATTGATCGCCCGCGGCACGGCCAAGGACGAGCGCATCGGCATTCTGATGAGCAACCGGCCCGAATGGATCTCCGCCTGCTTCGGCATCGCGCTGGCGGGCGGCGTCGCGGTGGGCCTCTCGACCTTTTCGACGCCTGACGAACTCGCCGCGCTGATCGATATTTCCGGCGTCTCCACTCTGCTGGCCGAGCGCCAGGTCGCGGGCAAGGACTTTGCCGCAATGCTAGGGCAGCTGGGCCTCAGCCGGCTCCCTTACCTCACCCGCGTGGTCATGCTCGGCGAAACGGAATTCGAAAGCTGGGAGCAGTTCCTGGCAACCGGGCACGGCGCCGATCCCACGCTGGTTGCGGCACGAGGCCATGCCGTCACCCCCGCCGATCCGGCGATGATCTTCTTTTCCTCAGGCTCAACTGGCAAGCCCAAGGGGATCGTCAACGCGCATCGCGGGGTCAACATCCAGTCATGGCGCTGGCCGCGCATCTACGCGATGAACGCGGGAGTCCATGTGCGCACCTGGGCGCCCAACGGGCTGTTCTGGTCGGGCAATTTCTCCATCGCGGTCGGCGCGACATTCGCGGTCGGCGGCGCGCTGATCCTCCAGCGCACCTTCGATCCGGCCGAAGCGGTGAAGCTGATGGCAGCCGAACGCGCCAGCCTGCCCTATTGCTGGCCCCACCAGTGGGCGCAGCTTGAAGCCGCCGAGGGCTGGGACGAAGCCGACTTGTCGAGCTTCCACTTCTTCGAGCCGGGGCAGAACCTGCGCCGCCCCCAGAAAAGCATCAAGACCGACTGGATCGAGCCGCATGCCAGCTATGGCTCGACCGAGACGTTCACCATCTCGACTTCCTACCCATGCGATTCGCCCGAAGACCTGTGGAAGGACAACAGCGGCGAGGC
>JANOBA010000176.1:0-5508 GCA_031411415.1 Novosphingobium sp.
GCCGGGTTCGGCCCGCCGATGAACACGGCAAAGTCGCGGCATTCCTTCCAGGTGCGGGGCCGCAGCGTGTCGCCATCCCAGCCCTCGACCGCCAGATCCCCGGCTTCGAGATCCATGAACAAGGTGGTCGAGGCGTTCAGCGTCCACAGCAGGCTGGTCTTGCCGATGCCCGACCGGCCAAAGATGCAGCCCTTGATGCCTTTGCGCTGCGCCTGCCGTTCGTCGGCGCTGATGATCGGGAGGGCCATCAGGGCTTCTCCCGCTCCAGGGCAGCGGCGGCGGCACGGTCAGACCCGATGGCACCTGCTTCACGAGCAAGATTATGGAGGCGCTTCAGTGCGGATGCCCGTCCGAGGGCTGCCGAGCTTTCCCGTTCCGCCGCGACGACCGCAAAGGCGATGTCATCGACGGTCGCCTCCATCACAGGCAACGGCTCCCTCGCGGGCTCGCTCGGATGCTTTGGAAAACTGACGGTTTCCGGCAGTTCGTCCAGGGCGTAGTGCAATTTGCGAAGACGGTTGATGTCGTCCGGTTGGTCCGGCATGTCTGTTCTCCATGGGATGAGGTGATTGAAGAGGCGCATCAGGTGGCCTCCGGATGTCGGGACCCGGATCGCTGACGAAGATCGCCAGCAGCGGCGTGCCGTCGGCGTGGGTACCGGCATCTTCGATCTGATAGTTGCGGTGCGCCTCGAAGACCTCGGTCAGTTCCCAACGCCGGTAGAGGCCGGGGATCCGCTTGAGGTCCGTGGGCGAAAGGTCGGCAATGCTGTTCATGCGTGTCGGCTTTCGGTTGGAGGAAGACGCGCGGTGGCGTCTGATTGTGAAAAGCTGGACCTGCACCAGTTTCATTCCGATCTTTTGAGAGCAATAGGCTCATCCTCCTTGGCGTCGCGCAAGAACCCGTGAAAGGTGACGATGGCATCTTCATCGGCAAGATGGATCTGGGGCTCCGTGCCGCACCGAGCTGACAATCTCGCCACTGATTTCCGCGACATCAGGCTTCGCGACGCCCCCCCCCCACGCCCGTCTTGGATCCACAGCCAGAATGTTCCATTTGAAACCAATTTGGCCAAATTTTGCTTGTCTGGGTGGCGAGGACGCGGAAGATTCGTCAGGCATCTTTCCGACCTGTGTTTGGGCCTAGAACGCGCTTTAATGCTCTGAGCAGATCGTCCTTTGTGACGGGCTTCATCAGTTTGACATCCTCAACGCGTAGCCCATTCCCGTGGATTGCAGCTTCATTTGGATAGCCCGACATGAAGATGGCCTTCAGGGCTGGATCAACTGCTCGGAGCGCGGTGACCAGACCCGGACCTTGGAGACCGCCAGGCATGACCACGTCGGTCAAGATCAGATCGAAAGGCGCTTCCAGCTCAAATGCCCTGATTGCCATTGTGGCATTCTCAGCCTCCACCACCGAGTAACCTTCAATTTGCAGTCGCGCCTTCATGACTCTGCGTACTGCCACTTCATCTTCAACGAGTAGTATCTTGCCGCGCAAGGGCGGGAGCGCGGGGGCTTCAACGGGATTAGTTTGTGCTTCCCCAACATTGAAGACCGCACGAAAGTAGACTTTGACGGTCGTGCCAACGCCGACTTCACTGTAAATGCGAACGGTGCCCCCAGACTGGCGCGCGAAGCCAATGACGGACGACAGACCCAAGCCGGTGCCCTTGCCGATAGGTTTTGTTGTAAAAAACGGTTCAAACACTTTTTCGAGGTTTTCCGTGGGAATGCCTTCTCCAGTGTCCGTGATGGCAATCATGACGTAACGGCCAGGATCAATGGCTTCATCGCGTGCTTCGACGTATTCTTCTGTCAACCGGATGTTCGCCGTCTCGACCGTTATTTTGCCGCCTTCTGGCATCGCGTCACGGGCGTTGATGACCAAGTTTAGGATCGTGCTTTCCGTTGAACTGCGATCCGCCTGGACTTTCCACAACCCGCCACTCAGCACCACCTCTATGTCAATATTTTCGGGGAGGGTCCGCCTGATCATTGAATCCATGCCGCGGGCAACATCGTTCAAATTCATCGTGACAGGTGCAAGCGGTGCTTTGCGGGCAAAGCTCAGCAGACTTCGGGTCAGATCCCGGCCACGCAAGGTCGCGGCGATTGCTTCGCTGACGTAGTTTTCCTTTTGATCTGCATCTGGATCTTCCTGCAGCAGTTCAAGGTTGCCGAGAACGACCGCCAGCAAGTTGTTGAAATCATGCGCCATTCCGCCTGTTAGGCTACCAATGGCTTCTACTTTCTGTGTCTGGAGGATGATTTCCCTGCTCTTTCGCAGCTCATCTTCGATCCTGGTCTGTTCAGTAATGTCCAAGACAAGGACGGTTCGCATGGTTGCTGCCCGCGAACGATGCTGTGGGGCCGCGAAGACATGAATGCGCTTCCTTCGGCCGGACGCAGTCGTAATGTGAACCTTCACGTCCAAAGCTTCGACCGATGAACCTGACAGCGAGAACGCTTCCTTCAAGGTGTCGGCATCGTCGGGTGCCGCCATATTCCAAATCCTGTCTGGCGCCTCTAGGATTTCCGCCGCAGTCAGCCCCCAGATGTCCTGACATTTAGGGCCGACATAGGTGAAAATCGTTTCGCCATCTCCCTGTCTGCTGCACCGAAGAATTGCGCCAGGGACACTCTCGACCAGATCGGCGAAGTTTGCTTCAGTTTCGATGAGCTTCTGTCGTGTCGATACGGCATCGGTCACGTCACGCAAAGCCCCAACCATGCGCTTGGGACGGCCAGCACTGTCAGTTTCAATAACGCGACCGAGGCCTTCAACCCAGATCATCGATCCATCCGCCCGGCAAAGCCGATAAGTGGCAGTGTAAGTTGATCCCGCTTCCAACGCTGCCGAGACCTTTTGAAGAACCCCCCCTATGTCATCCGGATGTATGAAGAAGCTTTTCAACGGGTAGGGGTGTTCCAGAAGCCCATCGGTGATCCCGGCGATCTTGCTGAAAACTTCGTTGTGGCCAACGATGTTCGTTTCCATATTCAGATCCCAAGTTCCGGCACCAATGGCTGCCAGCACCAGGTTTGGCAACTCCGCTGATTTACGCATCCGCGTCTCCCTGAACTGGCAACCTATTGGAAGCTCGGATCGTTTCTCGATCAAACTTCCATGCCGGTGCCAGATTTTCCTTGCAGGTCCTCCCAAATAATCCGAACGGTAGCACTGCTCTGTTCTGCACACAAACGGGTACCTATCCGGCACGTCGGAAATGCTGGTCCAGAGGCTTATTGGTCATCAAAAGGATCGAAGGTTACTGTCGCATGGTCCGCATCGTTTCCACCATCATGGGTCAGCACATCGGGCAGCCGGATTAGCCCCTTTGGGCAAAAGTCAATCGAACCGGGTCGAACGCCGATCCAGGATGCTACGCTCGTCTGAGAAAATCGTATCAAGCTCTGCGACGGTCACAGGCTTGTAGATCGTCTCTCCGACATCCAGTTGGCTGGCAACTGCGATCATTCTCGCCGCCGTCGCATTCGTGTGCTCGCCTCCGGTGACAAACCTGACACGGATCTGAAGGAAAGCCGCAAAACGCTTCAGTTTTGCAATGGTTTCAATGCCATCGAGATTGGGCATTAGTATGTCGAGGAAAAGCAAGGACGGGCCAAATGTGTCCTCCAGCGCCGACAAAAGTTCACGGCCGTCCCGGTAGGTGGAGCTGACCCATCCCCTTCTGCTTGCAACATTGGCAACCATCGTCGAGAACTGCTCGTTGTCGTCCGCGATGAGCAGTTGTCTACTCGTGTTGGCAGAACTCTTGAAACAACCCGGCAACGGCGCTGACCTTAATAGATGTAGCGAATTTGCTCGCTCCAGAACCGTTCCATGCGCTTGAGCGTCGAATTTGTGGTGTCCAGCGTCACCGAATCGATTGCTCCACGCTTGCCCAGAATTTCGGCGTGCTTGGTCAACAGATCCAAAATCGGTGCACGTGTCCGGCGGCCTTTTTCCGTCAGTCTTACCCGTACCGACCGCCGGTCGAGTTCGGACCTCTGATGGTGCATGTAGCCCAGTTCCACCAATTTCTTTAGGTTGTAGGACACGTTCGACCCCTGGTAAAAGCCGCGAGATTTCAACTCACCGGCAGTGACCTCGTTCTCGCCAATGTTGAACAACATCAGGGCCTGAACAGAATTGATTTCGAGGATTCCGAGGCGCTCAAATTCATCCTTGATCACGTCTAGCAACAACCTGTGCAAGCGTTCCAGCATTGACAGGCTTTCAAGGTAGCCAGCCAGCAAGGCCTTTTGCGATCCGTCGAGTATCGGGGCATACAGGGTCATTCTAGTCTCCGGGAGCCGTTTCAAGCATGATCTGGCGAGAATGGAAACAAAACAAAAACAGAAGGTAAACTCACGGCAGTTTTGACACATTTTTTTGAAACTGAGTAAAGCACAAAGCGGGAGTCAGATTATGTCTTGTGCCCCTTTGCGGGCTTGCTGGTATTGGGCTTCTGGTAGTTCGGCATCAACCGCATAAGGCGTATCAGCCGCCGGATGCGCTTTTCGTTTACGGCATGGCTCTCGTTCTGCAGGTGCCACGTCATTTGCCGGACGCCGTAGAAGGGCGTCTCAAGAAACTGCTTGTCGATCAGCAGCATGAGATCAATGTTCAGCGCAGTTTCGCCCTGCGGTGCGCAACAGGATGACGACCGCCAGATCGACAGCAGCCGGCACTGCGCCCCGACCGACAGCTGGGGGTGGTTCCTTTCGATCATGCCCCGCCTCACTTCCCTGTCCAGTGTTTGAGCTTTCTTGCCAAAAGATCGTTGGCGACCGCCAGGTCTCCGATCTTGGCATGCAGGTCACGGACCGTATCCTCGGCGACCTCAGCGGTGGCGACCGCCTTACCGCCGCGCTCAACGATGCCCGCGGTCGCTTCCAGCAGTGCC
Source organism: Novosphingobium sp. (assembly GCA_031411415.1). Classification (GTDB taxonomy): domain Bacteria; phylum Pseudomonadota; class Alphaproteobacteria; order Sphingomonadales; family Sphingomonadaceae; genus Novosphingobium. The sequence continues at coordinate 4,916 of JANOBA010000176.1, forward strand.
TTCTTCCATTGATGGATCATCGTCGGATGGACCTTAAAGCGGTCGCCAATTCCGACACCGTGCGCTCGCCGTTCAGGGCCTCCAGCGCTACGCGGGCCCTGAAAGCCGCGTCATGGATCCTGCGTTTCGACATATGTGTTCTCCTCGTGCTTGGAGTCCAGCAGACTTCAGATCGTAGGTTTGTCTTTTGGGCAAGCACTTTGGATGATGTGATGAAGGGGTCGCTCAGGCCCCCAGACACCAAAGACGAGATTGATCGATTGCAACTTTTGGGGCATGGACTTTCGCGATTAGGTACCTGACCCAGAATCGTTCCAACGCATCGGCTGCTCTGGTCTGGAGGCGCAACGCGGATGTCTTTTTTGTCCGGTCAGCGACGGTTCAGCAAGTTTATGCCACGTAAACCTAAAGTTTAGCGGAAACTGGCCTGTTTGATTGACTGGGTAGTCAAAATACGCAGTTCGTTAAGACTCTGGTAATCTTTCAGATCGAGTCTTTGACGGTGTGTTCGGCAAACATTCCCATCGGTGTTCAAACCCACAACATGTGAGGCTCCCATGCATCCGAAAGAACTCTACAACAAGGCACTCGTC
>JANOBA010000177.1:0-2594 GCA_031411415.1 Novosphingobium sp.
TTGCTCATTTGCCGCCGGTCAGCGCGAACATCGCGCCTTGCGGATCGATGCCCTGGATGATCCAGTCATCGCCGGGGACTGCCATCGGCCCATTGACCACCTGACCACCGTTGGCTTCGACTGCCGCTTTGGCTGCGGTTATGCTCGGCACCCAGAAGTAGTGGTTCCACATCGCGGCGGGAACGTCCGGCATTTTCTGCATGATCGCGCCCACCGTGACGCTGTCGCGCGCGACAAACTGGTATTTGCCCATCGCGCCCATGTCCATCGGCTCGGGCAGGGTCCAGCCAAACTGCTCGGTGTAAAACGCGATGGCCCTGGCGGAATCGTCGGCCATCAGTTCGTTCCAACCGCAATGGCCGTGGTTTTTCGTCCGGGAGAACGCGGTGCTCTCGCTCCCTTCGCTACCCGGCGGCGGGCTGGGCTTCATGATATAGAACGGCGCGCCGCCCGGATCGGCGACCATGGCCATCCGCCCGGCCATCGGCACGTCGCGTGCGGGCATCAGTACTTTGCCACCCGCTGCCTCAATCGAAACGAGACTGGCATCGACATCGTCGACTCCGATGTAGCCCAGCCAACACGACCGCGCGCCATTTTCGATCATGTCCTTGGTCAGTTCCAGATAACCGCCGGTCATCCCGCCATCAGGATTGGCGATGAAACCATAGCCATTGGTATGCGGAGCAGGGTCCACGAAGGTCCAGCCGACGACAGCCTGATAGAATGCCTTGGCACCGGCCGCATCCGCGGTCATCAATTCGTACCAGACCCAGCTGCCTTGCAAGGTACCCATAGTCCCTCTCCTCAGGCCTTCAGTTCATATACCGGCGCGAACCCGCCATAGATCATCCGCTTGCCGTCGAACGGCATCGGATTTTTGGCCGGATCCATCCGCTGATCGGTATTGGCGGGGGCCATCATCTTCGCCATTCCGGCATCGCGGGTGGCCTTGTCGGGCCATTCGATCCAGCTGAAGATCACGTCCTCTTCGTCGGTGGCCTGAACTGCCTTGCGGAAGTCTGTGGCCGAGCCATCGGGCACGTCGTCGCCCCAGCATTCAATCACACGCAACGCGCCCATTTCGATGAACATGGAATCAGCATTGGTGGCGTGATCGACGAACTTTTGCTTGTTCGCCTTGGGAACGGCAATCACGAATCCATCGATGTAAGCCATGGTCAGTCTCCTTTGCGAAGTGGAATCAGGGCGCGCAGCGCAGGCAGACGGCACCACAGGGCGGCCCAGAGGGCGATCCCCAGGTAAGCCCCGAAAAGCGTCTGCGTTCCGAGCGGAGAGGCGACCCGTGTATGAGTCGCGACCGCGCCCCCAAGATAGCCAGTGAGCAGTATTGCGCCGAGAATCGCGGTGCGCGGAAACAGGTATAGCGCGAGGCTGACGGCAAGGATCGCGCCAAGCATGCGATGGAAGCCAATGTCGTTCGGCAGGCCGAGCGGCGGGCTGTTGGCGATCATCATGGCGGGGGCAAAGAGCTTGCCGCCAGCGTCCATCGCGAGGAACAGGCCGACCAGCGCAGTCAGCGCGATCCCGATGCGGCGTAGCGCGACGGGGCTCATGCCGCGTTCTCGGGGTGCGCGCCAGCCTCGGTCATTGCCGGGTCCATCCAGAAAGCTTCCCAGATGTGTCCGTCAAGGTCGGTAAAGGCGCGGCTGACCATGAAGCCGTGGTCTTGCGCGGGGTTGATATCGGCAATGCCGCCCGTGGCTCCGGCGGTGTCTGCCAGTCGATCAACCTCGGCTCTATCGTCACAGCTGAGCGCCAGCTTCACTTCGCTCGATCCGCTGTCGGGGATCGACCGGGTGGTGAAGCTGCTCCACTTGGGGTGTGTCAGCAGCATGACATAAATCGAATCGGAGATGACCATGCAGGCAGCCGTATCATCGGTAAATTTCGGTTCGTTGACGAAGCCGAGCGCGGCGTAGAACGCCATCGCTTTGGGGAGGTCGGCCACCGGCAGGTTGACGAAGATCATGCGTGACATGGCGGGCTCTCCTTGGCTCCCGGGTTGAACAGCAATTCGATATAGCGCCTGAGATGGGCGATAGCCTCCTGCGCCATTGCAGCAGCTTCGGCAGGCGGCTGTGACTTGGCGAGGATAAATCCGCCTTGCAGCACCGTCTGGATATGGCGCGAAAGGCTCGCGGCGCCGGTGCCGGTGACCCCGGCCTCAGCCATGGCAGCAGCAATGTCGGGCTCGACCGCGCGGGCGTTGCCCATGATCGAATCCTCGCAGGCGCGGCGGATCGCATCGCTTGAACGGAAGCTTTCCTGCAACATGGTTCCGGCGACGCAGCTGAAGGCCTCGGGTGGCCCGGCGAGCAGCGCGGCACGCAAGTCGATATAGCCGAGTACCCGGTCCAACGCGCGCTGGTGATGATGGAACGGCGCTTCGGCGAAAAACCCGCCAGTGCTGCTCGACCAGTATTCTGCCAGCGCCACGCCAAGCGCTTCCTTCGAGGCGAAGTGGTGGAAGAACCCGCCCTTGGTGACACCCGCCGCTTTGCACAATTGCTCGACCGATGTGGCGGCGAAACCTTGTTCGCGAACCAGCTTGACCCCCGCTTCGAGCAGGC
>JANOBA010000178.1:0-7933 GCA_031411415.1 Novosphingobium sp.
GACTTCTGGCACATGGACGGGATGAATTACGTCGGCCCCGTAAAAGCGACCATGCTCAAGTGCCAGAGCGCGCCGAAGGAGGGCGGCGATACGGGGTTTGCTCTTCTGCACGCCGCATATGACGCGTTACCCGAGACAAAAAAGGCTCAGATCGTGGATATGAAGGTAGGACATAGCATCGGAGCGTCGCTCAGGAGGGTCAACGCCGAGCCGAGTGCCGAGGACGTGGCACGCTGGGATGCCATTTTCCCGCGCATGGAGCGTCCGCTGGTTTGGGAGCAGGCGTGCGGCAAGTCATCGCTGCTCATCGGCTCCACCGCGGGTGATGTTGCAGGGATGAGTCCCGAAGCGGGCACGGCCTTGCTTGACGAGTTGCTCGATTGGGCGACGCAGGATCGCTTCACCTACCGCCATAAGTGGAATGATGGCGACCTCGTGATCTTCAACAATCCGGCATTGCTACACCGATCCTACCCCTATTCTGATACTGCCGGCCGCGTGATGCATCGCACGACGCTGAAGGGTAACGAACCATTCGACATTGCGGCCACCACCGAGGCGGCCATCGACCTTTACTAGCTGGTTGTCTCGATCACATGGAAGCAAGATCTCGCGAGGTCGCAAAACCGCCGATCGCCTCGCGACCTGCTCAACGCGGACGGGCTGCCACAGGCATTTCGACGGCGAACGTGATGGGGTGCAGTTATCCTGGAGCAGGGTCCAGCGTTGGCCCGTCCTTCGTCTGGAGATACTTCGCGGCACTGCATGCCGCGCAGACCACTTAGATCGCAGTGAAGCAGGGAGCTCAGGCAGTCGGACGCAACAAGTCGACCTCGATGAGCTATTGACAGCACCGGCAGCCTAACAGGTTGAACTACCTATCAAGTTGCCGGTCAGATCCTTCGCATTATGTTCGGTTCCAGTGGCGGTCACAAAAGCGGCGTAGTTCACGCGTGCGGTCTTCGGCTTCCGGGCCGCTCATAAACATCATGTGACCCGCCGCATCAAATACATGCAACTCTGCCTCAATGTCCGCTCGGCGTAAGGCGCGATGCATCAATACGGTGTTCGAGAGAAACAGGTCCCGCGTGCCGCTCTGCAGAAAGGTTGGAGGAAACCCCTTCGTGAAGTCGCCGAAAAGGGGGGATAGATGTGGATCGCAAAGATCGTGGCCACCTGCATGAAGCAAGTTGGCCGGCATCAAGCTTGATGTCAAAGCGGTATCGACACCGAGCAATGTGTGGAAGCTGTCTCCCCCCTCAGTGAGGTCAACCTCAGGAGTCATCAGGACACAGGCCGCCGGTTGCGGAAGCCCTGAATCGCGTGCGCGCAGTATGCTTGCGGCTGCGAAATTGCCGCCAGCCGAAGCTCCGCCAATTATGATTTCGGATGGATCACGGGACTGCAACAGCGCGCGATAGGCCGTGACGCAATCGTCGACAGGCGCAGGAAACGGATGGTCCGGGGCCATCCGGTAGTCCACGCCCCAAACCCGGGCGCTTACCATTTGTGCTGTGATCATTGTCATCAACCGGCAACTCTCGCCACCACCCCAGATCAGGGATCCGCCATGGAGGTCGACATAGATCGAACGGTCATCGGACTGCAGGTCGGACGGCGTCGCCACGAAGACCCGGACACCGTCGACATCGATTTCCTCGACCTCAACTGCGGCATTATGGCAAATCATGCCCAGACCCATTTCACCCAGCTGATCCATTCTGGCGATAACGTCGCGCCAGGCGGATATGTCATCCAGATCTGGCCAGACGGGACTACTCATCAGTTTCCGGGCCAACTGAGCTTGCGCCGGAGGGCTCAGGTGTGCGGGTATCGGAATGTCGCGAGCAGGGACATGGAGAGTGGGTTGTTGGGTCATGGTACGGCCTCAGTTTTCATCACGACGCGCGACCAACGGTTAGGCAGCGGTCCTTCTCCGCTTCGCGTGGCACCGCGTTGCGTCATGGCATTGGTTTCCTGGCGAGCAATTTCACCCGACCGAGAGTCCCATTAGACGGCGGATCGAACCGCCGCTGCGCTCAGGGATAACACATTTCGACCGTTGAGCAAGCAAGGTCGACCATTCGGTCGTTGAATTTGACATTCACTAAGGCGCCGCATACAAATTTGCCAGCGCGGTCGAATGACCGGCAATCTGTGCAATTGAACGTGCAGCTCGATAAGGTGCTCCTCGCTCGTTGATTGGGGGTATTCGGCAAGAGGAAAGCAATGGCTCTCATATTGGCTATGCCCAAATCAGCAGGCTTCACGTCCGAGCGGCCGGATCTGTTTGCATGACTGCGCAGGTCCAGAAGTTCCATCCGCAACTGCGCAGTGTGGCTCGGCTCGTACCCCGCTTCACCTTCACTCCGCGCCTTTTGCGCGTCTTGAGATGGATTCAGAATTGCCGCGGAACTGCCAAGCTTCCCGAGAAGGATGGCTTGGCGATCAGTGATCGGTTTGTTCAAACGACAAACTGTCCTGAACCCGTTCGTGTGCGCGTATATCGTCCTACGGATGTGTCAGGCGCACGGCCCGCCTTGCTTTGGCTTCATGGCGGCGGCTTTATTATGGGAACGCCGGAACAGGATGAGCAAGGTTGCATCGACCTGTGCCGGGAACTTGGTCTCGTGGTCGCAGCGGTCGACTACCGGTTAAGTCCTGAGCATCCCTTCCCGGCACCGATGGACGATGCCTACGCGGCATTGGAATGGCTATATGATAACAGCGAGTTGCTCGGAGTAGACCCCGCAAAGATTGCCGTAGGTGGTAACAGCGCAGGGGCAGGGATGGCTGCTGGGCTGACGCTCCTCGCTCATGACAAAGCACGCATTCAAATCGCGTTCCAATTGCTGATCTATCCGATGCTGGATGATCGCACCGCAATTCGCACAGATGTCGATGAGCGCAACCTGCGGATGTGGAACAACAGGAGCAATCATTTCGGCTGGCATTCCTATCTCGGCATGGCACCAGGTAGTGATAGCGCTTCGGAATATGCGGCCCCGGGACGGCGCGCAGATCTAAGAGGCCTGCCTCCTGTGTGGCTCGGTATTGGCACCTGCGATTTATTCTATATCGAATGCCTGGACTACGCACATCGGCTGCAACAGGCCGACGTCCCCTGCACCTTGAAGATCGTCGACGGCGCATTTCACGGGTTCGAAATTGCCGGGGCCAATAAGCCATTGGTGAGAGATTTTCGTCAGGACTACACTGCTGCCCTGGCCGCCGCACTGGATGTGAAACTGTCGCCATTGCAGTAGCGGCTGATTGTCGAGCGATGGTCAATCCAGCTCCAAGACCAAACCAGATCATACAGAAAAACGAAGGGAGAAAGAGGCGGGCGTTTTTAGCGCCCGCCCCAAGTACTTCTCTTGGGAGGAGAAGAGGCTTATCTTGACCCAAATGCAAAGCGTACGTTCAGGCCAAACTGGCGCGGCGGCGTCGTGGAGATCCGAGCGTATGGGCTGGTGTAGCTCTTTCCGACCGTCGGTGGATTTCCGAACGTGAGTTCCTGGAAATTTGTGACAGCCGGCGAATTACTCAACACCTTGATGGTGTTGAAAACATTCTTTGCGTAGAAATTGACTTCCCAAGCACCCTTTGGGTCACGGAAGCCGGCAAAGAGATTGAGCAGGCCATAAGTACCGACGTCGTCGAATGCATTGGTCGGATCGTTCTGTGACTGGCCGTTGTAGCTGAATTGTCCGCGGGCGAATGCGTTGACATTGTCTGAAATAGGATGGCTATATTCGGCCTGAACGGTGGCACTGAACGGCGACTGGTAAGCCGACCGCTGGTTGACCCTGCACGATCCGATATTATTGGTCCCATAGGCTGCTTGAAGCTGGGCAACCGTTGGAGAACCAGTGACAACATCCGGAATGCCATCCTTGTTCAAGTCGTTGCACGGGATCAGACCGTTCTTGATCTTGCCGTCAGAATAGGAAGCATTGATCTGGAAGTTGAAGTTTTCCGAAGCCTTGAAATTCAGCTCGGCCTCGACACCGTTGACGGTCACCGGGACTGGGGCAGCCCACTGGGAGGAGCTCCCAACAGCAGGGATAAACTGGAACGTATTAAAGTCGAAGTTGTAGTTTGTATAATAGATGTCCGAAGTCATCTTGTAGGTGTAATTCTTGAACGTCTGATGGAAGCCGGTAATGTTGACGATGAGGCGGCCATCCAGCCAGCTGCTCTTCAGTCCAAGCTCATAAGAAGTTGAGTCTTCTGAAGGCATCGCAGTAAACTGGCGCTGAAGAGCCGACTGGATCGGACTGAAAATTCCCACAATGGTCGGGCCCGGCCGGCGCGATGTGCCCGTGTTGGCATAGACCATCAAATTTGGCGTGAATGAGTGCTGAATCGACGCGGTGTAGATCACCTTCTTGTCGTTGATCGCGCTCGACGTTGGCAGGACGACAGGCGAACCGCTGCCAAAATCCAGCGACAGATTGCTCGCCGGCTGTTAAAAATGAATGTACCGCAAGCCGGCGGAAGCCTGCGTTTTGCTGTCGATGTGAGCCGTCACGTTTCCAAGGAACGATGTTTCCTTGGAAGCAGGGGTGCCAGGTATGATGATGGTGTTGTTCGTCGCCACAAGTCCGCCACCCGCAAATGAAGGAAGCGCGATAGGGGTTACGCTTACCAAACGGGTATTTGCTCCAAAGACGCTGCGATAGGCTCCAAGCACGTAGTCGAACATTCCAAAGACCCGATCAACGCTCTGGAGGCGCAATTCATGGGATGTTCCATGACTTTTGGTCTTGGTAGATCCAGGGAAATCATTTCCCGGGAAGAGGTTGGCTGGATCGGAGGTTCCTGTTGCCAGATAGTCGCCTGCAGCGTGTTGACCCTGATAAATGAGCGACTGACCAGCAAAATCCACCTGAGCGCGCCAATTGTAAGTATTGAATTTCTGATTGTTGGTGTCGCGCACTTCGGCGATTGAAAGACGATCTTCGGGACGGATCAGAATCGGACTTGCCGGCGCAGATGGATTAAACAGAGAAGCAGAGGCATTCTGGTTATAGAACGCGGCCGTCCGTTCAAGATGATCATAGGTACCATCCAGGCGCAACCAGTCGGTAGGCTCCAATGCGAGCGATACGCGTCCCGCCTTCGTCCGCGAGAACGGATCGCGACCATCAACGCGGCCATTGATTGTCCTAACGCGATTGACTTCGCCTTCACTGTAGGCCGCCGCCACTCGGATCGCGGCGACGCCTGCTATGATAGGGACGCCAACGCCGCCATTGAAATCAAGCCCGCCAATGCTGTTTCCATTGGCGGATACATTGCCGCCGGCCTGATTAAGGTCTGGCTTGCGTGTGGTGAGCGTTATCGAACCTGAAGGCGAAGCACGGCCGCGAAGAGTTCCTTGTGGTCCGCGCAGCACCTCGATCTGTCCAATGTCGTACATCTGCTGAAAAACGACATCAGCGGGGATTTCTGCGTCATTGACATAGAAAACGACTGACGGCGGAGCGGAGGAGTTGCCATCGTATTGAACGCCGCGAATCTGCGCTGCGGACCCGACGCCGTTTGCATTGACGTTCAACTGAAGCCCAGGAACCAGGGATTGCACTTCAAGGAAACTTTGAATGTTGAGCTTTTTGACTTGCTCTGAAGTGACCGTGTTCACGACGAGCGGAACGTCCTGCGCGGATTCTTCGCGGCGGCGGGCGGTGACGATGATCGTATCGGAACTGGTCGCCGTGTCGTCGTTTTTCTCATTTGCAGCTTGTGCAAAGGCTGGAACTGCAATTGCGATGCTGCTCACGGAACACAGAGCAAGAATAAGCTTTTTCAATTCAACCTCCCCATCGGAACGTTCGCATTCGTCGCGAATCGACCGGATGGTATCTATAAAACGACCATAATGCAAATAAGTTCGACCATTCGGTCGTTTTATATGAAGCCGGTTGCATCAGATGAGATCCCGTCATACCTAACGGCCCACTTTTCGTGAATTTTTGCCAATCTTGGAACGAGGCGTGATAGCGAATGACAAAGGCCGCAAATGCAGAGGCCAAGCCCCGCAAGAGACGCTTCGTCGAAAAGCCCGATGTTCGTGCAAAATTCCTTGATGCCGCTGAAGACCTGATCCGTAACGAAGGCTATGCCGCTGCCAGCGCGCGGGCGATCGCTGAGCGCGTGGGCATGAAGCATCAGGCGGTCTTTTACTATTTCGGTAGCCAGGATGAGTTGCTGCTTGAGGTGCTCCGCCGGTCATCACGGAGGCACCGAGATCGGCTGGAGATTGCGCTTGGCTCAGATGACCCCATCAGGGGGATGTGGGAAATTGCGCGTGATACTGCCGCCACCGGTCTCGCGATCGAGTTTATGGCGCTGGCGAACCATAACGAATTGATTCGCAAGTATATTGCGGAAAATGGAACAGAAATCCGCAATCTCGAAACCGCAGTGATTGCAGCATACCTGAAGAAGCGCGGAATCGAACCGCGTCTTTCTCCTGAAATTGTTTCCATACTTACCAACGCCTGCGCGCGCTTGCTGGTGCAGGAATCGGCAATCGGCATCACTGTTGGGCATGAGCAATTCGAAAGACTTGTGGAGCAGAGTTTTCTCTCTTTCGAGGCGCAGGGATCCGCATCGGAAACGGTAGATCCGATGATCAGCCCATTAAGTCCGAACCGATAGTTGATGCCATGGCCGATCCTGATCGGACCGCCTGACTTGATGGCGACACGCTCCTCGATCACTTGATTGTATTTTCCGACCGTGTGGTCGAATTTTGTTGACGCGCCGTCTGGACGCGCTTAGCCCTGCACAAAATTAGGGATGAGAACGGATGGTTGAGCTGGCGAGCAAGGTTGCAGTTGTCACCGGAGCTGGGGCCGGGATGGGCCGCGCCACTGCGCATATGCTGTGCAGCCGGGGCGCAAAAGTCATCGTGGGAGACATAAGCGGAGCCCATAGATATCTGGCCAGGGAATTCGGCGGATCGATGATCGCCGTTGATTGCGACGTGCGCGATGAGTCACAGGTCGAGGCGATGATTGCGACCGCGATGAAGGAGTTTGGCCGCGTTGATGCCGTGCTCAACGTAGCCGGTTTCGGCATCCCCGGTATGCTCGCCGACGTTGATATGGCCGACTATGACCGAATGCTCAATGTCGACCTGCGCGGCGTCATCCATGGCACCAAGCATGCCATTCGCGCGATGTCGCAGACAGGCGGCGGCGTGATCCTTAATTGGGCCTCAAACGCAGCATTTGGAGCCGCTCGGATGTGGGGGGTCTATTCTGCGGGGAAGGCTGGCGTCGTTGCGATCACAAAGGCCGCGGCAGTCGAATATGCTGGCGCTGGAATTCGCGCCAACGTCATCGCGCCCGGCACGGTCGTAACTGAAGCAATTGCCCAGATGCCCGGCGAAATGGCGGCTCAACTGATGGCTTCGATCCCTGCAGGGAGATTTGGCCGGACGCAGGAAGTGGCCGAGCTTGCGGCATTTCTGGTTTCGGACCGGGCGCCATTTCTGTCTGGTGCGGTAATCCCGATCGATGGCGCGCAAACAGCGCAATTGGCTTGAGAGAGCCTTGCGCAGTTGAGTGTGAGAAACGGAAATTTAAGCATGATCACGGCATTACAAGACATCGCGAAGAGGCTTGATCCCCTTGATTGGGGGATCATTGCCCTTGTCGCTGTCGGCCTTCTTGCTGGCATAATGAGCGGCTATTTCCGCGCCCGGAAAATCCAGCCCAAAGGTTTCAAATGGAAGATACTGGGCCATGAACTGATCTGGACGATCATCAATATCTCGACAGCCGCATTTACACTCGGCACGATGAACAAGCTGTTCCTCGACCGCGGGCTGATCATCTATAATTCGGAGCCTGCGAGCGCCTGGGTTATCGCGCTGGAATTCGCGCTCTATTTCTTCCTGTTCGATACCTGGTTCTACTGG
>JANOBA010000179.1:0-8744 GCA_031411415.1 Novosphingobium sp.
CCGGGTGATTGCCGCCTGCATCGCCGCGCGGGCTGCGCCCACTTCGCTCACCCCGATTGAGGCCGCCGCGCCGAACACGCCATAGCCCGGCCAAACCCGCGAGGGGTTGCTGGTCGCGGACGGTGTGTAGGTCTTGCCCAGTTGCTCGCGCAGGCTTTCGGTCAGCCGGATGCGCACCAGCCGTTCGAGCAGCGAGAGCGCCAGGCTTTCGGACGGATTGCTATCGTCGCGGGTCTTCCAGGTTAGCCGGAGCAGCGCCTGATCGGCCGGGCCGGTGTGGCGGATGATGCGGGGGGTGTGGTCCGCAGTGAAGCCACGCGCGCGGTTCTGCGGATAGGGCTGGAAGGCAATTTCGCGCGGCGGCAGGGCGCCGAAAGTCCGCGCGACCATGCCGATGGCCTGTTCCTCGTCGAAATCGCCGACCAGGCCAATTTCGATCGCGCCTTTGGCCAGCCGGTCGGCAAGGCCCGCCCTAAGCTGCGTGAAAGTCAGCTTGCGGTAAGCCTCGACCGACTGGAGCGTGAAGCGCGGATCGTTGTCGGACAGGATCCCGCCAATGGCATTGCTCAGCGCCGTTTGCGGCGTGGCGCGCAATTGCTGGAAGAAATTGTTGGTCGCCTGACGGTAGCGCAGTTCGCCTTCGCCGCGATAGCCGGGGTCGGTGATGAGTGCGGCGAACGCCTGAAGTTGCAGCTCCAGATCGCGCGGGGTGGTTTGCGCGCTAGCGGTGAAGCTGTCGGCGCCGCTGTCAAAGTTGAGGCTGACGGTGCGCCCGGCGAGGATCGATTGCAGTTCGTCCTGGCTGTGCTTACCGAGCCCGCCGGCGGGGAGCCAGCCGGCCATTTCGGTGACCAGCGGCGCCTGCGCCGTGTTGAGCATATCGCCGCCATCGATGCTCAGCTGGACCAGCACGCGCTCGGTTTCCAGATCGGTGCGCTTGAGGTTCAGAGCCACTCCATTGGCGAAGCGCAGCGTGCGGATGCCGAGAACCGGTTCGGTGGTATCGCTCACCACTGCGCCGGCCGGGCCAAAGCTGGTGTAAGCAAAAGTGCCGGTCGCCGCACCGTGCTCGCGGGTCAGCGGCCGGCGCATGGCCTCGTCCCAGGCCGCGCGGATTGCCGGCGCGCCGCCTTCTACCGCGCGCCGCCCTTGCAGGCGCAGCAGCGGATTGGTGAGCGGCACTGCCTCGCGCTTCATCGCCGCGAGCACGGCTTTGGGCACTATGCGCGCGGCGAAAGTGGTGAAGCGTTCCAGCGCGCTTTGCGGGGTCGCAGGCACAGTCTCGTCGCGCAGCAGCGCGAACACGGCGTTCAGTAGCGCGCTGTGGCTGCGGGTGGCGGACGATACGGCCTCGTTTTCCAGCGCGGTTCGAAGGCTTGCGACCTGTTCGGCCACTTCGCCCGGCAAAAAGCCGAAGCGCAACGCACGGCGGTATTCCAGCGCCGCTGCGATCAGCCCGCGCCGCCATTTGCCGTCGACCGTATCGACCACCAGATTGGTGCTGCGGCCTGAGCGGAATGCCTCGCCAGTGCCGATCCCGGCATCACGGAACGGCGGGTCCGGGATGCTGGTGAGCCGCTGGAGCCGGCGGTTGACCACGGCATAGCCGATCTGGCGCAGCACGCCTTCCTGGCGCTGGGCAATCGTGTCGGGCTCGTCGATCCAGGCTGCGTGGCGGGTGGCCATGACGCGCTCGGACATCGCAGGATCGATGTATATCTCGGTCAGGCCGCTGCGGGCGGGATCGATCGGCCCGCCGGAGGGCTGCGGCGGGGCGGGGGCGGCCTGCCATGTGCCAAACCGCGCGCGGATTTCCGCCTCGACCAGATCAGGCGCAAAGTCGCCGACCACTACAATCGTGGTCTTCTGGGGCACATAGCTGCGTCGCCAGAACGCCTTGAGGCCATCGGCCGTGGCGGCCTCGATTGTCTCTGCCGTGCCGATTGGCAGCCGCCTGGTATAGCGCGCGCCGGGATTGAGGAAGACCATCTGCGCTTCCATATTGCGGAATTGCCAGGTGTTGCGCTCGCGCCGTTCGGACAGGATCACGCCGCGTTCGCGGGCAACGGCTACGGGCGCGAAGTTGAGCTCGCTCGCAGTCTCGCGCATCAGCATCAGCGCAGTGCCGAGCAGCGCCGGATCGTTTCGCGGAAGATCGAGCATATAGGTCGTGCGCTCGAAGCTGGTCGAGGCGTTGGTGTCCGCCCCGAAAGCCAGGCCTTCGCGCTCCAGCACCTTCACCATCTCGCCCTCGGGCACGTGGGCCGAGCCATTGAACGCCATGTGCTCTGTAAAGTGGGCAAAGCCGCGCTCGCTCTCTTCCTCGTCGAGTGAGCCAGCGGCGATCTCCATGCGCACCAGCGCGGTGCCTTTGGGCGTCGCGTTCTGGCGGATGACATAGCGCATGCCATTTTCCAGCCTGCCAAAGCGGTAGGCGGGATCGACTGGCACGTCACTGCCTTGAAAGGCCCAGACCGGCTTTTCGCGCGCCGGCTGGGCTGCGGCGCTTGCCACGCGCTGGACCTGCGGGGCGCAGGCCGAGAGGGAAAGGACAGCGAGGAGGAACGGGAGCAGGCGGCGCATTGCGGGCAGGGTGGCGGATTGTCCAGTGCTGGGCAAGCGCGTCTCTCGATCAGCCGCTGAAACCGCCTGAAGCGAGGAACTCCGCTTCGTCGGCACTGGTCTCGCGCCCCAGTGCGGCGTTGCGGTGGGGAAAGCGGCCGAAGCGCACGATGGTGTCGCGGTGCATTCGGGCCCAGTTCGCCCAGTCGCTACCTTCCTTGTCGAGCGCCTCGCAAAGTTCAACGCAGCGGTCCTGATCGGCCAGCGTTTCGGAATGTTCGAAGGGGAGGTAGTAGAACACCCTCAGCTTCGTCGGCGCAGCGAGATCGTGCCCGGCTGCCACGGCGGTGCGGGAAAGGCTCAGCGCCAGCGGATCAGTCGCGAAGGCGTGGGCCGAGCCGCGATAGAGGTTGCGCGGAAACTGATCGAGTAGCAGCAACAGCGCGAGGCTGCCCTGCCAGTCCGAGGACCAGCCCGCCAGTTCGCCCCGTGCGGCGGCATGGTGCAATGCCGCAAAGCGCGTTTGGATTTCCGCGTCGAACTTGTCATCCTTGGCGAACCAGCGCGGCGGGCCAGCCTCGCGCCAGAAGGCGATGACCGCGTCCGGTGTCAGCCGAGGCACTGGTGGTTTACTTGCCCCGCAGCTTGCGGTGCATTGAGAGGTCGTGGACCTCGCTGCCGCCGCTGTCTTCCTGCAGCAGGCCGAGCCGCCGGGCGACTTCCTGATAGGCTTCCGATTCGCCGCCAAGGTCACGCCGGAAGCGATCTTTGTCGAGCTTTTCGCCAGTGGTCATATCCCACAGCCGGCAGCCATCCGGGCTGATTTCGTCGGCCAGAATCACGCGGCTGTAATCGCCTTCCCAGATGCGGCCAAACTCCAGCTTGAAATCGATCAGGCGGATGTTGATCGCGGCAAACATGCCGCAGAGGAAATCGTTGACCCGGATGGCCATCGCGGAAATGTCCTGCATTTCCTCGTTGGTTGCCCAGCCGAAGCAGGCAATGTGCTCTTCGGCGATCATCGGATCGTTCAGGGCATCATCCTTGAAATAGTATTCGATCAACGTGTGCGGCAACGGCTCGCCTTCGGGAATGCCAAGCCGGGTGCTGATCGAGCCGGCGGCGACATTGCGCACTACGACTTCGATGGGCACGATCTCGACCTGCCGGATCAGCTGCTCGCGCATGTTCAGCCGGCGGATGAAATGGGTGGGGATGCCGATGTGCGACAGGCGCGTGAAGACATATTCGCTGATGCGGTTGTTGATGACGCCCTTGCCCTGGATCGTGCCCTTTTTCTGGGCATTGAAGGCCGTGGCATCGTCCTTGAAATACTGGATCAGGGTGCCGGGCTCCGGGCCCTCATAAAGGATCTTGGCCTTGCCTTCGTAAATCTGGCGGCGACGGGACATTGTAATTCCTTGGGTGCATAAAATGGCAAACCCCGGCTGAAGCAAGTCACAACAGGCGACTGCGCGGGCCGGGGCATGGCCGTGGCCATAGGCCGAATGGCGCGAAAAAGCAAACTGGCGCACCGGATTGTCTCAGCCTATCGTTAGGCGACCTAAGGGAGTGGGCCATGCAGGCGGAAATCGCGGAATTCATTCGTTCGGAGGTGGGGCAGACCTATGTTTCGGACTGGCTGCTGGTTGATCAGGCGATGATCACCAGTTTTGCCGACACCACGCGCGATTGGAATTTCCTGCATGTTGACGCAGGAGCTGCGGGCGAGACCGAATTTGGCGGGACCATTGCACATGGTTTTCTGGTGCTGTCCCTGCTCGCGCCGCTGCGCAGCGAGACGCCGCGCGCGCGGTTCCCGCAACTGCGCGTCGGGGTGAACTACGGGATCGAGAGCTTGCGTTGGGTGCAGCCGGTGCGTTCCGGCAGCCGGATCAGGGCCCATTTCAAGGTGGCCGCCATCACCGAGACAGCCCCGGGGCGCTACCGCGAGGAGATGGATGTTACTGTGGAATGCGAAGGACTGGAGCGGCCGGCGATGGTCGCCCGCTGGCTGATGCTGTTTATGACTTAGCTTTTGAACTTGACCGAGGGGCTTGCACGAAGCCCGCCATGGGCTAACAGCCGGGCAACACATGGAGAGGCAGACATGCGCGAATATCTCAAGTTCTACATCGACGGTCAGTTCGTCGATCCGGTTACGCCCAAGCAGGGCGAAGTCATCAATCCGGCGACCGAGGAAGTTTCGGGCCGCATTTCGCTCGGCTCGGTGGCCGACATCAACCTGGCCGTAGCCGCTGCCAAGCGGGCCTTCGCCTCGTGGTCGCTGACCTCGCGCGAGGAGCGGCTTGAACTGCTGCTGGCGATCCAGGCTGAATATGCGCGCCGTCAGGGCGAGATGGGTGATGCCATCCTTGAGGAAATGGGCGCGCCTTCTGCGCTTGCGGGCGGTTTTCATGTCGGGCTTGGCGCGGGACATTTGCAGACCGCGATCGAAGTTCTGCGCGAATTCAAGTTTGAGGAGGCCAAGGGCCCGACGCTGTTTGTCCGCGAGCCGATTGGCGTCTGCGGGCTGATCACCCCGTGGAACTGGCCGATGAACCAGACCTGCGTGAAGATTTTCCCGGCGCTGGCCACCGGCAACACGATGATCCTCAAGCCGCCACAGCTGGCACCGTATTCGGCGCACATTCTGGCCGAAATTCTTCACGAAGCCGGCGTGCCTGCGGGCGTGTTCAACATGGTGCAGGGCTCGGGAGCCTTGCTGGGCACGGCGCTGACCACGCATGAGGACGTCGACATGATCTCGTTCACCGGCTCCGAGCCGGTTGGCGTGCAGATTACCAAGGATGCGGCCGAGACGGTCAAGCGCGTCGGGCTCGAACTGGGCGGCAAGAGCGCCTATATCGTGCTGGACGACGCCATGATGGCCGAAAAGGTCGCAGGTGCCACGGCGGGCATGATGGGCAATTCAGGCCAGACCTGTTCGGCCGGATCGCGCCTGCTGGTGCCCAATGCCCGCATGGCCGAAGCCGTCGCCGCCGCGAAAGCCACTGCTGAGGGCGTCACGGTTGGCGACCCGAAGGGCAATTTTGCGATGGGCCCGGTGGTTTCCAAGGGCCAGTACAACATCATCCAGGAGTATATCCAGATCGGACTGGACGAAGGCGCGCAGTTGATCGCGGGCGGTCTTGGCCGGCCCGAGGGGCTGGACAAGGGCTGGTATGTGAAGCCCACGGTGTTCGTGACCGACAACTCCACCCGTATCGCCCGCGAGGAGATCTTCGGTCCGGTGCTGTGCATGATCGGTTATGATGATCTCGATCACGCGGTGGAAATCGCGAACGATTCAAGCTTCGGCCTGGCCGGCTATGTCGATGGCGCAGACCTCGACACCTGCCGAGCGGTTGGTCGGCGTTTGCGCGCGGGCTGGATCGGGCTTAACGGCGGCTTTGATTTCCACGGTGCATTCGGCGGCTACAAGCGCAGCGGTAACGGGCGCGAATGGGGCGAGGCGGGCTTCCACGAATATGTCGAGCTGAAATCGCTGCTGGGCTACGCGCCCTGATTAAGCATTACGTCAACAAAAAGGGGCGCGGAGACCAGGTCTCCGCGCCCCTTTTTCTGTCGGCTTTCCGCTCAGAGCTGGCCGAGCATGTGCTCTGCCGAGCTCACCTTGAATTCGCCGGGTGCTTCGATGTTGAGCTGTTCGACTGTGCCGTCGTTGATTACCATTGAAAAACGCTGGCCGCGCTTGCCGAGGCCGCCGCCGGTGAGGTCAAGCTCGAGGCCCACTGCCTTGGCAAAGTCGCCGTTGCCGTCGGCCAGCATCGTGATGTCGGTTGAGCCGTTGGCGACGTTCCAGGCGCCCATGACGAACGGATCGTTGACTGCGGTGCAGGCGATCTCGTCAATGCCTTTGGCCTTCAGCGCGGCGGCCTGTTCGACATAGCCCGGCAGGTGCTTGGCCGAGCAGGTGGGGGTGAATGCGCCAGGGACCGAGAACAGCGCGACGCGTCTGCCCTTGAAATAATCGGCGGTCTGCACCGCTTCGTTGCCGGCCTCGGCGGCTTTCATCAGCTTGACGTCAGGGATTGAATCGCCGGTTGCGATGGTCATGGTGCATCCTTTCCAGATGGGCCCAGATGGGCTTGGTGTGTGGTGGGGCTGGATATAGGGCGCTGTGGCAGGCCTGCAACGGGGCATGGTAAATTTCGCTTTACCGGGGCTCTTCAATACTTCGTAAACCGCAGCGCTGCAAACCTGTCTCCAGCGACTTGGGGTCGCGGGGAGACTGAGCATGAGCGATTTTGGGGGCACGGCGCCATCTGCGGCGCGCAAAGGGTTCAAGGCCGTGATTGGCGGCGTGCTGGCGGCCGCAATCGCGCTCGGCGCGGTTAATCCGGCACAGGCAACAGCTGCAGACGGCGCGGAAAAGCTGCGCCGGCTCGATATCATGCTGATGGTCACCAGCCTGCGCTGCCGCACCACGGCGGACAACTTCTCTGCCGAATATGGCAGCTTCACCACCAACCACCTCTCCGAGCTTAATCAGGCGAGTGATCAGATGCGCGCCGACTTGTCGCAGCAGTATGGCCAGCTCGGCTCGGCCCGCGCGCTTGACCGGATCAGCACGGTGATGGCCAATACCTATGGTCAAGGCCACCCCTGGCTCTCGTGCCGTGACCTCAAGTTGGTGACGGGCGATCTGGCGGCAATGCAGGGGCGCGATGTGCTGGTGGAAGCGGCGGACCAGCTGCTTGGCGAGCGGGCCGGACCTGAACTGGCCTATGCGCGGCGCTGAAAAACACATCATATAAAGACTTCTTTATATTTGCCTCCTGCCCTCCCGGAGGCTAAGGGCGGCGCTTGTCCCAGCGCCGCCCTTTTTGCATTCGGGCACCAGAAGCGGCGCCCGGAGCCGGAAATATTCAGGAGTAAACTACTGTGGCCACTATCACCGCCCCCGCCCAAGACTATGTCATCGCCGACATTGGCCTTGCCGACTTCGGCCGCGCCGAAATCCGCATTGCCGAAACCGAAATGCCGGGCCTAATGGCTCTGCGTCAGGAATTCGGCGCATCGCAGCCCTTGAGGGGCGCGCGCATCACCGGATCGCTGCACATGACGATCCAGACCGCCGTGCTGATCGAGACGCTTACTGCGCTCGGAGCAGAGGTGCGCTGGGCAACCTGCAACATCTTCTCGACGCAGGATCACGCCGCGGCTGCCATTGCCGCCGCCGGGATCCCGGTTTTCGCGATCAAGGGCGAGAGCCTGGCCGAATACTGGGACTATGTCGGCAGCATTTTTGATTGGGGCGACACCACCACCAACCTGATCCTCGACGATGGCGGCGATGCCACCATGTTCGCGCTGTGGGGCGCGCGGGTTGAGGCGGGCGAAAAGCTGTTCGAGGCCTCCAACGAGGAAGAAATCGAATTCGTCCGCGCGCTGAATGCCTTCCTGAAGGCACGGCCGGGCTACCTCACGGCCTCGGTCAAGGCGATCAAGGGCGTGTCGGAAGAGACGACGACGGGTGTCCACCGGCTGTATCAGATCGCCAAGGAAGGCAAGCTGCCGTTCCCCGCGATCAACGTGAATGATTCGGTCACCAAGTCGAAGTTCGACAACCTGTATGGCTGCAAAGAGTCACTGGTCGATGCGATCCGCCGCGCGACGGACGTCATGCTCGCCGGCAAGGTCGCCTGCGTCGCCGGCTTCGGCGATGTCGGCAAGGGCAGTGCCGCTTCGCTTCGCCAGGGCGGCGCGCGTGTCATGGTCACCGAAGTCGATCCGATCTGCGCATTGCAGGCGGCGATGGAAGGCTATGAAGTCGTGACGATGGAAGAAGCCGTGACGCGCTGCGACATTTTAGTCACCGCCACCGTCAACGAAGGCGTAATCACTGTCGACCACATGCGCGCGATGAAGCCGATGGCCATCGTCTGCAACATCGGGCATTTCGACAGCGAAATTCAGGTCGCCGCCTTGCAAAATTTCAAGTGGACCGAAGTGAAACCCGGCACCGATCTGGTGGAATTCCCGGATGGCAAACAGATCATCATGCTGGCCAAGGGACGTCTGGTGAACCTGGGCTGTGCCACTGGCCATCCCAGCTTCGTGATGAGCGCCAGCTTCACCAACCAGACGCTGGCCCAGATCGAACTGTTCACCCGCAACGATCAATACGAAAACCGCGTCTATGTGCTGCCCAAGCA
>JANOBA010000180.1:0-4428 GCA_031411415.1 Novosphingobium sp.
CGATTGGCGATGGCATGGCCGGGCTGGTCCACGAGACCGAACTGACGCTGATGGACAAGTGGCGCGGCGAGGGCTTTCAGGGCACCGACATGGAGGCCTTCATGGCTTTCTATGGCCGCAGCATGGTCGAAGTCACCGCAGACGCAAGAGCGCGCGGCGCGGACATGTTCGACATTGCTAAAGTCACGCAGGAAGTCGAATTCAACGGCGTTGAATTCATGTTCCCGCACTATTTCCTGCTGCCGATGTTCGGCGCAATGTCATCCTATCGCTGCCGGCCATTGACGGCTGAAACCTGCTATTTCGAGATCTGGTCGCTGGTCATCCGCCCCGATGACGAGGAGTTTGAAACCCCGACCCAGCCGACATTCCTGCCTTACGATTCGCCTGACTATCCAGCCATCCCGCAACAGGATTACTCCAACCTGCCAATCCAGCAGCTGGGGCTCCACAATATGCAGCACATGCGCCTGTCGCATGTCTGGGAGGGGCTGATCAGCAACTATCAGCGGCTGGTAGATGGCTATCTCGCCGGGCTGGACGATACGCTGCTGGTCGAAGGACAACGCCGGGTCAACCACGGCTACGACAAGCCCATCATCGATATCGGTTTTTGATTGTGCAGCAGCCCCAGCGCAGCGAATGGGCCGCCAACTGGCCACTGCTGCTCTGCGCAGTGATCGGCGTTCCGGTGCCGGTCGCCATGACTTACATGCTCGGCCAGTTCATGGCCCCACTGGAGCAGGAGTTTGGCTGGACGCGGGCTGAGGCATCGATTGGCTATTCGCTCTCGATGATCCTTGGTTTTATCACTGCGCCGCTGGTCGGCAGGCTGGTTGACAGCTTCAATGCGAGGCTGCTGGCGATCCCCGGCATTATCCTGACCGGACTTGCCATAGCCGCATTTTCGTTCGCCACCCCCAACGTCGGGGTGTGGATCGGCCTGTGGTGCGCGGTTTCGCTGGTTGGCGGGCTGGCCGGGCCGACCGTGTGGCTTGCCGTCGTTTCCGGCGCTTTCGAGAAAAACCGCAGCCTCGCCATATCCATCACGCTGTGCGGGATGAGCCTTGCCACCATGCTCGCGCCGCTCTCCGCGCGGCTCGCCATCGATGCCTTCGGCTGGCGCATGGCCTGGGTTGCGCTGGGGATTATGTGGAGCGTGCCAGCGCTGATCCTGTCGCTGCTGTTCTTCCATGACCGCCGGCCTGCTGCCCGCTCCTCAGCCGGCCCCGCGGCGCAAGCCGCCGATGCGGCGCCCCGGCCCGCAATGGCGCGCGTGTTCCTCTCCGGCACCTTCATCCGCATGGCGCTGGCGCTGTTCTCCATCGGGCTTGCAGGCTCCGCCTTCGGGCTCCACCTTGCCCCGGCGCTGGTCGACAAAGGCATGAGCGGGACTTTAGCGGCAACAATCGCGGGGCTGTTCGGCCTGATGGCAATTGTCGGCAGGCTGGCGCTGGGCACGGTGTTTGATCGCATGAGCCAGGTTGTCGTGACCACCGGGGTCATGGCGCTTTATGCAATCGGCGGGGCAATCCTCGCTCAGCCAAGCAGCAATGTCGCGCTGGCAGTAACCGGCTGCGTCGTGCTGGGTCTTGCCGGCGGCGGCATGGGCGTTGTCGTCGCCTGCCTCGCCGCGCGGTTGTTCCATGGATCGATTTTCGGCGTGGTTTATGGCACCCTCACCAGCATCTCGGTGCTCGCCGCTGCCATCGGCCCGTTGTTGGTCAGCCGCATTCACGATGTCACCGGATCTTATGCCCCCGCCTACTGGACCGGCGCGGGCACGGCAGTGCTGGTCGCAGTGTTGCTGCTCAAACTTGAGCCGGTGGAGGCATGATGAGCGGCACCAAAACCTGGCTGGTCACCGGCTGTTCGGCAGGCTTTGGCCGCGCCATGGCCGAAGTGCTGCTGGAGCGCGGCGACAATGTCGTGACAACCGCGCGCAGGCTGGATTTGCTGGCGCCGCTGGTTGCGGCCCATCCAGAGCGGGCAATGGCGCTGAAACTGGATGTCACCCAGCCAGCCGAAGTTGCCGCAGCCGTTGCCGCAACCCACGCGCGCTTTGGCCGGATCGACGGGCTGGTGAACAACGCCGGGGCTGGCAATTTCGGGCTGGTCGAGGATGGCACACTCGATTCCGCGCGGGGGATGATGGAGGTGCACTATTTCGGCGTGCTCGAACTGATCAAAGCGGTGCTGCCCGAAATGCACGCGCGCCGCGCGGGCCGCATCGTCAATGTCGGATCGGTCGCGGGGCAGGTCGGCTTTCCCGGTATCAGCCACTATTGCGCCTCCAAGTTCGCACTGGCGGGCCTCACCGAAGCGCTCGCCGCCGAAGTCCGGCCATTGGGGATCACGGCCATGCTTGCCGAACTCGGCCCTTTTGCCACCGACTTCACCGGTTCGATGGCGATGACCATGCCCGGCTCGCCTGATTATGACCTCGCCGCCATGTCGCTTGAAGCCGGAAATTCTAACTGGAGCGCGGGTGCCGACCCACACGCCGGGGCGCAGGCGCTGCTCGCCGCGCTGGAAGGCGGCGATCCGCCGGTGCGGCTGGTGCTGGGGCCAGAAGGACTGACAGTCGCCGACCTGCATGACGAGCGCCGCCGCGCATCGCGCGAGAAGTGGCGCGATACGGGGATGCTCACGGGGTTCGGCTGACCCCCGCAGCGGCATCTATGTTGCGAATTGCACCCGCAGCGCCTTCTTGTCAGGCTTGCCAATCGGGGTCACCGGAATAGCATCGATAAAAACCACCGACTTGGGCGCCTGCACCGCGCCCTTGCGCTCACGCACTGCCGCGATGATTTCGTCTGCTGTGATAGCCGCGCCCGGCTCCAGCACGACAACAGCCTTCACCGTCTCGCCCCAC
Organism: Novosphingobium sp.; assembly: GCA_031411415.1. Lineage (GTDB taxonomy): Bacteria > Pseudomonadota > Alphaproteobacteria > Sphingomonadales > Sphingomonadaceae > Novosphingobium. Next base: position 2,876 of record JANOBA010000180.1, read on the forward strand.
TTGGGATCGGGCACGCCGATCACCGCCGCCTGGCGCACGCCCTTTTGTTCGACGATGACATCCTCAACCTCGCGGGCATAGACGTTGAACCCGCCGGTGATGATCATGTCCTTCTTGCGGTCGACAATCCGCAGGAAACCGTCAGCGCCGCGCACCGCGACATCGCCGGTATGCAGCCAGACACCTTCGAAGGCAGCTGCGGTTTCTTCAGGCTTGTTCAGATAGCCCGCCATCAGTAACGGCCCGCGCACGCAAATTTCGCCCGGAGTGCCGTCGGGCACCTCGTTCATATCATCGTCCATCAGGGCCACGCGGACCATCGAGGTCGGCCGGCCGCAGCTGGCGAGGCGTTCGAGATTGTCCGGATCGTGTTCATCGCGCCGCATCACCGTCACTGACATCGGCGCTTCGGCCTGGCCATAGAATTGAAAGAATATCTTGCCGAACTTGCCAATGGCATCGCGCAGCCGCTGCGCCGGAAAGGCCGAGGCGCCATAGAAGATCACTTCAAGGCTGGAGAGATCGAACTCCCCGAAGCGCGGATGGTCCATCATCGCGATGACCATGGTCGGAACCATCAGCACTGAAGTGATCCGGTGCTGTTCGATCATCCGCATCGCCGCGACGACCTCAAACGCCGGCATCACCACCATATGGCCGCCACGCAGCAACACCGAGGTGAGCACAGCCGCGCCCGAATGGCTGAGCGGGGCGCAGATCAGGTGGCGGATTTCATCGGGCCACTCCCATTCCATCTGCTGGATCAGCGCCGAAGTTGTGGCGGACAGCTGCGAACACATGATGCCCTTGGGCTTGCCAGTGGTGCCGCCCGAATAAGCAATGCGAAAAACGTCGTCCGGCTTCGAGGGCTTTGTAGCCAGGGGCTTCGCCGCAAATGCCATGCTGGCCTTGACGATATCCTGTCCGGTCTCGCCACTGCCCATCGCCAGGAAATTTGTCAGCTGCGGCGCGCGCTCCTTCAGCTGCTTTGCGACGCCCTCATAAAGATCGGCATCATAGACCAGCGTATCGATGCCGGCGTCTTCGATGACATAGAGATAGTCATCGACCGAGCCCATCGGATGCAGCGTCGTCAGCACAACCCCGGCAAGGCCAAGAGCGCTGTTGGCATAGATCACTTCCACCCGGTTTTTGGCCAGAATCGCCGCGCGCGTCGGCATCGGATCGAGACTTTCGACCAGCTGCTGGAACCGGCTGATATTGTCGCGCATCTCGCGCGCGGTGATCACTTGCCCGATATCCGAAATCAGCACGGTCCGGTCCAGATCGCGCGACAGCGCATGAACGGTCATATCGGCGCTGGTGATGTGCTGATGCAGCAAGTCTTCCATGTTCATTCTCTCCCGACCGATTCATCCAGCCACCCGGCTGTCCACGCCGCGCAATAGCCGATTTGCACATATCGCATAGTGGGATTCGAATGAATCTGCACCGATGCATTCTACCTCGGCAACGCACTGTTCCCGAGTATATCCTTCAAACCGCGGTAAGCCTGAAGGCAGCGCGCGGCAGTTTTGGCTTTCGAGCGCGGC
>JANOBA010000181.1:0-5348 GCA_031411415.1 Novosphingobium sp.
CCTTGAGCCAGGCGTGCTCCGGCCCAATCCCGGGATAATCGAGGCCTGCCGAGATCGAATGGCCTTCGAGTATCTGGCCATCCTCGTCCTGCAGCAGATAGGTCTTGTTGCCAAGCAGGATGCCGGGGCGCCCGCCCGCCAATGAAGCGGCGAGGAGCTTGTCGAGGCCATGCCCTGCGGCTTCGACGCCCAGCATCTTGACGGATGGATCATCGAGGAACGGATGGAACAGGCCGATGGCGTTGGAGCCGCCACCGATGGCTGCGACCAGCAGATCGGGCAAACGGCCGGTGCGCTTCAGCATCTGCTCGCGCGCCTCGCGGCCGATCACGCTTTGAAAATCGCGCACCAGCTCGGGGTAGGGATGCGGGCCGGCGGCGGTGCCGATGATGTAAAAAGTGTCGTGCACATTCGCCACCCAGTCGCGCAGCGCCTCGTTCATCGCATCCTTCAGCGTCGCGGCGCCGGCGGTGACGGGAACTACTTCCGCGCCCAGCAGCTTCATCCGGAACACGTTGGGCGCCTGCCGGGCAACGTCGGTCGCGCCCATGAAGATCACACAAGGCAGGCCGAAGCGCGCGCAGACGGTGGCGGTGGCGACGCCGTGCTGGCCCGCGCCGGTCTCGGCGATGATCCGGGTCTTGCCCATGCGCATCGCCAGCAGAATCTGGCCGACGCAATTGTTGATCTTGTGTGCGCCGGTGTGGTTGAGCTCGTCGCGCTTGAACCAGACTTGCGCCCCCCCAAGCTCTTCCGTGATCCGCGGGGCGAAATAGAGCGGGCTGGGGCGGCCGACATAGTGCTCAAGCAAGTCGTCGAATTCGGCCTGAAACGCCGGATCAGCCTTAGCCTTGCGGTATTCGGCCTCAAGGTCGAGCACCAGTGGCATCAGCGTTTCGGCGACATAGCGGCCACCGAACTGGCCGAAATGGCCGCGTTCGTCAGGCTGGTTACGGAAGGAGTTGGGCGCGTTCATAGGTGCGCCGCTTTGCAGAATGCGGCGATCTTGTCCACGTCCTTGACGCCCGGCGCGCTTTCGACGCCCGAGGAGGTGTCGACTAGTGGCGCGCCGGTCAGCCGCGCGGCCTCGGCAATATTGTCCGGGGTAAGTCCGCCCGCCAGGCCCCAGGCGATTGGCCCCTTCCAGTTTGCGACTAACGCCCAGTCGAAGCTCAACCCCATGCCGCCGGTCAGCGCCGCACCCTTGGGGGTCTTGGCGTCGAACAGTACGAGGTCCGCCGCTCCGGCATAGGCATCGGCGCGGACAACATCGTCGCGGCTGGCGACCGACAAGGCCTTCCACACCGGCAGGCCGAACTGCGCCCTGATCTGCGCAGCGCGCGCCGGGCTCTCGGCCCCGTGCAATTGCAGGGTATCGAGCCCGGCTGCGGCAACGGCTGAGGCAATCGCGGCATCATCGGCATCGACGAACACACCGACCCGCCCGATCCGCCCTGCGGCACGCGGGCCCAATGCGGCTGCGTCCGTCAGCGACAGGAAGCGCGGGCTGGGCGGATAGAAGTTAAAGCCGACATGCCCGGCGTGCGCCTTGATTGCCGCATCCAGCGCGGCGGGCGTGGTGATGCCACAGATCTTGATCGCGGGGTTGTCCATTCCGTGCCCATTAGCCTAACCTGCGGCGTGATCACAACCGAGGGGCGGAACAATGGACTATGTGCGGGTGGCGAGTGTGTCCGATGTCGGCATGGGCATGATCCTGCCAGTCGAGGCGGCGGGGCTGAAACTTCTCCTGACGCAAGTTGGCGGGCAATTTTATGCGGCGCAGCGCAAATGCCCGCATCTGGGCTTCAACCTTTGCCGGGGCAGCGTCGAGGAGCGCAGCGTGGTTTGCCCCTTACACAAGGCCAAGTTCGATCTGGCGACCGGCGAGGTTGAGCGCGATCCCAAGCTGCTGTTTATCAACATGAAAGCCAAGACCGGCCTCAAGACCTATCCGGTGAAAGTGCTCGATCAAGATATCTTCGTCGGGGTCTAGCCGCGCGCAGTCAGCGGATCATTCAGCGCCAGTCCCGGCCTCGGCCAGTCGGCGACGACCAGTCGGCCATAGCCCGAAAGAGTGATGAAGGCGGTGCGCATATCCGGCCCGCCAAAGGCGATGTTGGTGCAATAGGGCTCGTCAGCTTCATACCATTCGAGCAGGCCGCCTTCGGGCGAAAACACGCTGATCCCGCCGAACACCAGACTGGCGACACAGATGTTGCCGCCTGCCTCCACGGCCAGCGAATCGAAACGCTGATAGCCTTGCGGTCCGCCGATCATCCGCCCGCCGTTGGGCGATGGCCACGGCTCCTTGCCCAGAACGCCCGGTCCCAGGATCGGCCATGCCCACAGCCGCCCGGTCTCGGTCTCGGTGGCATAAAGCGTCTTGCCATCCGGAGAGAGCCCGATGCCATTGGCGGTAATCATCGGGAAGGCGGCTTCGGTGATCTCGCTGCCGTCAGTGCGCGCATAATAGACTGCGCCCCGGTCCATCAGCCGGTCATAGCTTTTGCCATGATCGGTGAACCACATGCCGCCATCCATATCGAAAACGATGTCGTTCGGCCCGGTGATCGGGTTGCCGTCGCACTCGGTATAGAGCCATTCGGCCTTGCCCGTAGCCAGATCGACCCGCTGGATGCCGGCCTTCACATAGCTGTCCGCGCGGCCATGCGGGCGCAGGAAGCCGTCTGGTTCGGTGATCCAGTTGAACCCGCCGTTGTTGCAGACATAGCAGGCGCCATCGGGTCCGATCGCCGCGCCGTTCGGCCCGCCGCCAAGTTCGGCAACCACTTGTTGCGTGCCATCTGACATCACGCGGGTCAGCCGCTGGCCCTCGATCTCGACGACCAGCACCGAGCCATCGTCCATGGCAATCGGGCCTTCAGGAAAACGAAGCCCGCGCGTAATTTCACGGAAATTCAGCTTCATGGCGCTTTTTCCTCATCCACCAGCTTGATGATTGCGGGAAAGTATTCCTCGCCAAAGCCTGCGTCCACCGCGCGGGAATAGAACGATGCCGCCAGCCGCGTGACGCGGGGCTCGACGCCCATTTGCTCAGCCAGTTCAATGGCATAGCTGAGATCCTTGAGTGTGTAGGTTGACGGAAAGGCCTTCAACGGAAACGAGCGCGGCGCCATGGCCTTGCGTCCGTGGTTTTGCAGCGCGAAGGAATTGCCCGAGCCAAGCCCGACGGCCTCGATCAGCTTTTCGCCGGAAACCCCGGCGCGTTCGGCAACCACCATCATTTCGGCAATCGCGGCGACGTTTTCAAACAGCAGGCAATTGTTTATCAGCTTAACCACTTGCCCGCAGCCGACATCGCCGCAATGCGTCACGTCGCTGCCCATATAGCCGAGCAATGGAGCGATGCGGGCGAACAGGTCAGCGCTTGCCCCGACCATGATCGAAAGCGTGCCCGCCTGCGCCGCCTCGCGGGTGCGCGCCACCGGCGCGTCGGCAAACAGGATGCCCTTTTCGGCCAGCCTTGTGGCAACGCAGCGGGCGTCGGCGACGCTGGTTGTGGACAGGTCGATCACGACCGCGCCCGGTTGAAGGTGGCCGGCCAATTCCTCGCAGACTGCCGCAACCTGCTTGCCGCCGGGCAGCGAGAGAAAAACAATTCCAGCCGACCATGCCAGTTCGGCCACCGATGCCGCAGCAAGTGCGCCGGCCTTCACCTGCTCGGCAATCGCATCGGCCACCATGTCGAACACATGCACCGGTGCGCCATGCTTGCGCACCACATTCGCGCACATGGCGCTGCCCATGACGCCAAGACCAATGAATCCGAGGGGCCCAATAGATCCGAGTGTCGGCGTGCTCATTGCTGTCCTCTCCGCGTTCCATCCCGCTGCCGGGCGGATCAATAAATTACTTCGGCATCTTCCAGTGATGTCCGCTCTGCGCGGCTCATGCCCAGCAGTTCGCCATAGACATAGTCCTCATGTTCGCCCAGCCGGGGCGTGCCCCGGTCGATGCCGATTTCCGGGCCCTTTGACAGCCGCATCGGCACGCCGACAGCGGCGCGGCGGGTGCCATCGGGCTCGGCTACCTCGACAATTGCGCGGCGTGCGCCGAGGTGCGGATCGGCGGCCAGTTCAGGGGTGGTCCAGCTGGCGTGGGCGGCAATTCCGGCGGCCTGAAGCGCTTCGGCGGACGCATTGGCATCGCGGCTACGCGACCAGGCGGAAATGGCTTCGTCGTCCGGCTCGCCGCCGATCAGCGCAGCAAGGGCCATGCGCTGGCTGTCCTCGCGCACCGCGATGGACAGCCAGCGATCCTCGCCTTGCGCAGGGTAAACTCCGTGCGGGCTCAGCCCTTCGGCATCATTGCCCATCCGCCGGGGCGCGCCGCCAGCTGCAGCCAGCAGCAGCGCTTCTCCGGCAAGCGCCGAGGCGACTTCGCGTGCGGCCACGTCGACATGGGCGCCCACGCCGGTGGCGCGCCGCTGCGCCAGCGCTGCCATCACCGCGACCGCCGAATGCATGCCGACCGTGTGATCCATGACATGGCGCATTTCGACTGGCGGGCCATCGGCAAAGCCGGTGAGGTCGCTTAACCCCCCCCAGGCGCCGAACAGCGGCGCATAGCCGGCAAAATGCGAATCCGGACCATCCTGCCCGCAGGAGGAAACCGAGAGCAAGATGATGTCGCGCTTGACCGTGCTCAGCACCGCATAGCCCAGCCCCAGCCGATCGAGCACTCCGGCGCGAAAGCTCTCGGCGGCAATATCCGAGACGGCGACCAGCCGCTTGGCCAGCGCCACGCCTTCGGCCCTTTTGAGGTTGATGCGCACAGAAAACTTGGTCGAGGCGACCTGATCAAACGTCGCCGCGCCTTCGCGGCCATAGACCGGGTGAGGCTTGCGGAAGGCATCGGGGCGCATCGCGCTTTCGATCTTCACCACTTCGGCGCCGAGCTGGCTGAGCAGGTTTGTGGCAAAAGGCCCGGCGTTGTGCACGGTGAAATCGGCGATGCGGATGCCCTGAAGCGGCTTCACGGCGCATTTTCCGCAAGACTTGGCGGCCCCCCTGCCAGAACCAGCGGCGCGCCATCGAAGTGGAACGGCGAGACCAGCATGAGAAGCGCACCGGCGCCCGGCACCTCGACCTTCTGGAACAGACCGCGATGGGCCTCGTGGGGGTCAGTCAGCACTTCGGCGGGGGTGTAATAGCGCGCCAGCGGCACTGAGCGCTGCTGGCCTTCGCGCACCACGTCATCTACCTTGCGGCTCTTCGCCCAGGCGCGGATGTGGCGGTTGATTTCCGGGCCACGGCGGCTGCGATTGACGCTGTCGGCAAGGTCCGGGTCATGCGCCCATGCGGGATTGCCGAGCAAGTCGACCA
>JANOBA010000182.1:0-2471 GCA_031411415.1 Novosphingobium sp.
GCAGAACTGCTCAAATTCGGGGAAACCTTTTATATGGCAATCCCGAGCCAAGCCTTGCCGCGAAAGCGGCAAGGAAGGTGTAGAGACTAGACGGGCAGCACCTAACCTCCGGTAACGCCGGGGCATGGTGAAGGGATAGTCCAGACCACAAACGTCCGGCGTTCTCCGGATGGCGGTGAAAGCCGTAGCTGGTAAGAAAATCCGTTGGGCTTTTGCCCGTGGGGGTTCGATTCCCCCCGCCCGCACCACCTTAATTAGCAGGCTCCGATTGGCGCACCGCACGGTGGCCGGAGACTGTTCCAGCGGGCTTATGAGACCGAACGGTTCTCGGGGCCTGCGAAACATGATGGCCATACGGTGCTGTCATCCCGGCCAATTCTATCCCAACCGGGATTTGGCTCGCGATCCCTGGATTGGCCTCCTCCCGCTTCATTCACGTGGTTCCCTTGAAGGAACGAAGCGTGGATCCTGCCGCTCCTTTGACGAAGAAAACGCCAACTGGAACGGCTGGGTTTGCGGACCTTGGCGACTGACCGGAATCGAGAACGAAATTGCAGCAAGCGGACATTGGAACGATCAGGGTCTGATTGGCCGTATTCGACCAGAGTTGGCCGTTCCCATCTGCCGCCCACAAGGTCCGTCCCTGCCAGAATCTGCCGATAGGGAAGATTGAAACATCACTAAGGCCCGTTCAATCGCGGTGCCGCAGCGCCTCAAGAAGCAGGCCGAATGCTGCCGATGGCTGGCGACGGCTGGGGTAGTAGAGGTAGTATCCGTCGAACGGACCGCACCACTCTTCCAGCACGCGGACGAGTGCGCCATCAGCGATGAGTGAAAGAACACGATCCTCGATCAGATGCGCAAGGCCATGTCCGGCTAGGGCTGCCTCGACGATCAGGTCGACGTCGTTGAACAGTAGTTGCCCGCCAACCTTTACGTTCAGCTCGCGGCCATTTTGCTCGTATTCCCAGGCATAGACGCTGCTGTTGGGCATGCGCAGGTTGATGCAAGTGTGATCGGCGAGGTCCGGCGGAACTTTCGGCAAGTCATGTCTGGCGAGATAGGCAGGAGAAGCGACGGTCGCCATGCGCAGGCGGGGGCCGATGCGCATGGCGATCATGTCCTGCTCAAGCCGTTGGCCAAGGCGGACGCCCGCATCGTAGCGCTCGGCCACGATGTCGGTGAAACCGGCCTCGATATTGAGTTCAACAGAGATGTCAGGATGGCTGGCGGCAAGGCGATCGATGGCGGGCCACAAGATCGTGCGGGCGGCATGGGCCGAGGTTGTGATGCGGATGTTGCCCGCCGGCCGTTCGCGCAGCTCGGTCAAGGCAGCGATACGGTCGTCGATTTCGTCAAGCGCCGGGCGCAGGGTTTCGAGCAAGCGTTCGCCAGCTTGCGTCGGCGCAACGCTGCGCGTGGTGCGGGTGAGCAACGACAAGCCGAGCTTGGCCTCGAGGCGCCGCATCGCATGGCTGAGCGCCGATTGCGACAGGCCGAGCCTTGCGGCCGCGCGCGTGAAGCTGCGTTCTTCGGCCACGACGGCGAACAGCGCCAGGCTGCCAAGGTCTTCCCGCAAGGTGAGGCTGCGCTGTTTCATGACATTCAGTCATAGGGCTATCCTGTTTACCGCGTCTAGTCGCGATAATCGGGCGCGCTTATCCTTGGGGCACGATCCAAGGAGGACTGGCCCATGTCCATGACGATTCCCGACGTCACGCTCAACAACGGGGTTGCGATGCCCGTGCTGGGCTTCGGCGTGTTCCAAGTGCCCGATCCTGCGGAGTGCGAGCGGAGCGTTTGCGAGGCCATCGCTGCTGGCTATCGCCTGATCGATACCGCCGCATCCTATGGCAACGAAGCAGCCGTAGGCGCTGGCATCAGGGCAAGCGGGATCGACCGGCGCGCGCTTTTCGTCACCACCAAGCTATGGGTACAGAACGCCAGCTATGAAGGTGCCAAGGTGGCGTTCGCGCGGTCGCTGGAAAAGCTGCAGCTGGACTATCTTGATCTTTACCTGATCCACCAGCCTTACGGCGACGTCTATGGCGCGTGGGCAGCGATGGAAGAGCTGCATCGCGCCGGGCGCATCCGGGTGATCGGCATCAGCAACTTCTATCCCGACCGGGTCGTGGACTTCGCAATCCACACCCAGGTCAAGCCCGCGGTAAACCAGATCGAGATCCATCCCTTTCACCAGCAGCATCATGCACAAGCCATCATGCAGGAACTTGGCATTCAGCCCCAGGCCTGGGGGCCGTTCGCCGAGGGCCGCAACGGCCTGTTCGAGAACAAGGTGCTGGCCGGGATCGGACGCAAGCATGGCAAGTCGATCGCGCAGGTAGTGCTGCGCTGGGTGGTTCAGCGCGGGATCGTGACCATTCCAAAGACAGTTCGGCGCGAGCGCATGGTCGAGAATCTGGCGATCTTCGATTTCGCGCTTGATGACGGCGACATCGCGGCGATCGCCG
>JANOBA010000183.1:0-3037 GCA_031411415.1 Novosphingobium sp.
AACGGCTGGTCAACAGCTCGATCATGACCACCCAGAACTATCGCGACCTGACCACGGCACACCTCGCCGGCATTGGCAAAGGTAAGGGATACTGACCATGGCAGATGCGCAAAACGATACATCGAAGTTCCAGATCTTTCGCGCCAAGGACGCACCGGGGCTGATGGAGGCGGGCTGCATGACCGTGGAGCCGTTCAGCCCCGTCCAACGTGCAGGCATGGATGGTGCGCTTGCCGCCGGATACAATGGCGGTGATGAAATCAAGGTGCTGACCGACCTGCCGGGTTTCGGCCTCACCCATGTCTGGTTCAAGGAGGGCTATCAGCTGCCGCTGCACAGCCACGATGCCGATTGCATGTATTTCATCATCGCCGGCACCATTCGGCTGGGCACAGAAGAACTTGGCCCGCGTGACAGTTTCTTCATTCCGGCTGGTGTGCCCTATACCTACAAGCCCGGACCCGAGGGCGTCGAAGTGCTGGAAATCCGCCAGGCAAACCACTTCAACTTCGTCAATCACGCCAAGGGCGAGACATGGTGGGCAAAGGCGGCCGAAGAGACTGCGAGCCGTCAGGAAAGCTGGAAAACGGCAACGCGGCCGGTGCTGAATGGCTGACATGAGCGAAGACCTCGTCCGCTACGAGAACCCCGCGCCCGGTGTCGCCCGCGTCGTGCTGGCCCGCGCGGGCAAGCACAATTCGCTGAACCCGGAGCTGATTTTCGCCATCGACGATGCTTTCGCGCGGGCGCTGGCGGATGATAGAGTCAAGGTCGTGATCCTCGCCGCCGATGGCCGCAACTTCTCGGCCGGGCACGACATTGCCGACACGGTGGAAGACTATCAGCGCAAGATGCAGGAGATTTCTCCGCGTAAATCAGGCTGGAGTGGGTTTCAGGAGCCCGGCGTGCATGGCTGGTATGCCTCGGAAAAGGAGGGCTACCTTGAAAGTGCCCGCCGCATCCGCAATTTCTCGAAGCCAACGCTCTGCGCGGTGCAGGGCAAATGCATTGCCGGCGCGCTGATCTATGCTTGGGTCTGCGACATCATTATTGCCGCAAAGAGCGCCGTGTTTTCCGATCCAGTGGTCGATTTCGGCGTCTCGGGCGTCGAATGGCTCGCGCATCCGTGGGAGCTGGGCGCGCGCAAGGCCAAGGAATTCCTGTTCACGGCCGACAGCTGGAGCGCCGATGAGGCTTGGCGGCTGGGCATGGTCAACCATGTGGTCGAGATGGAAGAGTTGGAGGCATTTACTCTGGCCATGGCGGAAAAGATTGCCAAAAAACCGGCCTTTGCGCTCAAGCTGGCCAAGGAAGCGGTGAACAAGACGCTCGATATCCAGGGCCAGGCGAACGCTATCGATCAGGCATTTTCGCTGCATCATCTTTGCCACCAGCAGAACTTCCGCCTGTTCGGCTATGGCATGGACACCTCGAACCTGCCGTCAATGGCCAGCGCGCCGAAAAAGGCGGTTTAGCTACCGAGCGAGAATACTCCGCCGGTCGAGCCGAAGCCGCCCTCACCCCGCACGGTCTCATCCAACTCGTCGACCTCAAGCCATGTCGCCTGCGTCACCGGCGCCAGTACCAGCTGGGCCACCCGGTCGCCGCGGCGGATTTCAAACGCCTCTGTGCCGTGGTTGATCAGGATGACTTTCAGCTCGCCGCGATAGTCCGAATCGATCGTGCCGGGCGTATTGGGCACGGTGATCCCGTATTTCAGCGCGAGGCCTGAGCGCGGGCGCACCTGCACTTCGAAGCCCGGCGGGATCGCCAGCGCAAGGCCGGTCGCCACCGCATGGCGCGCGCCGGGGGCCAGTTCCACATCCTCGGCGGAAAGCACGTCCATCCCCGCTGCGCCGTCGGTGGCATAGGCCGGCAGGTCCAGCCCTTCCCCATGCGGCAGTCGCTTGACGCAGACCGGAACGCTATTTGGCAAGGGCATCGACAATCCTCTCAATCAGTGCGCGCGCGACGGCATCCTTGGGCATTTCCTCAAGGCTTTCGGTGCCTTCTTCCGTAACGATGTGCACGACATTGGCATCGCCGCCCATCACGCTCTCACCACTTGGGCCAGAAACATCGTTGGCCACGATCCAGTCGACCCCCTTGCGTTTGCGCTTTTCGGCGGCGTTCTGCAGCACTTCCTGCGTCTCGGCGGCGAAGCCGATCAGCAGTTTCGGACGGCTTCGCCCCGAAGCTGTCACCGCTAGAATATCGGGATTTTCGGTCAGCCGCAGCGCTGGCGGGGCCGCGCCGCGCTTTTTCATCTTCTGCGACGAAACATCGGACACGCGCCAGTCGGCCACGGCAGCGACCATGATGCCGACATCGGCGGGCAAAGCCTTCTTAACCGCAGCGGCCATTTCGCTGGCGGTCTCGACATCGATCCGGTCGACCCCCGGCGGGGTCGGCAGGGCGACCGGGCCGGAAACCAGCGTCACCCGCGCACCCGCCGCCGCCGCCGCCGCCGCTATGGCAAAGCCCTGCTTGCCGGAACTCCGGTTGGCAATGTAGCGCACCGGATCAATCGGCTCGTGCGTCGGCCCGGCGGTCACCAGAACATGCTTGCCGAACAGCGGGCGATGTTCCGGATCGCCGTCGAAATCGGGCTGTCCGGCGAGCGGATCATCGCCGGCAGCGAGCCCCATTTCCTCGGGAAATGGCTCGGGAGCAGCGGCATCGCCATGGCGCGAGACCGTGTGGTTGATCGCTTCGGGATCGGTCGGCGGCGCAGCGCGCGCCCGGCCCTTTTTCGCCAGCACCGGCCCCGCTTTTTCAGGCTGGAACGGGGGAATGTCTTCCTGCGGCGGTGGCACAAGGTCTTCGGGAAGCTCTTCAAACTCCGGCGCCTCGCGCAAAGCCTCGCTACGGAGGATCAGGCTCGCGGCGAGTCCGCCCAGCCCGGTGTCCTCGCTCTCGGCCACTTCTTCTGCGGCAATACCAGCATCGAAGCCCAGCTGCCGGGCAATTTCCTGCCACACCGGGTTTTTGTTTTGTGCTGGGATTTGGTTGGTTAAACGTGTGTGTTTTGTGTGTG
>JANOBA010000184.1:0-4573 GCA_031411415.1 Novosphingobium sp.
GGCGATGCTGTTTTCAGAAGCGGGCGCGCAATATCTCCACGTAGTCGATCTTGATGGCAGCTTCGCGGGCCGTGCGGAAAACCGCGAGGCGGTGGAAGCGATCCTGCAAGTCTTCCCCGGCCATGTGCAGCTTGGCGGCGGCATCCGCACCCGCGATTCGGTTTCGGGCTGGTTCGATCTAGGCGTCGCCCGCGTGGTGATGGGCACGGCTGCGCTGAAGGACCCCGAGTTCGTCAAGGACATGGCGAAAGAATACCCCGGTGGCATCGTCGTCGCAGTCGACGCCCGCGATGGTCTGGTTGCGACCGAGGGCTGGGCAGAAATTTCCGAAGTCTCGATTTACGACATGGCGCGCCGGTTTGAAGACGCGGGCGTTGCCTCGCTGCTGTTCACCGATATCGGGCGCGATGGCATGCTAAAAGGCTGCAATATCGAGGCGACAGTGGATCTCGCGCGGCGCACCGATTTGCCGGTGATCGCGAGCGGCGGCGTGAAGGGCCTGGACGACATCCGCATGTTGGCGTTGCTGGCGCGCGATGGGATTGAAGGCGTGATAACGGGCCGCGCGCTCTATGACGGACGGTTGGACCTTGCTGCGGCGATAGCGCTGGCGGAGGCGACATGACCGTCCGCATCCGCGTCATCCCCTGTCTGGACGTGCGCGATGGCCGCGTGGTCAAGGGCGTGAACTTCGTCGACCTGAAGGACGCGGGCGATCCGGTAGAGCAGGCGCGGGCCTATGATCTGGCGGGCGCGGACGAACTGTGCTTCCTCGACATCACCGCCAGCCATGAGGCGCGCGGGACTTTGCTCGATATTGTCCGGCGCACGGCTGAAGTCTGCTTTATGCCGCTGACTGTCGGTGGCGGTGTGCGCACCGTGGAGGATGCGCGCGCGCTGCTGCTGGCAGGCGCAGACAAAGTCGCGGTCAACAGTGCCGCCGTATCGCGGCCCGAAGTTGTGGCGGAAATTGCCGCGAAGTTCGGCAGCCAATGCATTGTTGCCTCCGTGGATGCCCGCAAGTCGGCAAGCGGCTGGGAAATCTACACCCACGGCGGCCGCAAGGCGACTGGAATCGATGCCGTCGCCCATGCCATCAAGCTGGCCGAACTTGGCGCGGGCGAATTGCTGGTCACATCGATGGACGGCGATGGAACGCAAGCCGGCTATGACCTCGCGCTCACCCGCGCGATTGCCGATGCGGTGTCGGTGCCGGTGGTGGCCTCCGGCGGGGTTGGCACGCTCGAACATCTGGTGGAAGGCGTGACCAAAGGCCACGCCAGCGCCGTGCTCGCCGCCTCGATCTTCCACTTCGGCACCCATTCGATTGCCGAGGCCCACGCCGCTTTGCGCGCGGCGGGCCTGCCTGCCCGAGCCTAATGGCATCTTGACCGGGCCGCGCTTGCGCCGCAATGCCTGACGCCATGTCCGGTCAATCCACACTTGAACGCCTCGAAGCGACCATCGCCGCGCGGCGCGCTGCCGATCCCGAGAGCAGCTATGTCGCCAAGCTGTTCGCCAAGGGCCTGCCAAAGATCGCGCAGAAGGTCGGCGAGGAAGCTACCGAATCAGTCATCGCCGCGCTTTCCGGCAGCAACGATGAATTGGTCGGGGAAGCGGCCGACCTGCTGTTTCATCTAATGGTGCTGCTCGCCGCCAAGGACATTTCGCTGGTACAAGTGCTCGCCGAGCTTGATCGGCGCGAAGGCAACAGTGGTATCGCCGAGAAGGCCGCGCGAGTTGATTCTGGGAGCGATTAATGCCGATCGACGCCAGCCTGCCTTATGATCCGAACAACATTTTTGCGCGCATCCTGCGCGGCGAGCTGCCGTGCAAAAAAGTTTACGAGGACGAGTGGAGCCTCGCCTTCCACGACATCAACCCGCAGGCCCCGGTGCATGTACTGGTGATTCCCAAGGGCGCCTATGTGGGCTGGGACGATTTCTCCGCCACGGCCAGCGACGCCGAGATCGCCGGTTTCACCCGCGCGGTGGGCGAAGTGACGCGCCAGCTGGGGTTGACCTCGGGATACCGCCTGATGGTCAACATGGGTCACGATGGCCACCAGGAAGTGCCGCACCTGCACGCGCATATCTTCGGCGGGCGGCAGTTCCGCGTGATGATTGCCGGCTAGGCGCGCTTGACCGGGCGGGCGATTGCCGCTAACGGCGCCGACTTCCCGGACGGCTCTGGCCTTCCGCGGGAAATTTGAGCTGAACATTGCCGGAGCGCGTTTTCTCGCAATCCGTCAAAGTAACCCGGCCTTTGTGGCGGGGTGGAGCGTTCTTCGGCTCGCTGCCTGTGCACCGGGGTTTGTCCCCGCTCTTGCCACATGCGCGATTCGCGGATTACTTCGCCCTTGCTGCTTGCGCCTCAATCTAGGTGAAGAGCACTTCATGCCAACTATCAACCAGCTGGTCCGTAAGGGCCGCGTGCCGCAGAAGGCCAAGTCCAAGGTCCCGGCGATGGAGCAGAACCCGCAAAAGCGCGGCGTCTGCACTCGCGTCTATACGACGACCCCGAAGAAGCCGAACTCGGCACTGCGCAAGGTGGCCAAGATCCGTCTGACCAACCAGCGCGAAGTGATTTCGTACATTCCGGGCGAGGGCCACAACCTGCAGGAGCACTCCGTTGTGCTGATCCGCGGCGGCCGCGTTCGCGATCTTCCCGGCGTGCGCTATCATGTGCTGCGCGGCGTGCTGGATACCCAGGGCGTCAAGGATCGCAAGCAGAGCCGTTCGAAGTACGGCGCCAAGCGTCCGAAATAAGCCGATCCGGCTGGTTATTTCCGCCGGTGCAATGCGCTGGCGCAGAGAATAAGGAATTCAAGCGATGTCACGTCGTCGTCGTCCCGAAAAGCGGGTCATCCTGCCCGATCCCAAGTTCGGGGATCAGATCCTGTCGAAGTTCATGAACAACCTCATGCTCGACGGCAAAAAGTCGGTCGCGGAATCCATCGTCTATGGGGCGATGGAAACTATGGAGACCAAGGGCAAGGGCAATCCGGTGGAAATGTTCCATTCGGCGCTCGAGAACGTCAAGCCGCAGATCGAGGTGCGTTCGCGCCGGGTTGGTGGTGCGACCTATCAGGTTCCCGTCGAAGTGCGCCCCGAGCGTGCCCAGGCGCTGGCCATTCGCTGGCTGATCACGGCAGCGCGCAACCGCAGCGAGACGACCATGTCGGCGCGCCTGTCGGCTGAGCTGCTCGACGCTTCCAACAACCGTGGCAACGCGGTCAAGAAGCGTGAAGATACGCACCGCATGGCAGACGCCAACCGGGCATTCTCGCACTATCGCTGGTAGTGGCGAAAGATACCTGACGGCGCCGATAGTCTCGGCGCTGTCATACATTTGCATATAGGGGCGGGAACCAAAGACCGGTTCCTCCCCCGCACGTAAGGAATTCCCCATGGCCCGCAGCCATCCGCTCTCGATGTATCGCAATATCGGTATTATGGCGCATATCGACGCCGGCAAGACCACGACCACCGAGCGCATCCTCTTTTACACCGGCAAGAGCTACAAAATCGGCGAAGTGCACGATGGCGCGGCGACGATGGACTGGATGGAGCAGGAGCAGGAACGTGGGATCACGATCACCTCGGCTGCGACGACCTGCTTCTGGAACGATCACCGGATCAACATCATCGACACCCCCGGCCACGTCGACTTCACGATTGAAGTCGAGCGTTCGCTGCGCGTGCTCGACGGCGCGGTTGCCTGTTTTGATGGCGTTGCCGGCGTTGAGCCGCAGTCCGAGACAGTGTGGCGCCAGGCCGACAAGTATGGCGTGCCGCGGATGTGCTTCATCAACAAGCTCGACCGCACCGGCGCGAACTTCAAGTACTGTGTCCAGTCGATTATTGACCGGCTCGGCGCCAAGCCGGCCGTGCTTTACATTCCGATCGGTCTTGAGGCTGACCTGAGGGGTCTGGTTGATCTGGTGCACAACCGCGCAATCATCTGGAAAGACGAGGCGCTGGGCGCTGAATTTTTCTACGAAGATATCCCCGCAGATCTGGCTGATGAGGCCGCCATCTATCGCACTGAACTCATTGAACTGGTCATCGACCAGGACGACGATGCAATGGAAGCCTATCTCGAAGGCAACGAGCCTGATGTTGCGACGCTGAAGGCCTGCATTCGCAAGGGCACGCTCAACCAGTCGTTCGTGCCGGTCTGCTGCGGCTCGGCATTCAAGAACAAGGGCGTCCAGCCGCTGCTTGATGCCGTGGTTGATTACCTGCCGAGTCCGCTCGACATTCCCGACGTGCAGGGAGTCAAGATGGACAGCGACGAGAAGGACAGCCGTCCGCCGACCGACGAAGCGCCGTTCAGCGCGCTGGCATTCAAGGTGATGAACGATCCGTTCGTCGGCAGCCTTACCTTTATCCGCATCTATTCAGGCACGCTGACCAAGGGCACCTACCTGAACTCGGTGAAGGACAAGAAGGAAAAAGTCGGGCGCATGCTGGAAATGCACGCCAACGACCGCAAGGACGTTGACGAGGCATTTTGCGGTGACATCATCGCGCTGGCCGGGATGAAGGAAACCACCACCGGCGATACGCTG
>JANOBA010000185.1:0-7509 GCA_031411415.1 Novosphingobium sp.
GGCCAAGCAGCTCGCCAGCATCATGGGCATTCCGATCCAGCGGTTCGACATGTCGGAATATATGGAGCGCCACTCGGTCAGCCGCCTGATCGGCGCGCCTCCGGGCTATGTCGGGTTCGATCAGGGCGGCTTGCTGACTGACGCAATCGATCAGCAGCCGCATTGCGTGCTGTTGCTCGACGAGATCGAAAAGGCGCACCCTGACCTGTTCAACATCCTGCTGCAGGTGATGGATAATGGGCGGCTGACCGATCACCACGGCAAAATGGTCGATTTCCGCAATGTCGTTCTGATCATGACCACCAATGCCGGTGCTTCCGATATGGCGAGCCAAGGTATCGGTTTCGGCAATGTCTCCAAGGAAGATGCGGGCGACGAAGCGGTCAAGAAGATGTTCGCGCCTGAATTCCGCAATCGGCTCGATGCGATCGTGCCGTTCTCCTACTTGCCGACCGAGGTTATCAGCCGGGTGGTGGACAAGTTCATCCTCCAGCTCGAATTGCAGCTGGCCGATCAGAATGTCCATATCCAATTCGACAGCGTCGCTCGCGCCTGGCTGGGCGAAAAGGGCTATGACAAGCTCTATGGTGCAAGGCCGATGGCCCGCTTGCTGCAGGAGAAGGTCAAGCAGCCGCTTGCCGAGGAATTGCTGTTCGGCAAGCTCAACCATGGCGGCGAGGTTCATGTCGGGCTTAAGACCAATGAGGACGGCGATCGGTCGCTGACTTTCGAGCTGACCCCGGCGCCGCCCAAGCTGGTGAAAAAGCCAAAGGTGACAAATCCGACTGCCAAGGCCGGGCGCAAGTCTAAGGCTCAGCCGGCACCCGATGGCAGTGATTGATTGATCGGGGTCAAGGAGGAGTGGGCGTGCGCATGCGCGATATCCTGAGTGGTCTGGCGCAGGGAATGGGGCGCTAGTTTCGTCGCCGGGGCAGTTGCTCCACCGGATCGACGGGGCGATTGTTCCGGCGCATCTCGTAATGCAGTTCCGGCCCGCGCGCGCGGCCGGTCTGGCCCGAGAGTCCGAGGCGCTCACCCTGGCCGACACTGTCGCCTTCCTTGACCGTGATCCGGCTGAGGAATGCGTAGGCGCTCTGCCAGCCGCCTTCGTGCTCGACGACGACCAGCTTGCCGAACTGGCGCGGCTCGTCCCCGGCGAACAGCACCTTCCCGCCGGCACTGGCGCGCACTGCGGTCCCGACAGGAGTGCGGATGTCGATCCCTTCATGATAATCGGTGCTGCGGGTGCGGGGAATGAAGCCGCGCTGCACTGCGCCAGCGAGCGGCCATGCGAAGCGCGCAGGTGCTACTGCGGGCGCTGGCGTCGCGGCCGGCCCGGCAGGCGGGGCCGGTGCGACCGGCGCGGCAATGACGCTGGGGATCAGAAGTTTCTGCCCGCTCTGGAGTTCGGCATTTGCGGCAAGGCCATTGGCCACCGCGATATCCGACCATGGCACGCCATAGAGATAGGAAATCGTGAAGCGTGTGTCGCCGCGCCCGACTGTGTGGTGGCGGGTGCGCGGGATGGTCAGCTTCTGTCCGGCACGCAGGGCATAAGGCGCAGTCAGGCGGTTTGCCTCGATGATCAGCACACGCGGCACTTCGGCGCGCTGGGCAATGCCGCCCAGCGTTTCGCCGGACGTCACTACATGCTCGCCCTCCTGATTGGCGGGCAGCCCGGGCTCGGCGGCGGCGAGCAGCAAAGGTGCGATTGCAAGAGCCAGTGCCAGGCGTTTCATGGCCGGTAGAGCTCGGCCAACGGTGCCAGTGAGGCTTCGTGGGTGAAATCGAGCTGGAGCGGGGTCACCGAGACAAAGCCATCGGAAATCGCCTCAAGGTCGCTGGCATGGCCAGGCGTCTGTTCGATGCCGTGCAGGCCGAACCAGTAATACTGGAAGCCGCGCGGGTCCGTGCTCTCGACCACTGAGCCGCGTGCATAGTCGTGAAAGCCCTGTCGAACCACGCGAATGCCCTTCACTTCACCTGCGCCAAGCGGAGGAAAGTTTATGTTGATCAAGGTGCGCGGGGAAAACGGCAAGGCCAGCAGGGGCCGGATGGCCAGTTCTCCCCAGCTTTCCGCGGCATCGAAGGTCACCGCGTTGCCCATGCCCTCGCCGCGATAGACCTGGCTCAACGCGATCGAGCGGATGCCCGCCAAGGCGCCCTCGAAAGCGGCGGACACTGTTCCCGAATAAGTCACATCGTCGCCAAGATTAGCGCCCCGGTTGACGCCCGAAAGGATGAGGTCCGGCGGCTGCGGCATCAGCTTCTTGAGAGCCATGGTTACGGCATCAGTCGGCGTGCCAGTGACCGAAAAGCGGCGTGCGCCGTGCTGCTTGAGCCGCACCGGCCGATTGAGCGTCAGCGAATGACCGGCGCCCGATTGTTCCTCGTCGGGCGCACAGATCCAGATGTCGTCGGAAAGCTGCGCCGCAATTTTCTCCAGAACGGCAAGGCCAGGGGCGTCGATACCGTCGTCGTTGGTCAGCAGGATGCGCATCAGGCGGGCGGTAGCAGCTTGGTGAGCCCGCCCATATAGGTATGCAGCACAGGCGGCACGTCGACCGAGCCATCGGCCTGTTGATAATTCTCCAGCACTGCGACCAGCGTGCGCCCCACGGCAAGGCCCGAGCCATTGAGTGTATGGACGAATTCGGGCTTGGCCTTCTCGCCGGCAGGCCGAAAGCGCGCCTCCATCCGCCGTGCCTGGAAGTCGCCGCAGCTGGAGATCGAACTGATCTCGCGAAAGGCGTTTTGTCCGGGCAGCCAGACTTCCAGATCGTAGGTCTTCTTCGCGGTGAAGCCCATGTCGCCGGCGCAGAGCAGCATCTTGCGGTAGGGGAGTTCCAGTGCCTGCAGGATCGATTCCGCCGCCGCGCACATGCGTTCATGCTCGGCGGGGGAGTCCTCGGGCCGGCACACGGTAACCAGCTCGACCTTGTCGAACTGGTGCTGGCGGATATAGCCGCGCGTATCCTTGCCCGCCGCCCCTGCTTCCGAGCGGAAGCAGGGGGTCAGCGCAGTCATGCGCAGCGGCAGATCGGCTTCGGCGAGGATCTGCTCGCGCACCGAATTGGTCAGCGAGACCTCGGCGGTGGGGATCAGCCAACGCGTACGTTTCGGCGCATCACGCAAAAGTAGTGAGACATTACCCAACGGCATCGACTGTTCATCGCTGTGAACTTGCCTATCCAACGCGGCAAATGAGGGAGTACTCTCGCCAAGCGACGTCTTGAAAAGATCATCAGCAAACTTTGGTAACTGCCCCGTCCCAAATACCGCCTTGTCGTTCACCAGAAGCGGCGGCGCGCACTCGACAAAGCCGTTCGCGCCAGTCTGCTGGTCGAGCATGAATTGCCCAAGCGCGCGCTGGAGCCGCGCCATCTGCCCGCGCAGGAAGGTGAACCGCGCGCCGGAGATCAGCGCCCCGGTCTCGAAATCGAGGCCAAGCGCGGGGCCGATGTCGGCATGCTCTTTCGGCACGAAATCGAATGCGCGCGGAGTTCCCCAGCGCGAAACCTCCATATTGCCCGCCTCGTCCTCGCCATCCGGCACCTCGGCATCGGGCAGGTTGGGGATTGCCGACAGATCAGCATAGAGTTTTTCTGAGTAAGTTTGTGCTAGTTCATCTTGAGCTGAGCTCATGCTTGCCTGTAGTTTCAAGTCATCTGCGAGCACGAAATCTTTGGCGGCAATGGCCTGACCAATTCTTTTGGAGAGTTCGTTCTTCGCTGCTTTGCGAACCTGTTGATCGGTTTCATATTGGCGTCGACTTGCGTCGATCTCCAGCAAGCTCGTTGCTTGTGGTTCCACCCCCCGCCTTGCTAGAGCGGCGTCAAAGGCTTGCGGGTTGTCGCGGATGAAGCGGATATCGTGCATCGCTGCGGACTATTGACCCGGCCGCGCCGGGTCAAGCCGCGCGCGTCATCAGTATGCCGCCACTTCGGTCCAATCGATCTGAATTGTCGCCTGCCAGGTGCCGGTTGCAGGCACCGCAACCGAGCGGATCGAGAAACCTTCGTTCTGCGCCAGCACCAGCGGATGCTCTTCACCGGGGAAGTTGCGCAACAGCGTGGTGCCCGGCGCGATGATCTGCCCCGGTGCCGCAGTTGGCCCGAAGCCGACAAGCGCGCAGAGCGCTGCACCTTCCAGCGTCTTGGTGCCCGCGCCCAGCGCCGCCGTGGTGGCGATGCGGATATCGCCCGATGCCACCAGCGAGCTGCCCATGGATGTGCGCTTTTTCAGCAACGCGGCAGGGGAAACCGCCGTGCCGCCACTGCCAGCCGCTGACCATACGTTTGACTTCACCAGGTCGATTTGCACCGGAACACCAGCGGCAAAGAACGTGGTGGAAACACAAGCCGAAATCGTGATTTCGTTGATCACGCAGAGCCGCGTCGCGTCGGTCCAGCGAAACTGAAAAATCTCGCTGTTCGCCGCAAGGGCTGCGGGCAGCACCCCGGTCAGGCCGCCATAGCCATAATGGCCGAGCGAACCATGATCGGTCGGGCGCAGCGTGGTGCGAAGTGCCCGGAACCCAGTGCCATCGACTTCGCCGATAGTGCCGCCATTGCCTTGAAGTTGAATTGCCATGTTCGTTTCTCCTTAAATCCATTCCCAGCCCACGGTGAATGCCCCGTAAAGCCGCGTGCCTTTGCCGCCGCCCATATCGGGGCGGGGCTGATTGCTGCCGGTGCCGGGGCCTGCGCCGCGCTGGGTGGCCCACTGTTCGCCGACCGGTTCCGAAAGCGTCCCGGTGTTCTTGGCGTAGATCGTAAAGCCGGTGCCTGCGGCGACATTGCCAGCCACCACGTCGATGGTTTCCAGCCAGTGCTCGTCGGCGGTGTGATCGGCGGTCGCCGTGACTTCGATCCACGCGCGCACCCGCGATCCGGCGATAATTGCGGCCTGCCCGGTGATCGTCGCGCTGGCATCGCTGGCGCCGGGAAATGCGCCGAAGTTAACTGTGGTGGTGCCGGAAGCCTGATCGCCACTGTTGGTGCCCGACAGGCCAAGGTCTGTCTTGAGCGTCGCCAGCGTCTGCACTTCCGGTGCGCCAGTGCTGCCTGTCTTGCGATAGAACACCGTGCCGGTCGCCACATTGGCCATTTTGCCAAGGCTGATCGCGCCGGCGTCAACCGTCCAGACCGTGCCGCCGCTGGCAACGGTGATGTCGCCTTTGTCGCCATCGGAAACGCCGCTGCCAGTTGCCGCCGTGGTCTGAGTCGTGCCGTCGCCGAATTTCAGGCTGCCGGCAATCTCAGTCAGCAGGCTAGATCGGTTGCCCTTGATCACATTGCCGATGTTGATTTCATCGCTCGCGCCCGGTGCGCTGGCGTTGACGTCGTGGCCGATCAGGACGTTGCGGTTGCCGGTGGTGCTGGTGTAGCCGGCCTTGTTGCCGATGAACGTGTTGTTGTCGCCATCGGTCAGCCCGTCGCCGACGGAATAGCCGATGCCGACATTCTGAAACCCGTTGGTCAGATATTCGAACGCACCGAAGCCGATGGCGATATTGTGATGGCCGCCATTCGATGTGACGAGCGCATAGCCACCAAGGGCGACATTCTCGTCGCCGCTGACCGAGCTGTATAATGCCGAATGGCCGATGGCGACGTTGTTGCCGCCGTTGATATTCAACCGCATCGCGTTGCGGCCGAAGGCCATATTTGCCCAGCCGCTGATGTTGTTCGCCAGCGCGGAGGCGCCAAATGCGGAATTTTCGCCGCCGGTGGTATTTTCGCGCAGTGCATCCTTGCCGACTGCGCTGTTGTTGGGGCCGACAGTGTTCTGCTGGAGAGCGTAAGAGCCGATGCCGGTGTTGTTGTGCCCGTTCGTATTAAGCCAGAGCGCGTCGGCGCCGATGGCGGTGTTGCAATTGCCGGTGATGTTTTCGACCAGGGAATAGGCACCCAGCGCGGTGTTGTAGACGCCAGCGGTGTTCTTCTGGCCGGAAATGAAGCCGACAAAGGTGTTCTGCCAGCCCGAGGTGTTTGACGATCCCGCCTTGAAGCCGATGGCAACATTGCGCGCGCCTTCGGATGTGCCCGCCGAGCCGGTTGATACATAGCTGCCCGCGAGCGAGCCGAGGAAGGTGTTGTAAGCTGGGTCAGAGCCGTGGCCGATGGTTTCGTTCGCCAGCGCAATCGCCGGCGTGAAGTTGTGCTGGGGTAAGGCTCCGCTGCCGCCGGCGAAGGCAGACGCATTGCTGGCGAAGCCCGAGGCGGTGATATCGGAGAGCGACTTCATCAGCCGGCCACCGTGACGCGGTAGGCATTGCTGGCTGGGGCAACCGCGAAGCTCAGGGTGACTGTGTTCGTGTCGGTCGCGGTCCAGTCAGTCAGAACGCCGGCGTCGGTCGCTACTTCGCGCAGCGTGACGACGACATCCTTGGTGCCCAGGTTATGGGCAATCGCAATCAAGGCCGCGCTGCCATCACCGACATTGGCACTGAACTTGCGGGCAACCAGCGAGCTGTCGATGGCGATGCCAGATCCGGTTACGACGATACCTGTGTTCGCCACCGCGCTGATGACCGTGCCCGCAACGCTGATGCCGTTGCCGCCAGTATAAGTGGCGCCGCCGCTTAGCTGGCCCCAGCTTTGCGCTGTGGTGCCGATGGTGATCGCGGCATCGGAAATGACGATGAACGCCTTGTCGCCGTTCGTCGTGCCTTCGGTGACCGAGACCGACGTGCCGGGTGCCAGCTCGCCATTGGTGTCGGCATCGATCGCGCGGCTCGGTGCGCCGCTGGCGTTGACCGTATAGATGCCATTCTCGCTGGCCGTGGTCTGGCCTTTGATCAGGATGCGGTTGCCTGTTGCCAGCACCGTGCCGTCGATAGTCTGGCCACTGGCGAAGGCAGTGGCCAAAGTGCCGTTGGCCGTGGTCGCAAGCCGGACCGGCGCTTTCCATTGCAGCCCGAGCGCGACATTGTCGACGTATTGCTTGGTGGCAGCGTCTGTGCTGGCCGATGGATCGGCGAGGCCGACAATCCGTTGAGACTGGAGATCCAGTCCGTTCAAGACTTTCTTTGCCATTATGGCGGCTCCTTAATTGGCGAGGACAAAGCCTGCTTGTGGGTTGGCATGAGTGACTGTGATTGTGGTCTCGGTGGCGGTGATATCGGCGATCACCTCCTCGCCGGTTCCGAGGAACACCTGCACCATCGGAATGCGCGCCAGGGCGTGCGGCAGGATCCACGTGCCGGCGAGCGAGGCATTGATGCGGAGCGGTGATCCGGCCGGCCCCTGGGGACCTTGCAGGCCTTGCGGTCCGGGTGGGCCGACAACTGCCGCGATCGGCAGTTCGGGATCGCGCACCATGGCCTCGGCCACGCCATCGGGGCCGCTCCAGCGTGTAATGATGGCGCGGCCCGGAACGCGCCAGCGTAAGGTCAGGCTCATGCTACGGCAGCCTGCGAAAGCGCAATGAAGCCGCTCTGCTCGGTCATCTCCACCGCGCCAGAAACCGTCAGCCGGGCATCGATGCCATAGATGCCCGCTGCCA
>JANOBA010000186.1:0-2886 GCA_031411415.1 Novosphingobium sp.
TTGGGCATCGGCTGGGACAAAGCCGTCGGCAGTCGGCACATGCAGCAGCAGCGGCTTGGCGATGGCGTGGCTCTCATTCAGCATCTGATCAATGCCGACGCCGTAATAGCCAACCGAGGCATCCACATCGGTGCGCGCGGCGGCCATGTAGGCGATCTTGCCGCCCATGCAGAAGCCTTCAAGCCCCACTTTGGCGACCCCTGCTTCACGCCGTATCCAGTGGATCACCGCTTCGACATCGCGGATGCCGAGCTCGAAATCGTGTTTCATCATGAAGCCGATGGCCTGTTGAAATTCTTCGGGCACATCGGGATTGAATTCGACGCCTGGCTGTTGCCGCCAAAAGACATCAGGTGCGACCGCCAGATAGCCGGCCGCCGCCCAGTCTTCTGCCTTCTTCGCAATCCCGGGGTTCACCCCGAA
This sequence comes from Novosphingobium sp., assembly GCA_031411415.1. Classification (GTDB taxonomy): domain Bacteria; phylum Pseudomonadota; class Alphaproteobacteria; order Sphingomonadales; family Sphingomonadaceae; genus Novosphingobium. Next base: position 424 of record JANOBA010000186.1, read on the forward strand.
GATCTCCTGAATCACGATGATCGCACCGCGCGGGGTCCCTGCGGGCTTGATTACCAGCGTCGGGAAATTGTCCTTGCCGTCGAGCGTGGGGATCTGGGTGTTGGTCGGCATGTCAGCTCTCCTGAAGCGAATCTGTTTGCACTATGCGCGGATGATGGACTTTGCCAAGACTGCGTGTCAGCAATGCGACCCCGTGTCGTCCAGGAGTTGAGGCAATGAAGGTCAATGTCGAATTCGATTGCACTCCCGAAGAGGCGCGCCGCCTGCTCGGCCTGCCCGATGTCACCAAGGCCAACGAGGCCTATGGCGAGGCTGTCGCCAAGTTGATGCAGGGTGCGGGCAGCCTTGATCAGTTGCAGGACATGGCCAAGCAGATTGCACCGATGGGCGAGATGGGGCTGAAAATGTTCCAGCAGCTGCTCGCCGGCGGGGCCGCCATGGCAATGGGCGGCAAGAAAAAGGCAGACTAGCTGCGCCGTTTTCCGAAAAACTGATGAACGACACGATTTTCGCCCTGTCCAGCGGCTCACCGCCCGCCGCGATTGGCGTGATCCGGATCAGCGGTCCGCACGCCGGGAGGGCGCTTGCGGCGCTTGCTGGCAAGCTGCCTGCGCCTCGCCGGGCGACAAGTGTGCACCTGCGCGATTCTGCTGGTGAAGTTCTCGACCAAGCGCTGGTACTGTGGCTTCCCGGCCCGGCGACCGCGACTGGGGAGGATGTAGCCGAGCTGCATTGTCATGGCGGCCGCGCGGTTATTGCTGCCATCGAGGCCGCGTTGGCGGCGCTGCCTCAGTTGCGCCGCGCAACTTCTGGTGAGTTCACGCGCCGCGCTTTCGTGCACGGCAAGATCGACCTTGCCGAGGCGGAAGGGCTTGCCGATCTGCTGAGTGCTGAGACCGAATTGCAGCGCAAGAGCGCCCTTGCCATGGCCGGGGGACATTTTTCGCGCGTGGTCGAGGACTGGCGCCTGCGGTTGCTGGATAGCTCAGCGGCGCTGGAGGCCGTGCTGGACTTTGCCGATGAAGATGATGTTGCGGCCTTGCCTGCCGACTTTGTCGCCCGGCTGGATAGCCTGCGCGGGGAATTGACCGACTGGCTAGCCGCGCCGCGCGCCGAGCTGCTCCGCGATGGTTTCCGGGTCGTGCTGGCTGGCCCGCCAAATTCTGGAAAAAGCACTTTATTCAATGCTTTGATAGAAAGTGAGGCGGCAATCGTCACGCCCATCGCCGGCACGACCCGGGATGTGCTCAACCATTCAGTGGCGCTTTCAGGCGTGCCCTTTCGCTTTGCCGATACCGCGGGCCTGCGCGAAGCGACCGATGATCCGGTGGAGGCCATCGGCATCGAGCGTGCCCAAAGTGCCATTGCCGAGGCCGATCTGGTGCTGTGGCTGGGGCCGGAAGGCGAGGGGCCAGCGCAGGCCTGGGAAATCGCGCCGCAGATAGACCGTTCAGATTGCCCGGCGAAGCAGGCCCCGCGTCACCGGGTCTCGGCGCTGACCGGTGAGGGCATTGCCGCCTTGAGCCGCGATTTGGTCGATACAGCCCGCCTGGCCATGCCGCGCCCGGGACAGGCCGCGCTCAATGCGCGCCAATACCACCTGTTTGCCGAAGCCGAGGCGGCACTTGCGGCGGCGGGACGCCACAGCGATCCTCTGCTGGTCGCAGAGAACCTTCGCCTCGCGCGGCTGGAGTTTGACGCCCTGCTGGGCCGGACGACGAGCGAAGATATGCTCGACGCGTTGTTCGGGCGGTTCTGCATCGGGAAGTGATGTTTCACGTGGAACACGACTGCTTTTGACCGCGCCCCGGCGCTCGGCTAAAGGCGCTGACACTATGGCCGGCGCATCAACCACATTCGATATCATTGTCATCGGCGGCGGGCATGCTGGGGTTGAGGCGGCGGCAGTGTCTGCGCGGATGGGTGCGCGGGTTGCGCTGGTCTCTTTTGACCTCGATGCGATTGGCGCGATGAGTTGCAATCCGGCGATTGGCGGGTTGGGCAAAGGGCACCTTGTGCGCGAGGTCGATGCCTTTGATGGGCTGATCGGCAAGGCGGCGGATGCCGCGGCGATCCACTACCGGATGCTCAACCGCTCGAAAGGCAGTGCGGTTCAGGGCCCGCGTATCCAGGCCGACCGCAAGCTGTTCAAGGCGGCGATCCAGGCCTTGCTGCGCGAGCAGGGCGACTTGACGCTGGTGCCGGGGGAGGCGGCGGGCCTGGTACTGGAAGGCGGACGGGTGGCGGGCGTGCAGCTTGCGGAAGGGACTAGCCTTGCGGCGGGCGCCGTCGTGCTGTGTACCGGGACATTTCTGGGCGGCACGCTGTTTCGCGGCGAGGAGCGGATGACCGGCGGGCGCATTGGCGAGGCATCGGCGCAAGTGCTCGCGCGGCAGCTGCGCGAGGCGGAATTGCCGATGGCGCGGCTCAAGACCGGCACGCCGCCGCGGCTTGATGGACGGA
>JANOBA010000187.1:0-5059 GCA_031411415.1 Novosphingobium sp.
AACTCGGCCTGCTGATGGGAACGCCGGGGCTGGCGGCACTGGGCGTCACCGTCGCGGCACTGACCGCTGGCCTGAAAGGCGGCGCTGCGCTGGGCGGTTTGCTGGTGATCCCGCTGGCGGTGCCGCTGCTGATCTTCGGCGCGGGGAGCCTGTCGGCAGCTGGAGAGAGCGGGCTGGCTTTGACCGCTTCCGCCAGTCTTATACTGCTTGCGCTGGCTCCGTTCGCAGCAGGCGCGGCGATCCGGAGCGGGCGCTGTTGACGAAATCCTCCCTATTTTCGCGATAGCGCAAATGGGGAGGTGGCAGTTCCGCAGGAACTGACGGAGGGGTAAATCCGAAACTCCGAAACTCCGAAACCCCTCCACCACTGCCTTCGGCAGCGGTCCCCCTCCCCATTTGTGCTTCGCAAAAATGGGGAGGGTTATTAGTAAGGCGGCTTGTCCATCCCCTTGGGGCTCAGCGTAAACACCTCGCAGCCGTCCTCGGTGATCCCCAGCGTATGCTCGAACTGCGCCGAGAGCGAGCGGTCGCGGGTCACTGCCGTCCAGCCATCGTCGAGCAGTTTCACGGCAGCCTTGCCGAGGTTGATCATCGGTTCGATGGTGAAAAACATGCCGGGCCGCAGCACAGGGCCGGTACCGGCACGCGCGGCGTGGACCACTTCGGGAGAATCGTGGAACAACCGCCCGATGCCATGCCCGCAAAACTCGCGCACCACGCCATAGCGGTTGGCCTCGGCATGGCGCAGGATCGCCGCGCCGATATCACCCAGATGTTTGCCACGCCGCGCCTGCTCGACGCCCACCATCAGGCACTCATACGTCACTTCGACCAGCCGCCGCGCCTTCAGCGACACATCGCCCACCAGATAAGTCCGGCTCGAATCGCCATGCCAGCCATCCAGCAACGGGGTGACGTCGATATTGACGATGTCGCCGTCCTTCAGGGCTTTATCCGAGGGAATGCCGTGGCAAACGACGTGGTTGATCGAGATGCAGCACGAGTGTGCATAGCCCCGGTAGCCCAGCGTCGCCGGCACCGCGCCGTTATCCAATGTGAACTGCCGCACGAAGTCATCGAGCGCCTGCGTGGTGACGCCCGGCACCACCAGCGGGGCTATCGCGTCGAGGTTTTCCGCAGCGAGTCGCCCGGCGGCGTGCATGCCGGCGAACGCCTCGGGGCCATTGAGCTTGATCGTGCCATCGCGCAGCTGGGTCTCGCTCGCGGCGACTGTCTGGTATTGTGTCATGCCGCGCGATCTAGCGATTGCGAGGCCAAATTGCGAGGGCTTATCGCCGCGCCGAGAAGGCCGCGCGATATTCCGGTTTCACTGCTGCCAGCACGGCCGGGGTAACAGGCAGGGTCACTTCATAGTCGCCCTCCGCATAAGGCCCCGCCTCATAAGGCCCGACCAGAACACCGATGCGGTCGAACGTGTGCTTGTTCGATGAGCCGAGGATCACCGTGCTCTCCAGCGGATCGATGCAGGCGTCGAACTGATCGCCGCTGCTGCGATTCACCGGCTCGCCGCGCCGCTCTGCGCGTTGTTTGTCGATTGCCCGGCAAAAATCGGCGCGGATCGCCCGGGTCAGCGCGGCAGGCGACTGGAACAGATCGCTCGCCTTGCGGCGCTGGTTCGCGGCCTTGTCCCACACCATCGCATCATAACCATGATTGGGATGCGCGCCGCCCGAAAAGCTGCCGACTCCGGCCGAGAGGCTGAGCCAGCCGGGCACATCGGCGACCACTTGCCAGGCCACCGAGCGGTCATGGGGGTTGTAATCGAAGCCCGATTTCTTCGCCTCGTTCTGGCCTTCGCGTGCCTCTGTCGCCAGCTCGCTGCGCTGTGCGGCCAAATCGGCATCGAGCATATCCTTCAGCGCGGCAATCGCGCCGGCCTGCGCGGGATAGCTGTAGTCGAAATTATAGAGCTTGGTCTCTTCCTCCACCTTTCGCGCGCCGCCGGCGGGAGCGGCGGCGGGGGGCGCGGCGGCGGGGGCGGGGGCGCTGCTTGCCGCCGCGAGCGGGTTGGCACTGGATTCGGGCGCTGCAAGCGGGGCCTCTACTTTCTGGCAGGCGCCGAGCAATGTCAGAGCAATGACGGGCAACAAATTATGCCGCATGGATTTTCCCCTCGCGCAAGCCGCTCGGCTGCGGCTAGATACCGGCACCATGACCGACAAACACGCATTGATCCAGCCCGACAAAGGCCAGAACGCCATCGCCATCCACCTTGTGAACAAGGCTGGCCTGGCCGACTTCCTCAAGACCCTGAGCGCCCCCCAGCGCGCCGCGCTCGCCGCCCAGAAATTCGAAGGCGGCGGATATGAATATGCCATCGCCCCCGATGGCGACGGCTGGTTCGTCGTCAGCGGCGTCGCCAATCCCGCCAGCCTGTCAAGCTGGTGCATGGCCAAGCTTGCCGAAATGCTGCCGGCGGGCACCTATCGCCGCACGAGCGGGGAGCCGGGGGCGGCGATGTTCGGTTGGGCAAGCGGGCAATGCCGCTTTGACCGCTATCGCTCCGAGCCGGGCAGCGAAGGTCCGCGCGTGTTGCTATCGGGCGAAGCGAAGGCCATCGGCCCGGCGCTGGCCGAGGCGGAGGCGACCAATCTGGTGCGTGATCTGGTCAACACGCCAGCCGAGGACATGGGGCCGGGCGAGCTTGAAGCGGCCGCAGAAGCGTTGGCCAAGACCCACCGGGCCGAAATCCGTGTGACGCGCGGCGACGCGCTGGAGCGCGAATTTCCCATGGTCCACATGGTCGGCCGCGCTGCTGCGCGCAGCCATGCACCCCGGATGATCGAGCTGGAATGGGGCGATCCAACGCACCCCAGGCTCGCGATTGTCGGCAAGGGTGTCTGCTTCGATTCGGGCGGGCTCGATATCAAGCCGCCGTCCAGCATGTTGCTGATGAAAAAGGACATGGGCGGTGCGGCGCATGCCTTGGCGCTCGCCGGCCTGATCATGGCAAGCGGCATGAAGGTTCGGCTGCATGTGCTGGTAGCAGCGGTGGAAAATGCGGTTTCCGGGAATGCCTTCCGGCCCGGCGATGTGCTGCGCTCGCGCGCGGGAATTTCTGTCGAAATCGGCAATACCGACGCCGAAGGGCGGCTGGTCCTCGGCGATGCGCTGGCCCGCGCGGGCGAGGAAAAGCCCGACCTGATCCTCGATTTCGCCACGCTGACCGGCGCGGCACGTTCTGCGCTTGGGCCCGACCTGCCGGCGCTGTTCGCCCGCCGCGATGCTACAGCGCAGGCACTGCTCGCCGCCGGCACAGCTGCCGACGATTCCTGCTGGCAGATGCCTTTGTGGGATGGCTACCGCGAGTATCTCAAGTCCGACATTGCCGACCTGAACAACAGCCACACCAACGGTTTTGCCGGAGCTTCAGTGGCCGCGCTGTTCCTCGACCGGTTCGTGCCCGAAGGGCTCGACTGGGCACATTTCGACACATTCGCCTGGCGTCCCGTCGCCAAACCGGGTCGGCCAAAGGGCGGCGACGCGCTTGGCCTGCGCGCCGCATGGCGGATGTTGCAGCAACGCTACGGCTAGACTAGCATCCAGTCTGGAGGGCCAGAGCCATGCCAGACGTCACCGCGCTAGAATTGCCATACCTGCCGATGGACGAGGCGAGTTTCGCCGATGATCCCCTGCCCCGCTTTGCCGAAGCGCGCGCGGCGCACCCCTGGCTCGCGACCTGCCCCTATGGCATTGTCATCACGCAATATGACGCGATGCGCGATGTTCTGCAGATGGACCGTAACTTGCAAGGCGCCTATCGCAGCGTGGTCGACATCATGGAGGCGCGCGAGACCAGCTGGGGGCGGTTTCAGCTTGAAAGCCTGCTGGCGCAGACCGGCGACGCCCACCAGCGTATCCGCAAGGTTCTGGCCCCGGCGTTCACCCCGCAACAGGCGAACCGCCACCGCGCGCTGATGAAAGGGGTGATCGCCCGCCAGCTTGACGAATGGGCACCCAGTGGCGCGTTCGATTTCGAGGACTTTGCCGCCAATTTCCCGATCACCGTGTTCTGCGGGTTGGTCGGCGCATCGCCCGATGTGATCCCGCAGTTGCGCGGCAGCCTTGAGGCCTTCGGGCTGAGCCTGAGCATGAACAAGGCATTCCTGCCCAATCTGGTCGACGCTTTCGACACGCTCGATGCCTTTGTCCGTGATCTCGTCGACCAGCGCCGCAAGGCCCCGCACAGCGCCGACGATGAAGACATGCTCGACGCGCTGCTCAAGACGCGCGACGCGGACGGCCTTTCAGAACGCGAGCTGCTTGACTTGCTGATCTTCCTGTTCGTCGCCGGCTACGACACTTCGAAGAACGCGCTGACTTTGGCGATGAACGTGCTGATCGACCGGCCCGACCTCTATGCGCGCTGCGCCGAGGATCTGGGCTTTGCCAAAAAGATCATGGAAGAAGGCTTCCGCCACCTCACCACCTCAACCATCCCGCGCGTTGTGACCAAAGAATTCGAATACCGCGACGTGACGTTTCCCGAAGGCACATTGCTGTTCTTTCCGGTCAGCATATCGGGCCGCGATCCCGGCGCTTTCGCCGATGCCGACAGCTTCGATCCGCTTCGCACCAGCGCCAAAAAGCACATCACCTTCGGACTTGGCGTGCATATCTGCCTCGGCCAGTTCATCGCCCGCGCGCAGATCGAGGAAGGGCTGCACCAGATCGCCCACCGCCTGCGCAACCCACGCCGCACCGGGCCGAGTGCATGGCGACCGTTCTTCGGGGTCTGGGGCTTGAAAGGCCTGCCGATTGCCTTTGATGCGGCGCGGCAGGTGGAGATGGCGGAATAGCGCCAAACGCACTTCCTCCCCATTTTTGCGAAGCACAAATGGGGAGGTGTCGCGCCACAGGCGTGACGGAGGGGTTTCGGAGCGGGCAAAACACCCCTCCGTCAGCCGCTTCGCGTCTGCCACCTCCCCATTTGCACTACGTGAAAATAGGGAGGGACTATAGACTAACCCTCGGCAACTGCGCGTTCCAGTGCTTCCATAATGATCCGCTCGGCGGTCGCCTTGTCGCCCCAGCCCTT
>JANOBA010000188.1:0-8972 GCA_031411415.1 Novosphingobium sp.
CGCAACGAGCCGCACGGCGCATTGCACGGACTGATGCGCGTGCGCCAGTTTACCCAGGACGACGCGCACATTTTCTGCCGCGAGGACCAGATCGTCGAGGAAGTGCGCATGTTCTGCGCGCTGGCCGACCGGGTCTATGCCCACTTCGGTTTCAGCTATGCGATCAAGCTGGCGCTGCGCCCGGACAACCGCATCGGCAGCGACGAACAGTGGGATCAGGCCGAAGCTGAACTGCGCAATGCCGTGGCGGCCGCGGGCCTCAATACGCCCGCATATGGCTGGGAAGAATTGCCTGGCGAAGGCGCGTTCTATGCGCCCAAGCTCGAATGGCACCTGACCGACGCGATCGGGCGCACCTGGCAGGTCGGCACGATCCAGTCCGACCGCATGCTGCCCGAGCGGCTCGATGCCTCCTACATCGCCGAGGACGGCGCGCGCCACCGCCCGGTGATGCTCCACCGCGCGATCTTCGGCTCTTATGAGCGCTTTATCGGCATCCTGATCGAACATTTCGCCGGCAAACTGCCGGTCTGGCTCGCCCCGGTGCAGGCCGTGGTGGCGACGATCGTTTCGGAAGCGGACGACTATGCCGGCGAAGTGGCGGCGCAGCTGAAGGCCGCAGGCATCCGGGTCGAAACGGATCTGCGCAACGAGAAGATCAACTACAAGGTGCGCGAGCATTCACTGGCGAAAGTCCCGCACTTGTTGGTCGTCGGCAGGCGCGAGGCCGAGGAAGGCACCGTCGCGATCCGCACGCTAGGCGAAGAGCGGCAGAAATTCGTCTCACTGGCCGAGGCGATTGCCTTACTCAAAGGCGAAGTGACGCCGCCAGATCTGCGGGCATAGACTTATGACTGCGAAGCCGGCGTCCTAACGATCAGTCCATCGAGCGCCGGGGTGACCGTGATCTGGCAGGCCAGCCGAATTCCCGGAGTATCGTCACCGGTGGCTTCGAACATGGGCATTTCCATCTCGCCCGCCTCGCCAGTGGCAGCGCGCCAGTCGGGTTCGACATAGACCCGGCAGGTGCCGCAATAAGCATTGCCGCCGCAGACCGCCTCGATTGTCTCGACGCCGCTCGCCTTGGCGTTCTCCATCAGCGACTGACCGGGCGCGGCGTCAATCGTCTGCGCGGTGCCGTCTGCGGCGATGAAGGTGATGGCTACCATCGCGCGCGCCGTTCAGGCGGGATCGCAAGCAACGACCGCTCCCCGCAGCTCATAGCCCTGAATATAGGAATTCCAGGTCATCGCCGGCTCGTTGACCAGCCGGATGCCGGGCAGACGGAACATGCGGTCGAGGAATATCCGCGTCTCGTGCAGCGCAACCTGCGCGCCGGGGCAGCGATGCGGCCCGTCGCTGAAGCTCATGTAGGGACCGACGACTTTCATCCGCTTGGCGCGGTCCGGGTCGAGCTCGAACGGGCAGGCGCCTGCAATGGCCTCGTCGGTGTTGGCATCGCGGATATTGACCGCGACGACCTCGCCATGGCCCATTGCCGCTTCGCCCTCGGCGGTGATGGGTTCTGCCGCGCGCCGGTGAATAAAGGTGGCGACCGGCTCAAGCCGCAGAATTTCCTCGAGAATGGCGAACTGGTCATCCTCGGGGCCGCTGAGAAAGCGGGTCAGCAGCTCGGGCTTCTCGAACAGGTGCCAGGCGCACATGACGATGAATTCGCGCGTCGTCATCATGCCCGCGCCGCCATAGCTGAGCGCCTCCATGATCATGCCCTTCTTGGAGTAGTTCTCCTTGACCATGTAGGAAATGACATCGTCCTGCGGCTGCTTGCGGCGCGCCTCGATCGCGGGGAGCATGTCGTGCTTCCAGAAGCGGCCGACGCGGATCAGCATCTTGGCGCCGAAGGTCAGGTTGCCCAGCCAGCCGGGTTTGCGGTCCATCGACGAATCGAGCACGGCCTTGACCCGTAGCGCCAGGTTTTCGGCTGTATCGCTGTTGGTCAGGCCTATGATGTCGGCGGCAACGTCGACGGCCATCTGCCAGCTCAATTCATCAAGCACTGCCGAGCCGCGACCCTGCAGCTTGGCGACAATCTCGTCCATCGTACGGTTCATCACCACCTGATGGCGCGTGACGATGGTCTTTGGCGCGAACAGGCCGGCGACCGCCGCGCGGCGCTTGCGGTGCAGGTCGCCATCCAGAAAGAAAAACGAAATCTCGCCGGGCTTGCTGATGTCGGTCATGTCGGCCGTGGCACCGGCCTGGCGCACTTTGGCCGAACGCAGGACTTCACGGCTGGCGAAGAACTTGCCGATGACCCGTGCGCCGGCTTGTGGGGCAAGGTTGGCGTCGGCCAGCCGGGCGCTCTTGCGGTCGTCGCGACCCCGATTAACCGGGCAGGCGGCTGCGGCGGTGTTCATACTTTCCATGCCCTCTGCTTCGAATCCTTGCCCAGCCTGATACCACTCGGATATGATACAGGCTAGATCATTTCTTAGAAGGGCATCGTTCTTAGAAGGGCAGGGGTTGTCCGGCGAGGATCAGCGCCAGTGCGCAGGTTCCAACTACCAGCACGCGCAAAGACGCATCGAGGTTCATCGGCGGGAATGCAATGAGTGCGATAGCGCGTGCCATGCTTGCGACCATGCACGCGGCGCGGTTACCGCATCGTTAAGCTGCGCTGGGCATTTGCTGGCTGGCGCAGTGAAAGCCGCCGCCGCCCGCCAGCACGGCATCAGCAGGCAGGCCAATGCAATCGCGGTCGGGAAACAGCGCCGCCACCGCCGCAACGCCCTCGGCGTCCGAGGCCACGCCAAAAGTAGGCACCACCACCAGATGCGTGGTGATGGCAAAATTCATGTAGCTTGCCGGTTCCACCCGGCCTTCTGTCTCGAACCGGCCCGGCGAAGGCACCTCGCGCACTGTCACGCCAAAATCCTCGGCGCGCTCCAAGGCATCGGCATAGACTGCCGCATTGGGATCGTCCGCGCCGGTCGCGCGCGGCAGCGCCAGTTCGCCGGGCGCCACGAAGCGGGCGAGATTGTCGACATGGCCGTCGGTGTGATCGTGGAGAAGCCCGTCACCCAGCCACAGCACGCGAGTCATGCCAAGGTCGCGCGCCAGCCGCGCCTCGATATCTGCCTGCGACAGTTCGGGATTGCGGTTGGGGTTCAGCAGGCATTGCCCGGTCGTCACGACAAGGCCAGTGCCATCGCCATCCAGCGCGCCGCCTTCCAGGATCCAGTCGGATGTGGTGACGTGCAGCGCCGCATCGCGGGCCAATTCCGCGCCAATGGTCTGGTCGCCCGCCATCAGGTATTTCCCGCCCCAGCCATTGAAACCGAAGCGCCGGGCAAGCCGCTTGCCACCTCCTGCAACCACCAGCGGCCCGGTATCGCGCAACCAGATATCGCCATAGACGCGGCGCTCCAGCTTGACCTTGCTGCTGACCAGCAGCCGCGCGGCGGCTTCATTGGCTTCGCTGCGGACCAGCAGGCGCACTTCCTGTCCGCTGTCGGCCACGGCGCTGGCGAATGCGGCGATCTGTGTTTGCGCCGCCTCAAGGAAGCCTGGCCATTCCTCCGCATCGTGGGGGAAGCCGATCCACAGCCAATCCTGCGGATGCCATTCGGGGGGGAGACGCCAGCTCATGCTAAACCTTTAGACGCGTCAGGCGCTTGCGGGAAGCGCTGCGACAGGGCATTTCCGCACGCATGACAACTCCCGACTGGAGCGGCGCACTAATAAGGGCGCGGGCCCACTCCCCATTCCTCGCGCGCGCAATCGACCGCCTGCCTGATCTGGTCGGGCTTCTGGCGGCGGACGATGGCGAGACGGCACTGGCCTGGGCAAAGTCGGCTGGCGAAGGCTCTGACGACGTCGGCGTCGCCCTGCGGCGTGAAAAGCTGGCGCTGGCGCTGGCACTGGGCATCGGCGATTTGGCCGGCGCATTCCCCTTGCTGCGCGTCACCGGCGAACTTTCCAGCTTTGCCGACCGGGCACTGGATGCAAGCATTGCCGACGCCATCCGCCGCCGCATTCCGGACGCGGAGCCGGCAGGTTTCCTCGCGCTGGCGCTGGGCAAACATGGCGCGGGCGAGCTCAACTATTCGTCCGACATCGACCCGATCCTGCTCTACGATCCCCAGACCCTGCCCCGCCGGACCCGCGACGATCCCGGCGAGGCCGCACTGCGCATCGCGCGCACGCTGATGGAAACCATGTCGGCAGTCACCACTGAGGGCTATGTCTTTCGGGTCGATTTGCGCCTGCGGCCGCAATCGGAAGTAAGCCCGCTGGCCATCCCGATCGATGCGGCGCTGGCGCACTATGAAAGCTCGGCGCTGGCCTGGGAACGGGCGGCCTTCATCCGCGCACGCGCCAGCGCCGGCGACGTTCCCACCGGCGAAGCATTCCTCGCCGCAATCCAGCCGTTCATCTGGCGCAAGAGCCTTGATTTCGGGGCCATCGCCGAAGTCGGCCGGCTGACTGCGCAGATCCGCGAGCATCATGGGGCAGTTGAGCGGCCCGGCCCGGGGTTCGATATCAAACGGGGGCGCGGCGGCATTCGCGAGGTCGAGTTTTTCGCCCAGACCCACCAGCTGATCCACGGTGGGCGCAATCCCGCGCTGCGTTTGCGCGGCACCCGGGCCACGCTCGACGCACTCGCCGGAGCCGGGCTGATATCGGGCGAGGATGCAGGGGTGCTGGGCGAGAGCTACGACCGGCTGCGCGCCATCGAGCACCGCTTGCAGATGGTATCGGACCAGCAAACCCACAGCCTGCCCGAGGATCAGACGGCGCTCGACAATGTCGCCCGGCTTGATGGCATGGCCGATGGCAAGGCGCTGGTCGGCGAGTTGAACGACATTACCCTGGCGGTCGCATCGCGTTATGATGCGCTGATTGCCGCCGATCAGGCCCCCGTCCAACCCCCGGTAGCCAGCGGCCTGGCGCTTGCGCGCGAGCTGTCGCGGCTGGGCTTTGCCGATACGAAGGCCCTTGCGGCGCGCATGGCCGGCTGGACATCAGGCAAGCTGCGCGCACTGCGCAGCGACGCCGCACTCGCCGCTTATGAAGCGATCCAGCCGCAGCTGCTCGCCGCCCTCGCCGCCGCGCCCGAACCAGACCGGGCGCTGCTGCGCTGGGAACAATTGCTCACCAACCTGCCCAGTGCGGTCAACCTGTTCCGCTTGCTGGAGGCGCGGCCCGCCTTGCTGCAATTGCTCGCGCGGGTGCTCAGCCTTGCCCCGCCGCTTGCCGATCTGCTTGCCCGCCGCGCCGACTTGCTCGACCCGTTGATCGATGCCAGCGCGCTCGATCTGCCGGGCACAGTCGCCGAGCTCGCGGCGAGTTTCGGCGCGGTCGAAGCCCGCGACGACTATGAGGCGGTGCTCGACCGGGTGCGGCGGAAGGTGGGCGAGGTGCGCTTTGCCCTTGGCGTCCAGCTGATTGAGGGCGCGCACGATCCTCTGCAGATATCCGCCGCACTCTCGCGGGTTGCCGAAGCGACGATCCAGGTGCTCGGCCAGGCCGCCTGGGCCGAATTCCGCCGGGCGCATGGCACGATCGCGGGATCGGAACTGGTGATTCTGGGGCTCGGGCGGATGGGCGGCGGCGCGCTGACCCACGCCTCTGACCTCGATCTCGTGTTCCTGTTCACAGACGGAACCGGCGGCGAATCGGACGGAGCCCGCCCGCTGGGCGCCAGCCTCTATTACAACCGTCTGGCGCAGCGGGTCAGCGCGGCACTTAGCGTGGCGACGGCGGAAGGCGCCCTGTTCGAGGTCGATACCCGGCTGCGGCCCTCAGGCGAACAAGGCCCGCTGGCGGTGAATTTCGCCAGTTTTATCCGCTATCAGCAAGAGCAGGCGGAGACCTGGGAACACATGGCGCTGTGCCGGGCGCGGGTGCTATTTGGTTCCGAGGCCGCGCGAAGCGAACTGATCGGGATTGTCTCCGATGCCTTGCTCAAGCCCCGCGCCGCGAAGCAACTGCGCGCCGACGTGCTCGACATGCGAAAGGTCATGGCCCGCCACAAACCCGCCAAAGGGCCGCTCGACATTAAGCTGGCGCGCGGCGGGCTGGTCGATCTGGAGTTCCTGACGCATTATCTGCAATTGCGGCACGGCGCCGGTCTGGCGGGCGGACTGACCCCGTTTCTCGGTGATGCGCTCGCCGTGCTGTCCGCGGCAGGCCTCGCGCCGGAAGCGCTTGGCCCCGATTCGCTTTCAGTGGCACACGATGTCCTGACCCGCCTGCTGGTTGCGCTGCGCCTGCTTGCGCCCGATAGCCAGATGCCGCCGCTTGCCTGCTGCTCAGCGCTTGCCAGAAGCTGCGGCTATGGCGATTGGCAGGAACTGCTGGCAGGTATTACCGAAGCGCGCGTCGCAGTCGCGAAGGCCTGGCACAAAATTCTTGGCGAGAAACTGGAGGTCTGAAAGATGAGCAGCAAACCCGGCGTGGGCGATATGATGCCCGATGTAGCGCTTGAAACGCCCGATGGCGGCAGCGTCAAGGTGTCCGATTTCGCCGGCGGCAAGCTGGTGGTGTTCTTCTATCCCAAGGACGATACCCCGGGCTGCACCACGGAGAATCAGGACTTCACAGCCTTGGCCGGTGATTTTGTCGCAACGGGCACCGCCCTGCTGGGTGTGAGCAAGGATACACCGGCCCGCCACCGCAAGTTCGCCGAGAAGTATGGCCTGCAAGCGCCGCTCGCCAGCGATGCGGCCGAGGGCGGCCTGTCTGACGCACTCGGCATCTGGACCGAGAAGCAGAATTACGGGCGCACATACATGGGCATGGTGCGCACGACCTATCTGATCGGCACGGACGGCAAAATCGCCCGCGTGTGGGACAAGGTCAAGGTCAAGGGCCATGCCGCCGAAGTGCTGGAGGCCACGAAAGCACTTTGACTGTTGCTGAAATGTCTGTTGCCGGCGCAATCCGCGCCGCGCTGCTCGAACCGGACCCGCGCGCCAAAGTCATGGCCACGCGGCAAGTCGCGCGCAACTGGCGGCTGGGGCGGCTTGGCGTTGCCTTCGACGTGGCCATGCCCGATTTTCCCGCGCGGCCCGCGCTTCCGGAGTTGCTGCCGCCAAATCGCATGCCCAAACGCGGACGCGGCGGCTCGGAGCGCAGCCGCATCGCGCTGTGGCATGCGCTGGCGCACATCGAATTTTCGGCGATTGATCTCGCGCTCGATGCCGCCGGACGATTCGGGGCGGAACTGGGCGAGGGGTTCGTCTCGAACTTTCTCTCGGTCGCCGCCGACGAGGCGATGCACTTTGCGCTGCTGGCGCGACGCCTGAAAACGCTGGGCAGCTATTACGGCGCGCTGCCCGCCCATGCCGGCCTGTGGGACGCGGCATACGCGACCCGGCACGATGCCGCCGCCCGGCTGGCAGTGGTGCCGATGGTGCTTGAGGCGCGCGGGCTGGATGTCACGCCGGCGATGATCGAGCGGCTGCGCGCAGCCGGCGATGAGGCCGGAACGCGCATCCTAGAACGAATCCTTGACGATGAGATTCGCCACGTCCGGTTTGGCTCAAAGCACTATTTTGCACTCTGCGCCCAGCGCGGCGAAGCGCCCGAACTTTTGTGGAAAACCTTGGTAAAACGCCATTTCGGCGGGGCCGTTAAGCCACCGTTCAACGACTCAGCGCGTCTCGCAGCCGGTTTGTCGCGCAGTTTCTATGCCGCTCTTGCCATGTAAACCGCACACCCGGTAGCGATGCTGCAACGAGACGGCGGGGGGTCCGACCATCTCAACATTCAGTCCCTATGCGCTGCAAGGCGCGACGGTGAAGCTGGGTCGCACAGTCTGATCGAACTGGGTCAGACGGTAAGTACAAGGTGTTTTGAGTGGTCATTTCCAAAGTCTCTGCCGGAATGCAAAAGCTTGGCTGCGCTTTCGCCGCTGCTTTCCTGATTCTCGGCGCAAACCCGGCTCTGGCCAACTCCAGCACTGCTGCCGATATCGCCGCGCCGCTGCGCGCCGCACAGGAAGCCCGCCCATCGGCACTGAACAATGCCGATGAGGAATTCCGCCAGCTGTTTTCGAACTGGCGGTCGCTTGATCGCCCCGCCGGCTATGTCGCGCCGACCGCAAATGCCGGTTTTGGCGGCGGACTTGCCCCGATGACCGCCGCCCGGGTTTCGATCCCCGCGCGTATGCCGGTTGAAGGTGTGCGGATGACCAGCGAATTCGGCATGCGCGTACATCCTGTGCTGGGCGTGCGCCGCGGGCACAAGGGCATCGATCTGGCCGGGCCGATTGGCACTCCGGTTGTCGCCACGGCTGATGGCCTGGTCAGCAAGGCCGAATGGTTCAGCAGCTATGGCCTCTATATTTCGCTGGAGCACGGCGCGGAAATCCAAACCCGCTATGGCCACATGTCACGGCTCAATGTCTATGCCGGCCAGCGCGTCCACAAGGGCGACGTGATCGGCTATATCGGCACGACGGGACGTTCGACCGGGCCGCACCTTCATTATGAAGTCCGCATCGCCGGGATTGCCGTCAATCCGGTGCCTTACATGCAGACTGACTCGATCGACACGGCGCTGGCTGCAAACACCGGCACTGCCCTGGCAGCCGCCCGGCCCTGAGGCGCCAGCGCCCGGCGATCAGCCGTGGTAATCAGCCCCAGTGATCAGCGAAGTCCGCTGATCACACTATACATCCAACGGTTCAATCACCGACGGTCCGGCCGTGTAATTTACACGACATCGGCCAGCGTTCGTCGTTAGCAGCTGATTTGAAAGCTCGATGAGCTTGGTTCTTCGCGCCTTGGTTAAACCACTGCGGCGCGGCCGAGCGGACAGACACCTTGCATTTCGCCAAGTAACCCATCCGTCATGCAGTCTGAATTTAGGGTCAGGACCTATTAAATTGCTTGCATGATGCACTCTTGCATGATGCACTGATGGTTGATTCAATGGCGGCACCAGGGAGGTGCTGCTTGTGGATGACCTGTTTATGCTGAGCGAGGCGCAGATGCGCCGGATTG
>JANOBA010000189.1:0-6303 GCA_031411415.1 Novosphingobium sp.
GCCCGCGCATGACCAGTCGGCATGGCGCATCGCGGCGCGCTGCGAGAGCCCGGCGCGCGCGGCATTTGCCGCCGCGACCGTCAGGGCTTCCAGCGACCGGTCGATCCCCACACCGCTGGCAGACGGCAGATTGACCAGAACCGCCAGCAGCAGCGCGCCTGATCCCGTGCCGCAATCGAGCACGCGCTGCGCCTGCGGGCAGGCCGCGAGCGCCGCCCCGACCAGCACTTCGCTGTCGCCGCGCGGGATCAGAACGTCGGGGGTCACCAGCAGGTCGAGCCCGAAAAACGGCTGCGTGCCCACGATATAGGCAACCGGTTCATGGTTCAGCCGGCGTTCCAGCAGCGCGGCGAAGCCGGGCGGGGCAGGGTCCGCCAGATGGCGCAGCAATAGGTCGGAGCGGGAGACCCCCAACGTATGGGCCATCAGGACTTCGGCATCGAGCCGCGCGGTGTCGCTGGTCTGGGCGAGGGCGGTTGCGGCCTCGCGCAGGGCTTCGGCAATGGTCACCACGCCGCCATTATTCACCCAGCGCCGCCAGCCGCTTGGCCTGATCTTCGGCAATCAGAGCGTCGATCAGCTCGCCAAGCCCGGTGCCTTCGAGAATTTCGGGCAGGCGGTGCAGAGTCAGGTTGATGCGGTGATCGGTGACGCGGCCTTGCGGGAAATTGTAGGTGCGGATGCGCTCGCTGCGGTCGCCCGAGCCAACCATGGCTTTGCGCGCTTCGGCCTCATCGCCCTGGGCTTCGGCGCGCTTCAGATCATAAAGCCGCGTGCGCAGCACTTGCATCGCCTTGGCCTTGTTCTTGTGCTGGCTGCGCTGGTCCTGCTGGATCACGACGAGGCCGGTGGGCAGGTGGGTGAGGCGCACGGCGCTGTCGGTGGTGTTGACATGCTGGCCGCCGGCGCCGCTGGCGCGGTAGATGTCGATCTTGAGGTCACCATCGGCAATCTCGACATCGACTTCTTCGGCCACTGGCAGCACGGCGACGGTGGCGGCGGAGGTGTGGATCCGGCCGCCGCTTTCCGTCACAGGCACGCGCTGCACCCGATGCACGCCGCTTTCGAACTTCATTTTGGCAAAAACGCCGGTGCCCGAAACGCTGGCGATCACTTCCTTGAAGCCGCCAAGATCATTGGCGTTGACCGAGTCCACTTCCACTTTCCAGCCCTGCGTCGCGGCATAGCCCTCATACATGCGGAACAGATCGGCCGCGAACAGCGCGGCTTCATCGCCGCCGGTGCCGGCGCGGATTTCCAGCATAGCAGGGCGCACATCCGCCGAATCGCGCGGCAGCATGGCGACTGAGAGGCGGTGTTCGGCCTCGGGTAGGACGGCCTTTACGCTTCTGGCCTCCTCCTCGGCGAGGGTGCGCATTTCCGGATCGGCGAGCATGGCCTCCAACCCGGCGAGTTCCTCGCGCATGGTGGCAACGTCTGCGGCGGCCTTTGCCACCGGCTCCAGCTCAGCATAGTCGCGGCTGGCGGCGGCGAAGTCCTTGCCCTCCAGCGTGCCCGATGCAAGCCGCGCTTCGAGCTCAGCAAAGCGGTCGGCGATCTGGGCAAGGCGGGTGTTGGAGATGGTCACAGCTGGTTCGGGCGAGAATCGTAGATGGCTTGAAGTTCATCGCTAGCGACTTTCCCGGTGAGCGGCTTCGCGGTGTCTGTGGGGCGTCCATCACGAATATCGAGCGAGAACAGAAAATCGGGATTGAGCTTCTTCGCTCGATCAAAGCGCTTGCGCGGACTGCCGGTTGCAACGATTTCTGCGCTGATGCCAGATTGCCGGAGGCGTGAGACCAAAGCCAATGCGTCAGCTTCGCGCTCGACGTTCTCTGCTACGACAACGACTTCAGGGGCGGCTTCGGAGCGCTCCCCTACCAACATCGCCAACCGCTCAATCCCCGCAGCCCAGCCAACCGCAGGCGTCGGCGCGCCTCCAAGCGTTTCAATCAACCCATCATACCTGCCGCCGCCCAGCACAGTCCCCTGCGCGCCCAGCCGGTCGGTTACGAATTCAAACGCAGTGTGCCGGTAATAGTCCAGCCCGCGCACCAGCGCCGGGGCCCGCGTCCACTCGACGCCCGCCGCATCCAGCCCGCTGGTCACCTTGCCGAAAAAGTCCTGTGCCTCGCCTGACAGGAAATCGTCGATCTTCGGTGCATCGCCGAGGAACGCCTTGTCGCGCGCATCCTTCGAATCCAGAATCCGCAGCGGGTTCTTCTCCAGCCGCTCCTGCGAATCCTCCGACAACTCACCCCGAACGGCGCGGAAGTATTCCACCAACGCGCTGCGCCACGCCTCCCGGCTCGCCCCGTCGCCCAGCGTGTTGAGCATCAAGGTCACGCCGTCCGAAACCCCAAGCTCCTTCAGCAATTGGTCGGCCATCGCCAGCAATTCGACGTCCGCCTGCGGCTCGCCTGCGCCGATGATCTCGGCGTCGATCTGGTGGAACTGGCGATAGCGGCCCTTTTGCGGGCGTTCATAGCGGAACAGCGGCCCGTGGGTGGCCAGCTTCAGCGGTGCGTGCTGCTGCCAGCCGTTCGTCAGATACGCCCGCACGATGCCGGCGGTAAATTCCGGACGCAAAGTCAGCGAATCGCCGCCGCGATCCTCGAAGCTATACATCTCCTTCGAGACGACATCGGTGGTCTCGCCCAGGCTGCGGCTGAACACGGCGGTCTTTTCGAACACCGGCATTTCGGCGTGGCGGAAGCGATAGAGCTTGCGGACGCGCTCGAACGTTTCGACGACATGGGCGAAGGCCTCGGCCTCGGCGCCGAAGATGTCCTGTGTGCCTCTGATAGCTTGCGGGGTTTCCATGGGGGCAGCGCTTAGCGGCATTTCACAAAAGGGGAAAGCGCGCCAATATGCTTGCGAACACTGGTGTAAGTTGGCAGTTTGGTGCGCATGAGAGAGATACTGAAAGTCGCATCGTCGCTAGTCGCGTTATCCCTGGCCGCAGCCCTTCAGGCCGCGCCGCCACCGGTGCGCTCTGCGCCGATGGCTGTGCCCATCGTCCAGTCCGTGCCCGATGCGGTGGACAGCCCCTATCCGGGCGGCACGATCACGCTCGATGTCGATGCCAGCGATACCCAGCGCGGGGTTTTCCGCGTCACCGAGACAATCCCGGTTGCGCCCGGTACCGCGCAGCTGACACTGTTCCATCCGCGCTGGCTGCCTGGAAGGCACGGGCCGGAAGGCAGGACCGCCGAAGTGGCCGACTTGCGGTTCACTGCCGGCGGCAAAGCGCTGGAATGGCGGCGTGATCCGCTGGAAGTGAACGCCTTCCATGTATCCGTGCCCACCGGCACCCGCGAAGTGGTGGCCAAATTCATCCGCACCACGCCCTTGGTGGGATCGGAAGGGCGGATCGTGATGACGCAGGAGATGCTCAATCTGCAATGGGAGCAGGTCAGCCTCTATCCCGCCGGGCATTATGTCCGCCAGATCCGGTTCCGGCCGAGCGTCACTTTCCCGCAAGGCTGGACCGCCGCCACCGCGCTCGATGGCCCCAGCGCCAGCGGGCCCCGCGTCAGCTGGGCTGAAGTTGATTATGAAACGCTGGTCGATTCGCCGATCTTCGCCGGGCTGCATGCGCGCAAATGGGATCTGGGCAACCGCATCACGCTCAATGTCGTGGCCGACAAGCCCGAGCAACTGGCCCTGCCGCCCGAGCGATTGCCTGCGCTGAAGGCGCTGGGCGATGAGGCGATTGCGCTATTTGGCAGCCGCCATTTCGATCACTACGACTTCCTCGCCGCGCTGACCGAGCGGATGGGCGCAATCGGGCTTGAGCATCACCGCTCCAGCGAAAACCAGATGGAGCCGAAGAACTTCATCGAATGGGAGCGGTTGGACTGGGACCGCAACGTGCTGGCGCACGAGCTGTCGCACAGCTGGATCGGCAAATTCCGCCGCCCGGCCAAATTGTGGACGCCGGACTATCGCACCCCGATGCAGGACAATCTGCTGTGGGTCTATGAAGGCCAGAACCAGTTCTGGGGCTGGGTGCTGGCGGCGCGGTCAGGCTTGCAGAGCAAGGAAACGATCCTTGGCATGTTGGCAGGGGAGGCGGGCCTCTATGCCACCCAGCCGGGGCGCAGTTGGCGTTCGGTGGAGGATACCACTTTTGATGCGATCATCTCGGAGCGCAAGCCGCGACCTTATTATACGCTGGCCCGCAATGAGGATTATTACAGCGAAGGCGCGCTGATCTGGCTGGAGGCTGATCAGGTGATCCGCGCTGGCACTGCTGGCCGCAAGGGGCTCGACGATTTCGCGCGGGCTTTCTTTGGTATCCGCGATGGCGATTGGGGCGTGGTGCCCTATGAATTCGAGGATGTCGTCGCCGGCTTGAACGCCGTCTATCCCCATGACTGGGCGACATTCCTGAAGACCCGTATCGAGCAGCCTGGCCGGCCCGCGCCCCTCGCGGGGCTGGAAATGGCCGGCTACCGGCTGGCCTGGCGCGAAGAACCCAACCCGGTCCAGAAGGCGATTATGGACGAGACCAAGCGCCTCAGCCTGACCTATTCGCTGGGCATCTCGCTCAGCAGTGATGGCGTGATCAGCAATCCGCGCTGGGATAGCCCGGCGGTCAACGCAGGGCTGGTGACGGGCGCCAAAGTGCTGGCGGTGAACGGCATGGCCTATGACGCAGACACGATGAAGGCGGCTGTGACGGCGGCCAAGGGCGGTAACAAGCCGATCGAGCTGCTGGTCAAGCGCGGCGACCGGTTCGTCACGGTGCCCGTGCTGTGGAGCGGCGGACTGCGTTACCCCTGGCTGGAACGGGTGCCTGGGACGCGAGGTCAGGCGGGACTTGACCTGCTGCTGGCCCCGCGGCGGACGTCTGGTCCAGTGAAGTGAATTTGCCGGGCTCCGGGTCAGGCAGGCCGCCCGTCTGGGGCATCGGCGCCCGCATCGCTCCGCCGCGCTTTCTGTTGTTCATGCTGGTCATGGCGGGAACTGTCGGCTGGACCGTCTGGCTGGATCACGCCCAATGGAGCAATGCATTGGTGCGCGGCTTCAATCTTGCCGCGATAGTTTTCACCATTTCGCTCTGGCCGCTCAGCCGCGATCATACTGCCGCGCAGATGCGGCTGCATTCGCGCGAGAACAATGCCAACCGCGCGCTGGTACTGCTGATTACCACGGTGGTGATGCTGGCGATTCTGGCGGCAATTGCCAGCGATCTGCCCTCGGCCAAACATGGCGATGAATGGGCGATTGTCAAACTGGTGTTCACGTTGTCGATGGCCTGGAGTTTCACCAACCTGGTGTTCATGCTGCACTATGCCCATGCGCACTATGGCGCAGCGCTTGATGGCAAGGAACATCGCGGCGGCTTTGAGTTTCCCGGCACGGCGGAGCCCGACTATTGGGATTTTCTCTATTTCGCGTTCACCGCGGGTATGAGCTTTGCGGCGTCCGATGTGAATGTGACATGCGGCCGTGTGCGCCGGGTACTGGTGGTGCAGTCTCTGCTGTCGTTCGTGTTCAACATCGGGGTGATTGCCTTCACCATAAATGCGCTGAGCGGTGGATCTTAGTATGTTGCGCCGCAGCATAGGCAAGGCTAGGAGCCGCTCATGCGCATAGACCTCATCCCCGCCGGCGATAATCCGCCCCACGAACTCAACGTTGTCATCGAAGTGCCGATTGGCGGCGAGCCGGTTAAGTACGAGCTCGACAAGGCCAGCGGCGCGCTGTTCGTCGATCGCATCCTGCACACGCCAATGCGCTATCCGGCCAACTATGGCTTTGTGCCGCATACCCTAGGCGAAGACGGCGATCCGCTGGATGCGCTGGTCATCACGCGCTCGCCGATTATTCCGGGCGCGGTGATCAAGGTGCGCCCGGTCGGCGTGCTGCTGATGGAAGACGACAAAGGCGGCGATGAAAAGCTGATCACCGTGCCGGTTGACGCTACATTTCCGTATTACCGCGAAGTGGCCGGCCACGAAGACCTGCCGCCCATCGTCACCCAGCAGATCGAGCACTTCTTCCAGCACTATAAAGATCTGGAGCCGGGCAAGTGGGTGAAAATGAAGGGCTGGGGCGATGCCGAGGAGGCCAAGCGCATTATCGTCGAAGCCATGGAGCGGGCCGTTAACGAAGGCTAATCCGCCATCTCCACCTGCCGCGCGGCATCAAAGGCAATCGGCAGGCCTTTCAGACCCCAGACCCCGAAGAACGGCCGCCATGCACTTGGCCCGGTGCGGCGTGGGTTGCGCAGGCGCTGGGCGATCTGGTGCAGCCCTTCCTCGATCTGCGCGCGGGCGATGAACTGGCCGAGGC
>JANOBA010000190.1:0-3007 GCA_031411415.1 Novosphingobium sp.
GCAAGCCTTTGATATTGAGTCGCTTTTTCCAAGACCACTCGTCAGGTGGCTTCCCCCTGGATTCCCCGGTAAAGAAGCCAGTCGCTTGCGAAATGCCGCGCTGCGCCCCCCCGCACACAAAAGGGGCCGGGGAGGAACCAGAGGAGGGGGTGGGGCAGAACCGAAAGCGCCTGAGAGCGTTCTCCCCTCGGCGTAAATCTTCGAGCCGAGCACCATTTCGCGCTTCCCAATTCTGACCTCCAGACTTGAGCCCAGGTCGGAACCGCACTACGCTTGAGTTGAATGGTGCAAACTTCGGACGGCAAGACACAATGCTGGCTTGGCATATTGAACAAGGAGGACTCAAGGCACCTTTGGAGCGCGTCCAAATTCCGTCAATCAGGGAAGTAATCGACCCGATACGTGATCACCTCGTGCAGAAGCTAAGCGATTTTGACAGTGGTGAAAATTTGGACGTGGTGTTCGTAATTGACGAGGTGGGCAAACTCTCTGTGAGTTTTCGCGGATCGCCACTATCGGTCAATTTGGCCCGTGACATTATCGGCGACCGCGACCGTATTAACCAACTCCTGAGCTAGCGGTGGGCTTCGGCGGATTTGAGTGATCATAGTGATCATAAAGTCTTATGCCCAGGAGCTTGGACCAACTTCTGGAGTTCAACCAGGACCTCATTGCCGAGTTGCGGGACGAAAGCGCGACTATTTTCGGAACTGGAGGGTTTTGTCTTCACTGGGAGTCCCCAACGCTCTTTAACACCTCAAACCCTTGGTCCCGCAGACGTCCACGCACATCGAGGGCATGACGCGACTGCAAATCGGACGGAACCCTGCGTGGCATGGACGCACACACCTCGAGGATCTGCTGGTCCTTCGGTGACAATCGCTTGCGTTCGCGGCCCCATGCGAGGACTTCCGCCCAGAATCCCGCAACACTCAAACCCGATCGAAGATGATGTCGGGGATCAGAAGCAAGAATACCGCGCCGGAATTGGCTCTTCGGTCGGCATTGCATGCTGCGGGTTTCCGATATCGGCTGCATTGCAAGGGCCTTCCCGGAAGGCCGGACATCGTCATGCCGAAATATAGGTCCGTAGTATTCGTACACGGCTGTTTCTGGCACCGTCACGCGGGTTGCCGCTTTGCCTCGACACCAGGCACACGGCCAGAATTTTGGCAGGCCAAGTTCGAGGCCAACGTGGCGCGCGACAAGGTTGTTCACGCCGACCTGTTGCGGGCAGGTTGGCGCGTGGCCACTATTTGGGAATGCGCATTGCGGAGGGAGACCGGGATAGCCGCTGTTCGAGATGCACTGGCAGCGTGGCTTGAAGGCAACCGGGGCGAAATCGAAATCGGTGAGGCAGACATACGGCCGGCGGCGAATGCGTGAGGCAGAATGGCCACGGAGGGTCAGAGCACGCTCATGACCTCCCCTGTGTCCATCCGCTTCACGAAATCGACCGCCGACCCATTCCAATGGTATGCGAAATGTCCGCCCTGGGTCGGGATGGGCACTACATCCGGCCAGAAGGCGGCGATGCAGTGACCGCCTGCGTAGCGGACGCTGGGCCAAGTGATCCCGTTTGACCCGGCCGCGCGACGTTCGGCCCCGAAAACCTGTGACGGTCCATAGTCGTCCGGGCGCAGAAGTGCGGTCATTCCGGTTGCATCGTCTAGGTCCGCGTCGACCGAACCCACCAGTTCGCGGAACTGGGAGGTCCAGCCCGGGTCTTCCGCCGTGGCCAGCATGGTTTTTGTGTGATGGTGTATGGTTTCGGCGATGGCCACTTCGGTGCTGTTACCGGCATAGTAAAGCCCGAAGGTGCCGTCAGAAAAGCGGCCGGGCCGCAACGGCGAGCAGTGGACGAAGGGCGCCATGACCCAACTTGCGCCGGGCCCGGTCACGCGGCGCGCCACCGGCACCTTGGCCAGATCACCGATGCTGTCGCGGATGCGCGGGTTGAACTTGGCCTCAGCCGACGCCAGCGCCTCCCAATCGGCGGGATCGGCGATGTCCTCGAAAAGGTCGATGGGCGGATAGATCGAGCGGATGATCCGGCTGCTGCGCGGCCAGACCACCCGGCGCACCGGCACAGTCACCATGCGCCACGCTCGGCGTCAAGATAGCTGCGCAGGTCGATCAGATCGGTGATTTCCCCGCGCATCATGATGTCGAGCGCACTCTTGTCGCCGAAGGTGACGTTGGGCTTGCGAATCCAAGCATAGCCGCGGGCGACATCGCTGAAGAGATACCGCAGCCCCTTGTGAATGCCCATCAAGATGGCCATGCGCGCCCGGAGATCTCGGTCGATCCGGCCGATGCTGCCCTCTTTCCAGCGCGCCCAGGTGCGCTGGGCCATGTCACCCAAAAGCGTTCGGGCTTCGATATCGCTCAGTTGCCAAGCCCGGAACAGGTTGACCGTGGCGCGCGCCAGCGCCGCGGCCTCGTCGTCCGTGATGGCGGGCAGGTCGGGACGGGCAATGGTGGGATGGATCGTGGCGAACTGCATGACAAATCTCCTGTGGCATGAATATAAAGATTACATGCCATTTGACAAGGTGGCGTTTCGGGGCAAGTCGACGCGTTTTTGCCAAGGCTGCGCTTTGGGCATGGCCTCTGTCACTTCCACCTCCCGCAGCATTCCGCCCGCTACCAGTCCATCCCGCACCCAATCCAGCGCCTGCCACCAGTCACTGTAGGCGCGCCGAGCGCCTTCGATCTGATCAGGATGCGGCCGCCAGGTGACAGGACAGGCCAGAACCTCGACAGTGCGCCACTTGCCGCGAGACAGCACGCGCTCAGTGCCGACGATGACCGTGATCGCCCTTTCGCCATGCTGGTTGGTCTTGGTCTCGACCGGCACACATCGCGGAACCTGGCCCGGCATCCAGTCCGGGGTCAGCCCAGCGCGCGCCAGTTCGGCCACCCTGATCGCCATGCGCTTGCCGCCAAGACTGTCGGGGATACCTGCGACTGTGGCGGCGATCACCTCGGCGTCCGCATGGGTGTA
>JANOBA010000191.1:0-12915 GCA_031411415.1 Novosphingobium sp.
TGGAAGGCAGCGAGAGCAATTTCTGCGTGCATTGCGGCATGACCTTGTTCAACCGCTGCACCAGTTGCGACACCCGTAAGATGGCCTTTTTCCGCTATTGCATGTCTTGCGGAACTTCCGCGCCGGAGACGGCGCCCGAGACGGCGCCCGAGACGGCGAAGGCATGACAATCGGCTGATTTTTCCGCCTCCACCCTTGAAACCCTCCCCCGCGATGGACATAGGGAGGGCATGACCACGAAGAAGGAAGCGCCCGCCTGGGCCGCGAAAGCCGCAGTTGCCGGAATTGCCGTCGGTTCCGCCGCGCTGGCCGCCGCCTTGCTCTATGCCGGAAAGCGCAAGCAAGTCGGCAAGGCGCCCCCTGCCCTCGCCCCGCCCAAGACGAGGGATGACGACTGATGGAGCCGATCAAGCAGGTTTCCGGTCGCGCCATCCCGTTTGGCCGCAAGAACGTCGATACAGACGTTGTCATCCCGGCGGCCTGGCTCAAGACGATTACCCGCGAGGGACTTGGCAAAGGCGCATTCGAGGCGGTGCGCCAAGAGCCGGGCAATGTGTTTGACGATCCCGAATATGCCGGCGCGCCGATCCTGATCGCGGGCGACAATTTCGGCTGCGGGTCAAGCCGCGAGCACGCCGCCTGGGCCTTGCTCGATATGGGTGTGACTTGCGTCATCGCGCCGAGTTTCTCTGACATTTTTTCCAGCAATGCCTTCAAGAACGGCATTCTGGGCGTTGTCCTGCCGCAGGCGGCAGTGGACCGCTTGATGGAAGTCGCCAAAACTGACCCGATCGAGATCGACCTCGAAAGCCAGACCGTGACCACCCGTTTTCAGGACCGCTTCACCTTTGAGATCGACTCCTTCCGGAAGAATTGCCTGCTGAACGGCCTCGACGAAGTGGGCCTGACGATGGCGCAAGACGCTGAAATCTCTGCCCACGAAGCGAAGGCGCGAGGCGCGCTGTCGTTCCTGGCGCGCGCATGAAAGCACTCCGCAGCCATACAGCTGGTGGCCCCGAAACGCTCAGCCTCGACGAGGTGGCCGATCCCTTGCCGGGCGCCGGCGAAGTGGTGGTGGCGATCCGCGCCTGCGGGCTCAACTTCCTCGATACTCTGATCATCCGCGATCTCTATCAGACCAAGCCCCCGCGCCCGTTTGCGCCGGGCGTTGAAGTCGCCGGGATCATCACCGCGCTGGGCGAAGGAGTTACGCGCTGGGCAATCGGCCAGCGGGTCATTGCCCTGCCGGCATTCGGCGGATTTGCCGAGGCCATCGCCGTGCCCGAAGGCCGGCTGTTTTCTTTGCCCGAAACCATTTCCTTCGCGCGCGGCGCAGCGCTGTCGATTGCCTATGGCACCGCGATCTATGCCCTGAAGGACCGCGCGGAAATGCGCGAGGGCGAGACGCTTCTGGTGCTTGGTGCCAGCGGCGGCACCGGGCTTGCCGCGGTCGAGGTCGGCAAGGCGCTGGGCCTGAAAGTAATCGGCGCGGTATCGTCGGAAGAAAAAGCGGACGTGGTGCGCCGGGCAGGCGCCGACGCCGTGGTGATCTATCCGCGCGGCAATCTTGACCGCGATACTGCCCGCGCACTGGCGCAAGGGTTCAAGGGCGCGGTTGCCAAGGTTACCGGCGGCGGCGAAGGCGCGGACATCGTCTATGATTGCATCGGCGGCGACTTTGCCGAGCCGGCCATCCGCAGCCTTGGCTGGGGCGGCCGGTACCTGACGATCGGTTTCGCGGCTGGCATCCCCGCCATCCCGCTCAATCTGACATTGCTCAAGTCTATCGACATTCGCGGCGTGTTCTATGGCGCTTTCAGTTTGCGCGATCCGGCCCGCAATGCGCAGCTTTGCGCCGAGCTGCTCGATCTGGCGGCTGCGGGCAAAGTCGCCGTCGACGAACCGACTTCCTTCCCGCTGGCGCGCGGCGGCGAGGCAATTGCCCTGCTGGCTGACCGCCAGTCCATTGGCAAAGTCGTCGTCACGCCGTGAAGCGCACTTGAACCGGGGGCCTGCGCGCCCTATCGCCAGATCACGCTTCTCAAGGACCAGATCTCGCCTCTCAAGGAATTGACCATGACCACATTCAACGACCGCGAACGCGCCGAAGAGGCCCACTTTGCCCTCGGCGAGGAAATGCAGTTCCGCGTCACCGCGCGGCGCAACAAGCTGCTTGGCCAATGGGCCGCAACGCGCATGGGGCTTTCCGCCGCCGAAACCGATGCCTATGCCAAGAGCGTAGTCCAGGCCGATTTCGAGGAAGCCGGCGACGAGGACGTGATCCGCAAGTTGATTGGCGACCTGACCTCGGCGGGTGTCGAAACGGACGACGCAGAAGTGCGCACAGCGCTGGAGGCCAAGGCAATCGAGGCCAAGCGCATGCTGATGGGCGAAGGCTGATGGCCATGGCCGCTTCGGATATCGAGGCGATGATCAAGGCCGCGCTGCCCGATGCCGAGGTGATCATCACCGATCTTGCCGGCGACGGCGATCATTATGCCGCGCGCGTGGTTTCCGAAGCCTTCCGCGGCAAACTGCGCCCGGCGCAGCACCGCATGGTCTATGAAGCGCTTGGCGGGCGGATGGGCGGCGAGCTGCATGCCTTGCAACTCACCACTGCCGTCCCCAATTGAACCTTATCCGAACAACACCTGATACGAACTAGGGAATTTCCAGAAATGTCCGACGCCCACGCCCGCATCGCCGATCTGGTCAGCAAGAATGACGTCGTGCTGTTCATGAAAGGCACGCCGCTGTTTCCGCAGTGCGGCTTTTCCAGCAAGGCTATCGCCATCCTCGAACACCTTGGCGTCGGCTATGAAAGCGTCGACGTGCTGCAGGACATGGACATCCGCTCTGCCATCAAGAGCTTCTCCGACTGGCCGACCATCCCTCAGCTTTATGTGAAGGGCGAATTCGTTGGCGGCAGCGATATCATGATGGAAATGTATGAGGCCGGAGAACTGCACCAGCTGATGGCCGATGCGGGCGTCGCTGCGGCGGGCTGATTGCCGGCAAGTTGCTGGGCCGGTAAGCTGCTGGGCCGGTAAGCTGCTGGGAATGTCCGGGGAGTTCTCGGGGAGGCGGGGCTTCGGAGACTGATGAAGCCCCGCCTCTATTCGAGACTGCTTGGGGGTGACCCTTACTATGCAGACAGCGTGCCAATTCGACGAAACCCGCATAAAACCGCCATTTTCCTAAAATGCACTCTCGGCGACGCTCCAACATTTGTAAGCCAGACCGACACTTTTTGCCGCTCCGGCAACAATACGCGTTTTTTGCTTGCCAGCATCAATGCGCCGGGCGAGTGACATTGCCATGACTTACCCATTTCCCGGCGTCGACGGGCATATCCCCGCCGCAACTGTCGTCATCTTTCGCCACTGCCGCAATGGCGGCCCGCCTGAGCTGCTGATGGTCCAGCGCGCCAAGGAAATGCGCTTTGCCGGCGGCGCGGCGGTGTTTCCCGGCGGGCGGATCGATCCCGAAGATGGAGCACTCGCCGCCCAGCTGTACCCAGCAGCCGATATCGAAGTGCTCTCCGCGCGGATTGGTGGCATCCGCGAGACGTTGGAGGAAACCGGCCTTGCCATCGGGCTGACCAAGCAGGTCTCCGGCCAGGAAGCCGCCGATGCGCGCGCCATGCTGCTGGAACAGGGCGCGCTCGCGCCGGTTATGGAGCGCTTCGGCTGGACGTTGGCACCAGATCACCTGATCCCTTTTGCGCGCTGGTGCCCCAAGGTCTCGGGCACTTTCGACACTCGCTTCTACCTTGCCGATCTCGGCACCGGCGCGGTCGACATCACGGTTGATGCCACCGAAAACACTCGCCTGTTCTGGACCAGCGCCAAAGGCGCGCTCGATCTTGCCGATGCGGGCGAAATCAGCGTGATCTTCCCCACCCGCCGCAATCTTGACCGCCTGGCGCTGTTCGGCTCGTTTGCCGAGGCCAAGGCGCACTGCGACGTGACCCCCGTGGTCACCGTCTCCCCCAACATGGAAGAGCGCGACGGCGAAAAGTGGCTGCTGATCCCTGACTATCAGGCGCGCGGCTATCCGGTCGAAGGCGAGCCGCTGGCCAGCGCCAAGCGGGGCTAGGCCGGATCAACTGCGGATAAGCGGCTTTCTTGCCGCATACAGCGACAGCGGGATGGCAATGACCATCATGATCGCAATGCCGGTCAGCGCGGTATCATAGCTATGGGTCTGGTCGAACGAGCTGCCCATCGCCCAGATGCCGACAGCAGTGAACGGCACGCTCAGCGCTGATTGCATGCCGAATGCGCGGCTGAAGCTGCCTGATCCAAAACAATGCGCCAGCGCCCGGCTGACATTCGGGATCATGCCGGCGCCGTGCAAACCCAGCAGTCCCGTAACCACGGCACGGGCCGGATAGGGCATATCCATTTGCAGCAGCATCAGCAGAATGGCGCAATTGACGGCAATCAGGGCCATGCCACGCCCGCCGCCGATCCTGTCCGCCACCCAACCGAAGATGATTGAGCCCGCCATGCCCGAAAATGACATGATCGCCTGCAGCAAGGCCGCGTCATAACCGGTGATGCCATGTGAGGCGGCGATCTGGATCATGTTGAAAGTCAGCATCATGATCTGGGTAATGATCAGGCCAGCAACCGTGGCGATTGCCCAGAAGGCTGGATTTTTGAGGATTTGCGGAACGGTGAGCGATTCTGCATCGGATGGGGCAGTCGGCACTGCGCCATCTGCCGGCAGCCCCCCGCCCGCAAGCCCGCCGCCCGGGGGATAATCACGAATCGCCAAAGTCGCCGGAAACAGGATAACCGCAACCAGCACGCCCATCGTCAGATACGTTGCCTGCGCGCCATAATGCGCAAGAATCCAGGTGGCGAGCAGCGGCATCACAGCCACCACCAGCGACAGATGCACCAGCCCCAGGGCCAGCCCGCGATTGCTGCTGAACCAGCGCGTCACCAGAGTTGCCGGCCCGACCGACCCGGCAATCGCCATGCTCGGCCCGAACAACAGCAGATAGCAGCCGATGTAGAGCGCGTATGAGGTGGTAAAAGCCAGCGTCAGAAAGCCCGCCACCATCAGCGCCGCGCCGATGAACATCAGCGGACGCAACGAATAGCGGCCCATGATTGGGCCAACGAAGGCACCCATCAGCGCCGAGCCGAACAGCACCAGCGCGCCAACACTCGACGATTCCGCCCGCGTCACGCCCATCCGGCTTTCCACCGATGCCAGCATCACGCTGAACGAACCCATCAGGCAGCCGACAATCATGTTGTGCGAAAGGCCGGCAATCAGCCCCATCCACTTGGCATTAGGATGATTTGGCAGGTCTGCTGCGCCCGCCGCCACTGCTGCTGATCCAGCCATCTGCAAACGTCTCCCTCATGTCCGCCTTTGCGGCAGCTCTGGTGCGGCACTGTTGCACCGCGCGCGGAGAATGGCCAGCGGGATGATTGGCGCGCCCCGGAGGACAAAGTCCGACCGCCAATGATGCGGACAAAGTCCGACCATCCGTAATGAGGGTGTGCCGATTGGCCGAAGGGAAATTTGGCGCGCCCGGCAGGACTCGAACCTGCAACTCCAAGCTTAGAAGGCTCGTGCTCTATCCAGTTGAACTACGGGCGCGCTGAGGGCTTTCCTTAGGCTTGACTTGCATGGGCCGTAAACCCGGTTAGTCATGTCGGCCATGGACCAGCAGCTCACCCACATTGACGGAAAGTCCGGCGCGCGCCGGCATTTCCGCTATTTCGACTATGTCATGGCGGCTTTCGTCGCGATCCTGCTGCTGTCGAACCTGATCGGCGCGGCCAAGCTGGCGACTGTCTGGGGCTACACATTTGGCGCCGGCATCCTGTTTTTCCCGGTCTCCTATGTGATCGGCGACGTGCTGACCGAGATTTACGGCTATGCCAATGCACGCCGCTGCATCTGGGCGGGCTTTGCCGCGACGATCTTCATGGCTTTCATGAGCTGGGTGGTGGTCGCCATGCCGCCGGCTGCCGGGTGGAACGGGCAGGCGGCTTACGAGAGCGTATTCGGCCAGGTGCCGCGCATCGTGATGGCCTCGATGCTGGCCTTCTGGGCGGGCGAATTCGTCAATTCCTTCGTGCTCGCCAAGATGAAGATCTGGACGAAAGGCAAACACCTGTGGAGCCGCACCATCGGCTCGACCGTGTTCGGCCAGGCGGTCGACAGCGCAATCTTCTATCCGGTCGCTTTCCTCGGCGTGTGGGATACCTCGGCGGTGCTCACCGTCATGGTCACCAACTGGGGCCTGAAAGTGCTGTGGGAAGCGCTGCTTACGCCGGTGACCTATGGGGTCGTCGGCTGGATCAAGGCGCGCGAGGGGGTCGATGTTTATGACGAAGGCACCGAATTCTCGCCCTTCGCCAAGGCCGGCTCGGTCTAGGCTGCGGTGCTAGGCCGCATCCAGCTTTCCCAGTTCCGCAACCACCGGGCAAGCGCACTGGACAGCGCAGCGCGGTTCAACCTGCTCGTCGGCGATAACGGCGCCGGCAAGACCAACGTGCTTGAAGCCCTGTCGCTGCTCGCCCCCGGGCGCGGGCTGCGCCACCAGCCGCTCGCCGAAATGGCGCGCGCGGGCGGGCCAGGCGGATTTGCCGTCAGCGCGCAGCTCGGCGCGGGCGATGATGCCGTGCAGCTGGGCACCGGCGCCGCGCCGGAAAGTCCGGGCCGCCGGCTGGTTCAAGTCAACGGCGCCAAGGCCTCCGCATTGGGCCTCGCCGAATGGCTCTCGATCGGCTGGCTGACCCCGGCGATGGACCGGCTGTTTGCCGAAGGCGCTTCCGCCCGCCGGCGGTTTCTTGATCGCATGGTGCTAGGCCCCGCCCCCAGCCACGCGCGCAATGCCTCGCGGCTCGAAGCCGCGCTGCGCGAGCGCAACAAATTGCTGGCGGACCCGCGCGAGCCGGAACCTGCATGGCTCGATGGGATCGAGGCGCAGATCGCCGAGGCCGGGGCCATGGTGGCGCAGGCCCGCCAGATCATGGTGCGCCGGCTGGACCGCACGCTGGAGGCGCTGCCCGAGGGGCCATTCGCGCGGCCCAGCCTCAGCTATGTGCCTGGCGGCCCGGTGATGCAGGCCGAACTTGCCGGCGCGCTCAGACAAGGCCGTGCGCGCGATCGCGCCGCCCAGCGCACTCTCGTTGGACCCCACCGCGACGAATTGTCCGTCACCATGGCGGGTAAGGACCAACCGGCGGCAGCCTGTTCGACCGGCGAGCAAAAAGCTATGCTGATCGCCATTGTCCTCGCCCATGCCGGGCTGCTGGGCAGCGAGCGGCCCCGCCTGTTGCTCCTTGATGAAGTCGCCGCCCACCTCGATCCGCTGCGCCGCGAAGCGCTGTTCGGCCGGCTGCACGAAAGCGGCGCGCAGGTCTGGCTGACCGGGACCGAGCTGGCGCCGTTCGAGAGCATTGCAGGCGAAGCGGCGGTGTGGCGGGTGATAGACGGAAGCGTGGTGCGCGAGGGGTGATTATCACTCCGCCGCTTTGGCCACCTCCCCCACTGTTGCCGCCACAATCTCCTCGATCCCGAGCGCCGTGGGATGGATCCGGTCCGCCTGCACCAGATCAGGTTTGCCCATCAACGGCTGGAGGAAGAACGGCACCAGCACCGCACCATGCTTCTTGGCCAGCGCCGGATAGATCGTATCGAATTTCGCGCGATAATCCTCGCCCAGGTTTGGCGGGGCGAGCATGCCCATCAGCACGACCTTGATGCCCTTGGCGCGCAGCTGGCCAACTATGTTGTCGAGATTTGCCCGGGTCTGTTCCGGCGGCAGCCCGCGCAGCATGTCGTTGCCGCCAAGGCTGATGATCGCCAGCTGCGGCGGCTTGCTCTGAGCCGAAAGCGTGAAAGCCAGCCGATCGAGCCCGCCCGCGCTGGTGTCGCCCGAAACCCCGGCATTGGCGATCCGCGCGTTGACCCCGCGCGCGCGCAGCGCCGCTTCCAGCCGCGCCGGATAACTCTCGTCGCGCTTGACGCCATAACCCGCAAACAGGCTGTCGCCCAATGCCAGCACCCGCAGCTCTGGCCCCATCACCGGCACATCGGGCAGCGGCTCGGCGCTCGCGGTGGTGGCGGGCGGTGCCTCGGGCGCCTTCTGATGCCCACACGCCGAAACCAGCAGCACAGTCAACACGGCAAAAAGGGCAGGAAAACCATACAATTTCATACAACCGCCTCCTTGCGGCGCGGGCATAGCTAGCCCATCTACCTTCCGTGACAAGTCCCTCCCCCATTATCGCCGCGCAAAGCCTTACCTTGACCTTGGGCAGCGGCCCGGGGGCGGTGGAAATCCTCAAAGGTATCGATCTTGCCGTGCCCGCAGGCCAGGCGCTCGCGCTGCTCGGGCCTTCGGGCTCGGGCAAGAGCTCGCTGATGGCGGTGCTTTCGGGGCTTGAACGCGCAACGACAGGCTCGCTCAGCGTGGCGGGCGAAGACTTCGCGGCAATGAACGAAGACGCACTGGCGCTGGCAAGACGCGGCCGCATCGGCATCGTGCTTCAGGCCTTCCACTTGCTACCGACGATGACCGCGCTGGAAAATGTCGCCACGCCGATGGAGCTGGCCGGCATGGCCGATGCTGCCCCACGCGCGCGCGCCGAGCTGGAAGCGGTCGGCCTCGGCCACCGCCTCAGTCATTATCCCGCCCAGCTTTCCGGCGGCGAGCAACAGCGCGTTGCCATCGCCCGCGCGCTTGCCCCGCGACCGGCGCTGGTTTTTGCGGACGAGCCCACTGGCAACCTCGACGCCGCGACCGGCGCGGCGGTGATCGACCTGCTGTTTTCCCGCCGTGCCGAAATGGGCGCGAGCCTGATTATCGTCACCCATGACGCCCAACTCGCCGCGCGCTGCGAGCGGGTGATCACACTGGCCGATGGGCGCATCACCAGCGACAAAATCGCCGGATGAGACAGTTGCAACAATCTAAAAGCCCCTCCCCGTTGTGGAGGGGTTGGGGTGGAGGTTCGACGCCAACGTGGACGCGAGACCTGCCGGCCTCGCTCCCTCAACCCCTCCCCGCCGGGGAGGGGATTACGAGGTGACGCCTGCCCTGCCCTGGCCCGCCGCCTGGCGCATTGCCCGGCGCGATCTTTCGGCGCGCTTCCGGGGTCTGCGACTGCTGCTGATCTGCCTGTTCCTTGGCACCGGCGCGCTTGCCGCAATCGGCACGCTGACGGCATCGATAGAACGCGAGCTGACCGGGCGTGGCAGCACCATACTGGGCGGCGATATCGAGGCCGAGGTCTGGCAGCGCGGGGCGAGCAACGCCGAGGCCAAGGCGCTCATCGCGATGGGCACAGTCTCCACCGGCATGCGTTTGCAGGCGATGGCCAGCGCCGGAGAGGCCGACGCGCCGGTGGCGCTGAAGGCCGTTGATGACAAATGGCCGCTAGTCGGCGCGCTGACGCTGAAGGATGGCCGCCGCGTGCGCGCGCCGCCGCCGGGCGGAGTTTGGCTTGCCGAAGGCGCGGCCGAGCGGCTGGGCGTGACGCCGGGAGCTGCGATCCGCATTGGCAGCGAGAGCCTGAAAGTCGCCGGCATCGTCGCCGAAGAGCCCGATGCGCTCAGCGAAGGTTTTGCGCTGGGTGCAGTCGCCATCGTGCGCGATGATTTTCCCGCGCGCGCCGGGCTGATCGCACCGGGATCGATGTATCGCACCAAGCTGCGCGTATTGCTGCGCTCCGGTCTTGATCCCGACGCGGCAGTTGACCGGCTGAAACAGGCGTTCCCCGATGCCGGATTCCGCTATCGCACCCGCGACAAGGCCGCGCCGGGGGCCGAGCGGTTCATTGAGAACATGGGCCAATTCCTCGTACTCGTCGGGCTCGCCGCGCTGGCCATCGCCGGCATCGGCATCGGCGGCGGGGTCACGTCCTATCTTGAGGCGCGGCGCACCAGCATCGCGACATTCAAGGTGCTGGGCGCCACCAGCGGCGATATTGCCCGCATCTATCTGCTGCAAATCTCCGCCGCGGCGCTCGCTGGCGCGCTGGCGGGGCTGGCGGCGGGGGTGTTGATCACCCCGCTGCTGGCCTCGGCGCTGGGCGCGTTGTTGCCGGTGCAAACCGGTTTCGTGTTTGAGCCTTGGGCGCTGGCCCGCGCGGCGCTGTTCGGGCTGCTGGTGGCGCTGGTGTTTGCCGCGCCGCCGCTGCTGCGCGCGCGGCTCTATCCGGCGATGGCGCTGATGCGCGCGCGGATTGTGCCGCTGGCGCCGGCCTGGCGGGCCATGGCGCTGCCAGTGGGGCTGGGCCTTGCCGGGATCATCGCGCTCGCGCTCGCCAGCGCGGCGGACTGGCGGCTCAGCGCCGGATTTCTCGCCGGCATTGCCGCGCTGCTCGGCCTGCTGACGCTGCTTGGCTGGGGCATTTCCCGCGCCGCCGCGCGCCTGCCGCGTTCGGCAAACCCACTGCTGCGCACGGCGCTGTCCTATCTCCACCGCCCCGGCGCGCAAACCGGGGCGCTGGTTACCGCGCTGGGCTTTGGCCTTTCGGCTTTTGTGCTGCTTGCGGCCATCGAGACCAGCCTTTCAGCCAACATCGCCCGGCGCATCCCGGCCCGCGCGCCGGACTATTTCGTGCTCGATGTGCCGCGCGCGCGGGGCGGCGAATTCACCGCCGCCGTGCAGCAGGCAGTGCCCGGCGCGGTTGTCCGCACGGTCCCGGCTATGCGCGGGGCGATCCTCGCCTATGGGCCGGCAGATGCCATGACGTGGGTCGCTGACCTCAAGACCCTGCCCGAGAACGCCTGGGCGCTGCGCGGCGAGCGCGGCCTGACTTATGCGGACAGCGTTCCCGAGGGCAACGTGGTGACTGCGGGCGCATGGTGGCCGAAGGACTATGCCGGCGAGCCGCTGGTCTCGGTCGACGAGAAGCTCGCCGAGGCCATCGGCCTGAAACTGGGCGACAGCATCGTCGTCTCACTTCTGGGGGTCGAACGCAGCGCGCGTATCGCCTCTTTCCGGCGGATCGAATGGGATTCGCTCGGCTTCAACTATGTGCTGGTCTATTCGCCGAACGCCATTTCCGACGCGCCGCACAATCTGGCGGCGACTATCGACTTGCCCGCAGGCGCGGCGAATACCGGCCTCTTGCGCAAACTGGTCCGCGCCTTCCCGGCCAGTTCGGTGATCGAAACCGGCGGCATTCTGCGCGATGCCCGCGCGCTGCTTGGCGAGATGAGCACCGCGATCCTCGCCGCCGCATCGGTCACCGTACTGGCGGGCATCGCCGTGCTGCTCGGCGCAATAGCCTCGGCGCGTGCGTCCCGGACTTACGATACGGTGATCCTGCGCGTGCTGGGCGCCAGCCGGCGGCAACTGCTGCTACTGCAACTTGCCGAATTCGGCCTGTTGTCGCTGATCCTGGCTGGCGTGGCGCTGGCGCTGGGCAGCGCAATTGCCTGGCTGGTGGTGGTGCAGCTGTTCACGTTCGACTGGCTGCCGCACTGGCCCACCGTGTTCGGCGTGCTCGGCGGCGGCTTGGCGCTGGTGCTCGGATTCGCGCTCGCCGGATCGCTGCCGCTGCTGCGAGCGAAGCCCGCGCAGGCGCTGCGAGATCTCTAGCTGAACACCTCAGCGGTATTGCTGACCAAATCGCCCGCGCGCGCTTTATAGACCAGCGTTCCGGCGATCATGTCGTGCAGGCCCTGTTTGCGCTGGGTCCAGCCGACCATCATGAAGCCGATCAGCAGGGTCATCGTTGAAATGATCTTGGCGAAATAGCGCCCGGTGGCGCGGCCGAAGCTGATGCGATTGCCCGAAAGGTCGGTCACCACCAGGCTCATTGCCTTTTTGCCGACAGTCCCCTGCCAGCTCGAACTTTCGAGAATGGCGCTATAGAGCCAATTGATCACCAGGCTGATCGCGCCCGCGCCAATTGCGCTGGCTGCGGCGACATTTTCGTTCATGCCGATCACCCCGATGCCGACCCCGGCAAAGGCGCCCACCACTCCGCTGGCGATGTTCATGATAATCGCATCGATGATATAGGCCACGAAGCGAACCCAGAAACCGCCGAAAGATTGCATCAATGCCTCCGCCGTGGCGCTGTTAACAAGCGCGAGTGCTGAACCGCATCAGCGCGCGGCACACCGCTCCAGCGCACTGATGCGGCACTGCAAAGGTAGCGGCCCGGCCAAGTCGGCCGGGCCACATTACCTATCAGGAAAAGACGTCGCTTGCCGCGCCGCCTTTAGGATCGGCGCCGAAACGGTTGGCCCCCTTGGTCCCTTCAAGGCACATGAACACCAGCACCGCGAGGCCGCCAAGGAACGGAATCAGCGCGAGCAGGACGAACCAGCCCGATTTGTCCTGATCGTGGAACCGGCGCACCTGCACGGCGATGCTGGGGACGATGATACCAAGCAGGAAAATCGTGGTGAGCGGGCCATATACGCCGCCGACCATTCCCGAAAGGCCGAGAATGCCTTCAACAATGCCCAACACTACCGCGACGATGAATACGCCGAGCAAGAACGACCAGTATTCCTTGCGCCGCGAACGGCCTGAAAAATCGGTGTACCGCTTGAGCGGCATTGTCATCCAATCCAGCATGATTTGTTCCCCTACTCCACGGCCTGCGCAAGGCAGACTTCGGGAAGGCACCACAAACACGCGGACTTGGCAATGAAAATTGGGGCAAACATAAAAAGGGGAGCCCAAGCTCCCCTTTTCATCTGGCGAAATGCATCCTGCTCAGAAGCGGAACCGCGCTGTTCCACCCCAGGTGCGCGGCTGGTTGGTATAGGCCGAGACCGAGCCGATCTGCGCCGGCGAATCGAAGATCGTGTTGATATATCGGTCGTTGGTCAGGTTTCGGCCCCACGCGGTCACTTCGAAGCCGTTCTGCATCGCGTAGGTGATCGACGCGCTGACTTCGTCGACCTGTCGGG
>JANOBA010000192.1:0-5107 GCA_031411415.1 Novosphingobium sp.
GAAGAAAGTGTAGGCGAAGTTGAGCTGCATCGACTTCCAGAACACGTCGGTCGGCGTGTCTTCCAGCGGCACCCATTCCTGCGCGGTGGTGCCGCCGACGACATTGGCAATCCCGTCGATCGGACCGACTTCGCGGAGCACGCGGGGGATCACCGCCTCGCAGGCCTCGGCCGAATAAAGATCGGCGACCATCGTATGCACACTTGCGCCCAGCGCGCGGACGCTCTCCGCTGTTGCGGCAACGGTTTCCTCATCCTTGTCGAGCAGCACCAGTGCCCCGCCTGCCCGTGCGACAGCACGCGCAGTCGCCCCGCCGATGCCGCCCTTGTGACAGCCGCAGACGAGAATCGTCTTGCCGGTCAGGTCGATAGCAAGTGTCACGACACGCTCTCCGTTTGTTTTTATTTTTGCAATGTTGAATTATTATTTGAAATAGTTTAACCTTGGCCGTTCAGTTGTCAATCTGGATTCACCATGGTTCGACCTGCCCTTTCCGCCTCGCGCGGTTTCGACATTCTGGAACTGCTGGCGCTGTCGCCGAATCAGGGCCTGACGCTGTCACAAGTGGCGCGCGCAACGGGCATCAACCCGGCTTCGTGCCATTCGGTGCTGGGGGTGCTATGCCAGCGCGGCTATCTGGTGCGCGATCCCGCCACAAAGCGCTTTGCACTGGGCGCACTGCCGGTGGCTTTGGGGCAGGCGGCGCTCGCCGGCCAGCCGCTGCTCGCGCGGGCGCGGGCGGCGGCAGACAGGGTCGCGGCGGAAGTCGGCCTGCCGCTGCTCATCAGCGCCGCCGTCGGCGACGAGATTGTCGGCGTGCATGTCTGTCCTGACCCGTCCGGCCGGGTGCCGGGGCTGCTGCTTGGCGAAAGAAAGACGATGACCCCACCGCTTGGCGCACCGTTTCTTGCCTGGGCAGGCGACGAGGCGGTCGAGGCCTGGCTGGCCAAGGACCCTTCGGGCGAATCGGCAGGCGCAAGCGGCGCGCGCCGACGCGGCGTGGCGGCGATCCGTGCACGCGGATTCGAAGTGCTGTTGCAATCAACCGCAACCTCGCGGCTCGCCTCCGAACTGGCAGCGCTCGCAAGCAATGCGGCCGGCCAGGACGGTGCGGGTTTCCACACCTTGGGCCCGAACATGGCCCTACCCAACGAACTCGATCCAGACCGGTTCTATGATGTCATGCTGATTGCCGCGCCGATGTTCGATACGAGCGGCACCTGCCTCTACAACATGTGCATCGGACCGTTTCCCGATCCGCTGGACGGCGGCGCGATAGCGCACCTCGGCGAACGATTGATGCGCGCCTGCCTCGAGGCGATGCGTGCGAGCCGGCCCTAAGTGATTGCCCGCAGAAAATAGCGCGCATAGGTCTGCGGCCAATTATCCAGCGTTTCATCATGGCGCGACAGGCCGCGCACGTGGCCGATCAATCCATCGAGCCAGAATCGCGCCGCCATATCGATATCAGCTGCCGGCACCTGACCTTGCGCCTTAGCGCGCTCAAGACAGCCACGCATCCGTGCCAGCAAATTGCCGTAAACTTCCTCGCGCATGCAGGCCTCGGGGCGTTCCCGGTCAATCCAGTCGATCAGCCGCTCAAGCATCAGCGCCTCGGGGGCGGAGAGCGATGTGACCGAACGGCGCGTGATTTCGGCAATCACCGCTTCGATCTGGCTGCCTTGCGCCGCCTCGTCGAAATCGGCGGAGAGCATCCCGACACGCGCCGCGAGCACGGCCTCGAGCAGCTCAATCTTGCCGGCAAATCGCGTGTAGATGGTCTGTTTGCTGGCATGGGCCGCGGCGGCCAAGCGGTCGAGCGCGAACATTTCGGGGCCGCTCTCCATCAGGACCGCCCAGGCCGCATCGACGATCCGTGCGGTGATCTGCTCCGCCTGCCCCAGCGCCGGCCGGCCGCGCGATGGCGCCTGATCAGGCAGCGGCCTGTTCCCAGCCGAGGCCAAGTGCCTTGGCGAGCGCTACATAGGCCGCAGTCAGTTCGCCGCGTGCCGACACTTCTGCCAGTCGCGCGTCGAGAGCCTGCGCCTCGCTCTGCAAGGCAGCCGCTGGTGCCAGCGTTCCCGCCCGCGCGCGCAGGCCATCAAGCCGGGCGATTTCGCGGGCATGGCCTGCCGCGCTTCCCGCGCTCGCCAGTGCCAGCCGCGCTGCGCCAAAGCGCGCCAGCGCGGCCTCGGCATCCTGCAGACCGGCAAGCACGCGCGCCCGATAGTCGGCAAGCGCGGCATCGCGCGCCGCCTCGGCTCCGCGCACTGCCGCCGCGCCGCGCCCGAAATCGAGGAAGCTCCACGACAGGCGCGGCAAAGCGATGGTCGAAAGATTGGCCGTGTCGAACAGGTCGCCGGGCTTGCTGCCGCCAATGCCGATCAGCCCCATGAAGCTGACCGTGGGGAAGCGCTTGGCGCGCTCGATGCCGATCCGCGACGAGGCTGCGGTGAGTTGCCGTTCGGCGGTGCGAATATCGGGCCGGCGCGCCAGCATCGCCGCTGGATCGCCGATTGCGACAACTGCGGGCGGCAGCGGCACATCGCCTGCGGCCATATCATCCAGCGCGCCGGGTGCTTGTCCCGTGAGCACCGCGAGACCATCGCCGAGCACTGCGAGATCAGCAGCGGACCGGGCCAGCTCTGCCTCGCCGCGCGCCTCCACCGCGCTCGCCGCCTCGGCCGCCTGGCGCGGCGCGGCGCCGGCGGCGAGACGCTGCCGGGCGATTGCTGTCTGTCGCCGCTCGAACCCGAGCTTCTCGGCCAGAAGCCGCTGGCTGGCCTGGCGCGCCCGCAAAGCCACATAGGTACGTGCAATTTCCGCCGAGAGTGCGACATGGGCATCGGCTAGCCGCGCGCCCGCAGCATCGGCTTCGGCGTTTGCTCGTTCGGTCTCGCGGCGCTTGCCGCCCCACAGGTCCAGCTCCCAATTGGCATCGAAGCCGGCATTAAACAGATCAATCTGGCCGTTCGAGCCCCCGTTCGAGCCACCGAGAGCACCATCGGGCAGAGCGGCATGGGCATAGAGCAGCGAAGTGCCGAGCGCCGGCATCTGTCCGGCGCGGCTGGCCGCCAGCCCGGCGCGCGCCTGCCGCAGCCGCGCCTCGGCAGCGGCAATGGCCGGGGCCTCGCGCAGGCCCAGCTCGATCAGCCGCGCAAGCTCCGCGTCGCCCAGCCCCTGCCACCAGCGAGCGACGGGGGCTGCGGAGACAATCACGCCTGCGCGCAGGAACTTGCCTTCGTCCAGCGCCCTTAAGGCTGGCGCAGGCGGGCGCATATGGTCAGGCCCGGCGGTGCACCCGGCAGACATCAGGCATACCACTGCCAGGGCAAATGCGTGCCGCATGCTCAATGCCCCCCCATGCCCATGGCCATGCCGGGCGGCGGCGGCCGCAGCAGCAGCACGAACGGCGAGATCAGCAGCGCGATGGTCGCCAGCGCAAGAAAGATATCGCTGAACGTCATCACCGAGGCCTGCAGCATCACTTGCCCTTCAATCATGCGATAGGCCGCTTCCAAGCCCTCTGGCCCGCCGCCGAATTGCGCGGCCGATTGGGAAAGCTGGTCTTGCAGCGCCGGGTCGTTGGCCCCCATGGCTGCATTCACCTGGCCGCTGTGCAGATCAAAGCGCTGCTGCTGAAAGCTGGCAATGCCGGCAAGGCCGATTGATCCGCCCAGATTGCGCGCCACCGCGCTAAGGCTGTTGGCCTCGGCGGCATCTTCGGGAGAGACCGAGGCCATCACCGACTGCATCAGCGGGATAGCGGTCATTGTCGTGCCAAAGCCGAAGAACATCTGTGAAAAGGTGAAATGGCTGCCGCCAGACTGCGCGGTGAGGCCGCTGGCGAGCAGGTTGGCCGTGGCCAGTGACATCAGCGCAATGAAGATGGTCAGCCGCGCGTCGATTTTGGCAAATGTTACCGGGTAAATGAAGGCCACCGGAACCGAGATCATCCCGCCGATAATCGCGACCTGGCCTGCCTGAAAGGCATTATAGCCGGCGATCGTCACGAGGAACTGCGGGATAATGAAGATGCCGGTGAACAGCACCGAGCCGAGACCCGCCAGCAGCAAAATCGATGAAACAAGGCTGGGATTGCGCAGCAGCGCCAGTCGGATGACCGGTCGGTCCGAACGCAACTGGCCCACCCCGACCAGCACGAAGCCAAGCACGCTTGCCAAGGCCAGCTGCCAGATCAGGCTTGATTCGAACCACTGTTCGCGGTGCCCGTCTTCAAGCAGCAGCGTCAGGGTGCCAAGCCCGATTGCCATGCCGGCAATGCCGAACCAGTCGGCCTGGCGCAGCTCCGCCATGCTGCCCTGCGACCGGGGCAGTGCCAGCATCAGCAGCACCAGCAGCCCCGCGCAAATCGGCACATTGATGAAAAAGGCCAGATGCCAGCTGTAATTTTCGGTCAGCCAGCCGCCCAGCACCGGTCCGATCACAGGCCCCATCAAAGCCGCCATCGCGGTTATCGCAAGGCCAATGGTCTGCTGTGATGGCGGCAGGCGCACCGCCACAATAGTCAGCGCCGTGGGGATCAGCACGCCGCCAGACAGGCCCTGGCCGATCCGCCCGGCAATCATCATTTCAAGACTGGTGGAGAGGCCGCAGAGCATGGAAAACAGGGTGAACATGCTGGCCCCGGTCACCAGCAGCAGGCGCAGGCCAAGCATGCGTTCGAGCCAGGCGCACAGCGGAATGACAATGATTTCGGCGATCAGGTAGGACGTGTTCACCCAAGTACCCTCGCTGGGCGTCGCGCCGATCTCGCCCTGAATGACCGGCAAAGCGGAATTGACGATCGAGATGTCCATCAGCGCCATCAGTGAGCCGATCATGCCGGCGCTGACCGCCAGCCAGTCCGCAAGACTGGCGCGGGCTGCCGGCTGCGTGGCTGGGCTGGGGGCTGCGATCTCGCTCACCGCGCCGACTTTGCTTGCTCAGTCCGGGCCTGTTCGGCGCGGATCGCCTCGATCTCTCCCTTGCCGGCGCGGGTATCGACCTCGACATGCAAGGACAGCCCCGGCACCAGCACCCGGTGCGCCGCCGGACCGGCATCGATGCGGATGCGCACCGGCACCCGCTGGACCACCTTGGTGAA
>JANOBA010000193.1:0-2551 GCA_031411415.1 Novosphingobium sp.
CGCGCAATCTGGAAGTGCCACTTGAAGGCAACTGGTCACACAGCGCGGGCCTAGCCATGGGCCGCAAATGCACCCCGCTGCGCTTTGACAGCCTGTCGTTCGCCCAGCTCACACTGTCTGGCCGCACCGTGACGCTCTGCCCGCAGCCCGGAGGGGCGATCGTGCGTTCGGGCCCCGCAGGCCTGCGCATCGCCGCCGGCGCGCCCCGGCTCGATCTTGCCGGCAAGCTGGGCGCCACGCCGATCCGCATCGCCAGCGGTCCGGTGGGCTTTGCCGTGCCGGGCATGCTCGCCGCGCGCAGCCTCGATGTGGCGCTTGGCCCGGCTGACAGCCCCTCGCGATTCCGCCTGGCCAATCTCAACGCGCGGATCGACCGCGATGTCGCCGGCAGTTTCGCCGGAACCCAGGTGCTGCTCGCCGCCGTGCCGCTCGATCTGCTGGATGCCAGCGGCGACTGGCGCTTTGCAAATGGCCGGCTGACCGTGGCGGGCGGCGCGTTCCGT
Organism: Novosphingobium sp.; assembly: GCA_031411415.1. Classification (GTDB taxonomy): domain Bacteria; phylum Pseudomonadota; class Alphaproteobacteria; order Sphingomonadales; family Sphingomonadaceae; genus Novosphingobium. The sequence goes on from JANOBA010000193.1 coordinate 504, forward strand.
CTTGAAGACCGCGAGCGCGACGACCGCTTCCAGCCGCTGATCGCCCGCGAGGCCACCCTGACGCTCGAAGGCAACCGCATTGTCGCTGACGCCCTGATGCGCGAGCCCAAAAGCGACCGGGCGATCGTGCGTGCCGCAATCCGGCACGATCTGTCCAGCGGCACCGGCAGCGCCGATCTGGCCGCCGAGTCCATCATGCTCGACGCCAAACTCCAGCCCGAACAAATCTCGCGTCTGGCGCTGGGCGTTATCGCCAATGCAGAAGGCGCAGTGCGGGGCACGGGCCGGATTGACTGGGACCAGCAGCGGGTAACCAGCACCGGCAGTTTCACCACTGACAAGTTCAATTTCGCCGCCGCCTTCGGCCCGGTGCAGGGCGTATCTGGCACGGTGCATTTCACCGACCTGCTCGGCCTGATCACCGCGCCCGATCAGCGGTTGAAGATCGCTGCGATTAATCCGGGCATCGAGGTCAACGATGGCGAGCTGGTCTTTGCCATCCGGCCCGGCAACCTGCTGGAAATCGACGGCGCGCGCTGGCCGTTTCTCGATGGCCGACTAACATTGGAGCCGACCCGGATGGTGCTTGGCGAGGCGGAAACCCGCCGCTTCACCTTGCGCATCAACGGGCTCGACGCGGCCAAATTCGTCTCGCGGGTCGAGATGGGCAATGTCAACGCGACCGGCACGTTCGATGGCGTTTTGCCGCTGGTGTTCGACGAAAACGGGGGGCGCATCGAAGGCGGCATGCTGGCCTCGCGGCCGCCGGGCGGCAATGTCTCCTATGTCGGCGCGCTAACCTACAAGGACCTCTCGGCCATGGCCAATTTCGCCTTCGATGCACTGCGCTCGATCGATTACCGGGCGATGCGGATCGACATGTCGGGGCCGCTGGAAGGCGAAATCGTGACGCGGGTCAGTTTTGACGGCATCCGCCAGGGAACCTCTGCGCGGCGCAATTTCATCACCAACCAAATCGCCAAACTGCCGATCAAGTTCAACGTCAACTTGCGCGCGCCGTTCTTCAAGCTCGTCTCCTCGTTCAAATCGCTCTACGATCCAGCCTATGTGATCGATCCGCGCACGCTTGGTCTGGTCGGCAACGATGGCAAGCCGCTTGCCCGCCCTGTTCAGCCTCCAGTCAGCGGAGCAACCCCATGATTGCCGACGAATTGACCCGAAGCCTCTCGCCTGCAACAAGCCGCATCATGCGCAAATGGCAGGTAACAGAACAAGGGTCCGGCAGGCGCGCCGTTCGCGCCATAGTGGTGCTGGTGGCGGGTTCACTGATGTGCTCGGGTTGTATTTCGGTCACTGCGCCGGACAAGCCGATCGTCATCGAGCTCAACATCAACATCAAGCAGGAGATTGTCTATCGTCTGGCCGCCGATGCGGCGAACACGATCGACAAGAACCCGGAGATTTTCTGATGCGTGCCTTGATTCAATCCCACCCCCGCAAGCTGGCCCTGGCGGCCACGGCCATTCTGGCGCTCACCGGCGCCGGCACGGCATTTGCCCAGCGCGATCCGGCCTATGCCGCCGCGCGCGCATCGGGCCAGGTCGGCGAAAAGATGGACGGCTACCTCGGCTATGTGGCCCCTCCCGGCGGCGGCCTCCGCGCATTGGTCGAGGATCTCAACATCAAGCGCCGTGCGCTCTATTCGGAAAAGGCCCAGGCCGCTGGAGCCACTGTGGAGGAATATGCCTTCACCACCGGCTGCCGCCTGATCGCCCAGACCGCGCCCGGCGAGAAATACGAAGGCCCGGGCGGCGGCTGGCTGACCCGCACTTCCGCCCCGCCCCAGCGCGATAGCCGCTGTCCGTAAATTTCAAGTGCGCTCTAATCCATTTCCGCTCATGGTGAGGAGGGACTGAGCTTGTCGAAGGCCCCTCTCGAACCACGCTCCGCGCATGATCCTTCGAGACGCCCCTTCGACAAGCTCAGTGGCTCCTCAGGATGAGCGGATGGGGCTAGTCTCATCGCTCTCATGCCTTGACCCGGCGCATCATCATCGAATGGCGGAAGTGCGCGGCGGGATGGGTGTT
>JANOBA010000194.1:0-1547 GCA_031411415.1 Novosphingobium sp.
GGGGTCAAGCCCCTCCTGCTCGCTTTCGATCATCAGCGCTGCGCGCTCGGTATCTGCGGCAAGAACCGTTTCGAACGGCGTGGAATTGCCGGCTGGGGCCTCCTGCGCGATATAGCCGATGCGCGTGCCCTTGGGCATCTCAAGGCTGCCGTCATCGGCGTCCAGAGAACCGATCATCACTTTCATCAACGTCGATTTGCCAGCGCCATTGCGCCCGATCAGGCCAACACGCCCATAAGAGGGCAAGGCCGCCGTGGCGCGGTCGAGGATAGTGCGGCCGCCAAGGCGCACGGTGATACCATTCAGGTTAAGCATCAGGCGCGCCTAGCAGAGGTGGCGGCGCTTGTCAGGGGGAAAAGGTTCGCACTTGACGGCATCTTGCCGGTCAGACATCTTCAGCAAACGGCCATCGGGGGAGCGAAGATGGACAGTGTAAGCCTTTGGATCGGAATCATCGGTGGCGGCCTGGGCATTCTTGCCGTGCTGGTCGGCCTCACCCGTTTTCTGGTCAAGAATGAAGAGAAGGGCGATCGCGACCGGCTCGAAGCCGAAAAGCGCGACCTGTCTTCGCAGCTAGAACAGGTCGTTACCCAACGCGACCAGCTGCTGAACCAGCTCGAACTTGCCGGGCGTGGTGGCGGCGCAGTGCTGAGCGAAAAGGCTGGGCTCGATTCCGATCTGCAGGCGCTCATGAAGGCAGTTGGCGCAAGTGGCGGATCACTCTACATTCCGGTGACGGGGATCAAAGGCGACGTCCACGGTCTTGCATTTTTGTGCATCGAACCTTTCAGCCCGCAAACGCAGCGGCTCCGTTCAAAGATCATCCCGTTGAAAAGCCTTGCCGGCCGCTGCTTTACCGATGGCGACAGCTTCGTTTCGGTCAACACCGGCACAGATACAACGCATTTCAAGGCGGCAGAGACGATATCGAACTACGCGCCGTCGACCACGCTCAATGCACCTTTGCGCGACAAGGGTGATATCATTGGCGTGCTGCAACTGTTGCGCAAGGAGGGCGAGGCCGCCTTTACCGATGCCGACCTGGCGCGGCTGGCGGTAATGGCAAAGCCGATTGCCGAACGTGTTGCGGCGTTATCGAAACTTCCCGATTTCATGAAGCTCGTCGGCCCCGCAGAGGATGGCTCGGGGAGCAACGGGACCGTGCTCTATTTCGACCTTTCGCGATCATCACTGTTGTTCAAGGAATTCTCCTCAAGCTTTGCTTTGCAATTGCTCAACGAATATTTCGAAACCATGTGCGAGGCGGCGTTTCGCCGCGGTGCGACGCTCGACAATTATATGGGCGACGGCGCATTGCTTCGCTTCAACGTGCCACGGCCGCAACCCGATCACGAACTGGCCGCGGTTGAAGCCGCGCTCGATATGAAACGCGCCTTTGTCGATATCCGCGATTACTGGATTTCGCTGAACCCCCAGCTTGCAGGGATTTATTATCGTGCAGGCATAGCCAGCGGGCGGTTGCTGCGCGCCAATCTTGGCCATTCGCAGTTCCAGAACCTCACCATCGTCGGACCGCCGATCGCGGT
>JANOBA010000195.1:0-9242 GCA_031411415.1 Novosphingobium sp.
GTCACCGTCTCGCCCGAGCCGGCTATGATCAGCGCCGGGGCATCAGGGCGTGTCGCGGCATGGATACGTGGATGCATGGCCTATCGCTTTCGTCCAGTTGAGGGCTGGCGATATGGCACTGCGCGGGCTATTGCAACGGCATCGGCGCAATAGGTGCAAGGTGGAGCGGAACATGACAGCAGATGAAGGCGCCGACAGCGGGGCCGGCGCGGTGCGCACGGCGATCGATCAGGCAGCGCTCGAGGCGTGGCTTGCCGCGCAGGTGCCGGGCTTTGCCGGGCCGCTGACTGTTGAGCAGTTCAACGGCGGCCAGTCGAACCCGACCTATCGGCTCACCACCCCGGCGGCGCGCTATGTGCTCAGGCGCAAGCCTGCCGGGCCGATCCTTAAGGGCGCGCATGATGTGCTGCGCGAGGCGCGGGTCCAGCGCGCCCTGGCCGGCACCCCGGTGCCGGTCGCGCGCATCCTCGCCATTTGCGAGGACGAGGCGGTTATCGGCAGCGCATTCTATGTCATGGAAATGGTCGAAGGGCGCATCTTCTGGGATTCCTCGTTCCCCGGCGTCCTGCGTGAAGACCGCGCCGCCTATTTCGGCGAAATGAACCGGGTGATTGCCGCGCTTCATGCCATTGATCCGGCGGCCGTCGGGCTTGGTGATTATGGCCGCGCCGGGGGCTATTTCGAGCGCCAGATTGCGCGCTGGTCGCAGCAGTATCTTGCCGATGACCTTGCCGGGCGTGATCCCAACATGGATGCGCTGATCGAATGGCTGCCCGGTGCGATTCCGCCGGGCGACGAGACAACCATCGTTCACGGCGATTTCCGCGCCGACAACATGATCTTTCACCCCGAGCGGCCAGAAGTGCTCGCGGTGCTCGACTGGGAGCTTTCCACTTTGGGGCATCCCCTGGGCGATTTTGCCTACCACGCGATGATCATGCGCCTGCCGCCCGAGATCCTCGGCGGACTTGGCGGGCGCGATCTGGCTGCGCTGGGCCTGCCGAGCGAGGTGGAATACGTCGCTGCCTATTGCGCGCGCACGGGCCGCAGCGGCATTCCGGCGTGGAACTTCTATCTCGCCTTCAACATGTTCCGCCTCGCCGCGATCCTCCACGGGATCAAGGGGCGTCTGTTGCGCGGCAATGCCTCCTCGGCCAGCGCGGAAGAGCGTGCCAGCCACTATCCGAGCCTTGCCGCACTCGCGCGGGAAACTATGGATCAGGCCTGAGTCGCTTGGCTGAACCTGATCAGGCAGCCAGCGAATACGGCGTGATCTCGCCCGCGAGATAAAGATTGCGCGCCTTGGCCCGGCTCAGCTTGCCGCTGCTGGTGCGCGGCAGGGTGCGCGGCGGGACCAGCTCGACAACGCAGGCCATGCCGGTGACCGATTGGACCTTGTCGCGGATCAGGCTGTGCAGCTTGCGGCGCTCTTCGGGGTCGGAGACGCGGCAGTGGACCAGCACCGCGGGCACTTCCTCGCCATTTTCGGTTTCCAGCGAGAAAGCGGCAATGTCGCCGTGGTTGAAGCCCGGCAATTGCTCCACTGCCCATTCGATATCCTGCGGCCAGTGGTTCTTGCCGTTGATGATGATCATGTCTTTCGCGCGGCCGACGATGAACAGGTAGCCATCCACCATATAGCCCATGTCGCCGGTATCGAGCCAACCGCCAGCCATGCAGGCATCGGTGGCTTCGGGGTCGCGATAGTAGCTGTGCATCAGGCTGGTGCCGGTGCACCAAACTTTGCCGATGTGGTGATCGGGCAGCTTGCCGCTGTCCTCGCCGCGCACTTCGACATCCATGCCGCGCGCCGCCTTGCCGCAGTTGACAATGGCGCGGTAGCGCGCCGGACGATTGAGATCGCGCGGCTTGCCCGAGAGGCGTTCTTCCTCGACCAGTTCGACCTGAATGCCTTCGCCCGGCGGCATCAGCGTGACGCAGAGCGTCGCTTCGGCCAGGCCATAGCTCGGCAGGAAGGCCTGCGCGGAAAAGCCGGCTTCGGCGAATGTGTTGACGAAATTCTGCATCACATCAGGCCGGATCATGTCGGCCCCGTTGCCTGCAAGCCGCCAGCGCGACAGGTCGAAGCGTTCGGAAACGTGGGTTTGGCTGGAAACCCGCCGGGCGCAGATGTCATAGCCGAAAGTCGGCGAAAAGCTGATCGAGTGGCCCTTGTTGCGGCTGATGATGTCGAGCCAGGCGAGCGGGCGCCGCGCGAAATCCTCGGTCTTGAGGTAATCGACCGAAAACTGGTTGCCGATCGGCGAGAGCAGGCAGCCGACGAGGCCCATGTCGTGATACCAGGGCAGCCACGAGACGCAGCGGTCATCGCCCGAAATGTCCATGCCGTGGCTGTGGACCGCCAGGTTTGCCAGCAGCGACCGGTGGGTAACTGCGACGCCGTGCGGAAAGCGGGTCGATCCGCTGGAGTATTGCAAGAAGCAGATGTCTTCGGATTCGAGCTTGGGAAGCGCAGCCTCGGGCGCGGCTTCCATGCCGAAGGCCTGCCAGCTGATCCCCTCGCAGCCTTGCTGCGCGGCGGCGGCTCCGGCCATCGATGCCAGTTCTTCCGGATAGACCAGCATCGTCGGTTCGGCGCTCTTCATCTGCACCGCGATCTGGTCGATATAGCTGTCCTTGCCGCCGAAGCTGGTCGGCAGCGGCAGCGGCACAGGCCATGCCCCGGCATAGACCGCGCCGCAGAACAAGGCGGCGAAATCAGGCCCGGTCTCGGCGATCAGGGCGATGCGATCGCCCTGCTTAACGCCGCGCGCGATCAGCCGGTATGCGACTTTCAACGCATCCTGGCGCAGCTCGGTGAACGTATAGGCGCGGTTCAGAACCCCGCGCGGATCATGGAAATTGAGCCCGCAAACGCCAGTCGCGGAATAATCCAGCGCATCGGCAAATGTGGCAAAATCCGCCCGGCGGCTGGGGATAATGTCCTCATTGGGGGTGGGCTCAAGAAGAGCTCCGGCAGGCGGCGAAATTGTCGCGACGTCAGCCATATTTTATAACCCGTTGTTGTTACGACCAAAATACCATGGACCGCAGGGTGGCAGGCATCAATGCGGCACCCGCCCGATTGGTTTATATCCCCCGGTCCACATGCGGGCTTCCCCCATTGGGCGTGACTGTGGCACGATTAAGGCCGCCGATGCCACATTCTCCCGCCAGCAAGCGCCGCGAACCCCGTGAGCGCCGCGCTCCAAAGCCGATCGATGCCGCAAGGCTGAACGATCTGGCGCTGGCTTATGCGGCGCGATTTGCCGTCAGCGCGGCGAAACTGGCGGATTATCTGCGCCGCAAATTGCGCGAGCGAGGCTGGGAGGGCGAGGGCGATCCGCCGGTCGCCATCATCGTCGCGCGCTTTGTCGAGGCTGGATACGTTGATGATGCCGCCTATGCCCGCGCCAAATCGGGCGCGATGCTGCGCCGGGGGCTGGGGATGCGGCGGGTGCGCCAAGCGCTCGATGCGGCGGGGATCGGCGAGGACGACCGGGTGGAAGCCCAGGCCGGCGAGGCCGAAGCGCGGAGCGCGGCGCTGGCGTTGGCGCGCAGGCGCCGGCTCGGCCCATACGGAGCGCCGCTTGCCGACCGGGCGGCGCGCGAAAAGCAGATCGCGGCCATGCTGCGCGGCGGCCACCCGCTGGACAGCGCACGGTTTCTGGTCAATGCACCCAGCATCGAAGCGGCCGAAGAATGGGCCGCTGCGGCAGGAGAATAGGGCATGCGAAGGACTGGGCGACTGACCGGACTGCTAGCTGGCGGCCTTCTGGCGTTCGCCGCTGCCTGTTCGCCGCAATCCGGATCGGGCGCACCGGCAACTGTTGCGGCAAACCCTTCGGCGCATCCCGTCTCGGGCCTGCTGGTGGCGCCGCTGACGATTACGTCCGCCGGCAAGGCCCACCGCTTTCGGGTCGAACTGGCCCGCACCGGCGCGGAGCAATCGCGCGGGCTGATGTTTCGCACCGCGATGGGCGCGGATGAAGGCATGATCTTCCCGATGGACCCGCCGCGCGACGCCGCCTTCTGGATGCGCAACACGGTGATCCCGCTCGACATCATTTTCATCGGCCCCGACCGGCGCATTCTCAACATCGCTGCCAATGCTGTGCCTTACGACGAGCACCCGTTGCCGTCCGCCGGGCCGGTCTCGGCAGTGCTCGAACTGAATGGCGGGCGCGCGGCGGCGCTGGGCATTGCGGCGGGTGACAAGGTCGCGTGGTGATCCAAATCCGCTTGCCCCGCTCCATCGATTTCCGCTAGGCGCTAGGGCCATGGGTATCCTTGCAAAGCTTTTCACCTGGTGGGACGGTGCCACCATCGGCACTCTGGTCAACAGCATGGCCACCGGCCAGCTGGTTGGCGAGGATGCGGCGGGCAACTGCTATTACCGCGCGAAGAAGCTGCGCGCCGCGGGCCAGCCGGGCGCTGGGACTGAGCGGCGCTGGGTGATCTACAAAGGCGCGAATGATGCCAGCCGGGTGCCGGCCGAATGGCACGGCTGGCTGCACAATTCCTATGATGGCGTGCCCGAAAGCCACCTGCCGCCGGCGCGGATCTGGGAGGTGGACTATTCCCCCAATGCCACCGGCACGCCGCAGGCCTATCGCCCGCAAGGCGCGCTGGAACGCGGCGGCAAACGCGCGGCGGCGACAGGGGATTATGAAGCCTGGTCGCCGGATGGCGACAACGAGCTCTGGTCGCCGGATGGCGACAACGAACTCAGGTCGCCGGATGGCGACATCGTGACGACTGCGCCGGACGCCTGAGCGATGAACCGGGCGACTGGCCTTTACGTTTTCTTGGCCGCCGTCTGCATGCTGGGCGCCTGCTCGAACCAGAATGAGGACCCCGCGGCGAGCAAATCGACCGATGTCCCCGCCTCGGTCACCAAGGGCGGCGCTGCTGCCGGGTCGGCCGTTGAGACCAAATACGGCACCCCGGTGAAAGACCGCGTCGCCACCTTGGGTTTGCTCAACAAGCGCAACAACCTGACGCAGAATCTGGTGCTGAAGACCGGCGAAGCGCGCCGCATCGGCAATCTGGTGGTCCGCCTGTCCACTTGCGAGCGCACCTTGCCTTGGGAAACTCCGCCAGAAGTCGGCGCATTCGTCCAAGTTTACGCCGAAGAACGCGCCGACGCCAATACCGACCCCGCGTGGCGAACGGTGTTTTCCGGCTGGTTGTTCAAAAATTCGCCGTCGCTCAATGTTGTTGAGCACCCGGTCTATGATGTCTGGGTCAAGGACTGCGCGATGAAGTTCCCCGGCGAGGAGGAAGACCCGCCCGCTGCTGCCACCAGTGCGCCAAAGCCGGCCGGCAGTGCCAGCGCTGTGCCGGCAGGCAAAGCGGCGCCTGCCGCCTCGCCGACGCCAGCCGCCTCGCCGGTTCCGGCGCCCAAAGCCGCGCCCGCCCCCAAGGAGTAAGGCCGCTGGGCCGCCTTCAGCAGGCCGAGATAGCGCGTCTGGCTTACCTCCACTGTGCCCAGCGAGGCCAGATGCGGCGTGATGAACTGGCAGTCGAGCAAGACCGCCCCGCAGCGCCGCAGCGCCGCCACCAGCCAGGCCAGCGCCACTTTTGAGGCATCGCTTTCCCGGCTGAACATCGATTCGCCGCAGAATACCCGGTCGAAACCGACTCCGTAGAGCCCGCCGACCAGCCGATCCTCCAGCCAGCATTCGACCGAATGGGCGTGGCCGAGCCGGTGGAGTTCCAGATAGCTGGCGAAAATCCGCCTGCTGATCCAGCTCTCGCCGTCTCCGCCCCCAGCCTCGTCATTACGGGGCGCCGCGCATTCTTCCATCACCCGCGCGAAAGCCGTGTTGCAAGTCACCGAAAAGCGCCCGCGCCGTAAGGTGCGCGCCAGCGAGCGCGAGCAGTGGAAGCCGTCCAGCGGCAGGATCGCGCGGCTCTGCGGCTCGACCCAGAACACCTCGGGATCGTCGCGGCTGTCGGCCATGGGGAAGATGCCGCTGCGATAGGCGAGCATCAGCATGTCGGACGGAATCGGGGCAGGGTCCAGCGGGCTGTGCACGGCCGGGATTGTAGCAAAATTCAGCGGACAAGACAGCCTTGCCATGACGGCGCCTTCGCACTAGACGCACGCCAGCAAAGCGCACGGCGCCCACAGGAGTGTAGCTCAGCTGGTAGAGCATCGGTCTCCAAAACCGAGTGCCGGGGGTTCGAATCCCTCCACTCCTGCCAGGCGGCCCCCAGGTGGCCCACGGCGCCGCCGCTTGAACGCGCCGCCGCATTTACCCCTCGAAGTGATATTCCGGCAGCGACAGGAACGCTTTCTTCAGAGCCTCGCCCCAGCCCGATGAGATCGCCTTGAAATAGGGATCATCCGCGGTGATCCGCTTGTCGTGCAGGGGAATGAACCGGTTGCGTTCCAGCACCAGCAGATCGAGCGGCAGGCCGACCGAAAGATTGGCCTTCAACGTCGAATCGAAGCTGACCATCATCAGCTTGACCGCGTCCTCAAAGCTCATCGTGCGGTCATAGCCGCGCAGGATGATCGGCCGGCCGTATTTGGTCTCGCCGATCTGGAAAAACGGTGTGTCGAAACTCGCCTCGATGAAGTTGCCTTCGGGATAGACCAGGAACAGGCGCGGTTCCATGCCCTTGATCTGGCCTGCGACGATCATCGAGGCGACAAATTGCCCGGCGCTTTCCTGGCCGCATTCCGCTTTCTGGGCTTCGATCGTGTCGTTGAGCAGCTTACCGACCATCGTCGCCACCTGAAACATGGTCGATGCTTCGAGCAGGGAATTGTGCCGTTCCGAAGGAGCCTTGTTGCGCTCTTCAAGCTGGCTGACGACTGATTGGGTGGTGGCGAGATTGCCCGAGGACATCAGCGTGATGATCCGTTCACCATCCACTTCCCAGTGATGCATCTTGCGGAAGGTCGAGATGTTGTCGACGCCGGAATTGGTCCGGGTGTCGCTCATCAACACCAGGCCCCGGTCCAGCATCATACCAACGCAATAAGTCACTCGAAACGCCCCTTCCACCCGATTCGCGGTGCTACTGCTCGGCTATTTGCTGCTCGACGGCAAGGCTCACGGTCAGCGCGCTTTCGCCGGTGCCATAGGTTATCCCCGTCACCGGTGCCGCCTCGCTGTAATCACGGCCCGAGGCGATGCGGACATAGCGGGCATCGGCGCTGATGCCGTTCGACACGTCGAAAGCGACCCAGCCCAGCCCATCGATATGGGCCTCGGCCCAGGCATGGCCGGCCTCCTGATCGATGCGATCGTCCATCATCAGATAGCCGCTGACATAGCGCGCCGGAATGCCAAACGTGCGCGCCAGCCCGATGAAGATGTGCGCGTGATCCTGACAGACCCCGCGCCCGGCTGCCATGGCTGCCTCCGCAGTGGTTTCCGCGTCGGTATAGCCAATCTCATAGGCGACGGCGGCGCGGATGTGTTCGGACAGATTGTGGAGCAATGCGAGGCGGTCGCCTCCGCTGCCAACCAGCCGCGTGGCGAGTGCGCGCATCTTCGGTCCGGGTGCGGTGAGCGGGGTCTGGCCGCGGAAGCACCACATCGGCATGAAGCCGGAGTGATGGCCGATCACGCCGGCATGGTCGCTGGTCATCACCAGGCCGCTGCACGTGACATTGACCGCCTCGACCCCTGGATTGACTGAAACCAGCGCGGTGTGGTTGCAGTGCTGGTCATCATATTCGGCTTCCAGCCGCGCGCCTTCAAGCTCCATGCTCCATTCGATCACGGTCTGGCCATGGGTCGATTTGGGGCGCAGACGAAGGCGTTGCAGCCCGTGGCTGGCGGGCATTCCGAAACGATATTGGGTGGTGTGACGGATTGAAAGGCGCATCAGGCGGTGAACCGATAGTCGCGCGCGACCGCGTCGGCAATGGCGCGCGTGCCGGCGATCACCGCCAGAATGGTCTCGTGCAGGCCGAATTCCAGAATGCGGTCGGTTGTCGCCATTTGCAACCGCGCACTGTAATCGCGCACAATGTTATGGGCCGGGGTCACTTCGCCATATTCTTGCGCCAAACTGGCCATGTTGCTGCCCAGCTTGTCGAAGCAGAACTGCAAGCTGCGCGGAAAGCGGCCGTCTAGGATGATAAATTCGGCAATCCCGCGCGCGTCCATCTGGCCAGAGTTGAGCCAGCGATAGGCGCGCTCGCCGGCCACCGATCGCAGCACGGTTTCCCACTGGGTGTTGTCAAGTGTCGAACCGACCCAGGCGACCGAGGGCAGCAGCACGTGATATTTGACATCGAGGATCCGCGCCGTGTTGTCGGCGCGTTCAAGAAACGTGCCGACGCGGGCAAAATTGAAGATTTCGTTGTGCAGCATGGTGCCGTCCATCGCGCCGCGCACTTGCGTGGTCTGACGGCGGATCGCGGCCAGCACTTCGCCCAGATTGGTCGCCTTGACCGGCCGCGCCAGCAGGTCGCTGAGCACCATCCAGCCTTCATTGGTCGCTTCCCAGACCTCGCGGGTGATGGCGGTGCGCACGGTGCGGGCATTGGTCCGCGCCCCTTCGAACATCGCCAGCACAGAGCCCGGATTGCTGCGTTCGCGGAGGATGAAATTGGTGACTGCCGGGCCGGTGTAATCGGTATGGTTGCGCTTGAATGCTGCATCGAGGCCAGTTGTGACGAGCACCGAGCGCCACTCATCACTCGCCGCGCTCTGCCCCTTGGTCAGCGCCAGGCGAAAGCCCGCGTCGAGCAGCCGCGCGGTGTTCTCTGCGCGCTCAAGATAGCGCATCATCCAGAATATGCCGTTTGCAGTCCTGCCGAGCATGGTGCGCTAGTCCTCCAGCACCCAGCTGTCCTTGGTGCCCCCGCCCTGCGACGAGTTCACCACCAGCGATCCGGCCTTCAGCGCCACGCGGGTGAGGCCGCCGGGCGTGATGTCGATGCCGCCGGGCGAGACCAGCACGAAAGGGCGCAGATCGACATGGCGCGGGGCGAGGCCCGCCTTGGTCAGGATCGGCACGGTGGACAGCGCCAGCGTGGGCTGGGCGATATAGTTTTCCGGGTTGGCGCGCAGCTTGCGCGCGAAAGCCGTGATTTCCGCTTTCGAGCTGGTCGGCCCGATCAACATGCCATAGCCGCCCGAACCATGGACTTCCTTGACCACCAGTTCGGCTAGGTTTTCGAGCACATAGGCCAGCGCATCGCTCTCTGCACAGCGCCAGGTCGGCACATTGCCGAGCAGCGGCTTCTCACCGGTATAGAACTCGATGATCTC
>JANOBA010000196.1:0-2432 GCA_031411415.1 Novosphingobium sp.
TGTGGCAAACTGACTTCACCTACCTCAAGGTTATCGGCTGGGGCTGGTTTTACCTGTCCACAATTCTCGATGACTACTCGCGATATGTCATCGGCTGGAAGCTCTGCGGCAATATGCGGGTCCAGGACGTGACTGACACTCTCGACATCGCCCTAACCGCATCAGGCTGCGACAGTGCCAAGGTTTTGCACAAGCCGCGCCTGCTCAGTGACAACGGTTCCTCTTACATCGCTGGCGATCCGGCCGAATACCTCGAAGGCAAAGGCATGAAACATGTTCGCGGCGCGCCAATGCATCCTCAGACGCAGGGAAAGATCCCCTCTCGCGGTTTGAAGCCAAACCGCTGCCGGGCAGCGGAAAGGTGGCACCAGACCCTGAAGAACCGCATCTTGCTGGAAAACTACTTCCTCGAGGGCGAACTCGAAGCAGCCATTGCCGCCTTCATCGATCACTACAACCACCAACGCTACCACGAGAGCATCGGTAACCTGACCCCAGCTGACGTCTACTTCGGACGCGGCGAAACTATCCTTGCTGAAAGGAGGCGCATCAAACAACAAACCATCCAAAACCGCCGCTTGAACCATCAGCGTCAAGCAGCATAACCTGAAACCGATGGGCCACAGACCTCTGCTCCAAAATCAGGCCGCCCGTTCCAAATCATTCGACGACGGACAACCAGCAATCACATGCCCTTCTGGATCGAGCCTGAGGATCGGCGCTACTACATCGTGAAAACGTGGATCACGACGGCTATGCCCGTGGGCCAAGGGCGGAAGACTTCGCTGAGCTCGTTGGTCGGCTGGAAGACTGGGCCGAAGACCCCACCAATATCGCCCAGCTTTATAACGCGCTGATGGCACGGGTGCTGCCCGAAGACTTCTCGGCCAAGACACTGAACGTTGGGACGCATGGCACTGAAATCATGCAGCAGGTCTTTGGCAACGGTCGGACGACGATCCTCGATCAGTTGAAGGAGTTGCTTGATGCGAAAAAGCAGAACGCGATACCCGAGGCGGAAGTGGTCGAAGTGGTGACGGACACGTTGAAGGCCAACATCAATACCACGAAGCACCTGATGTCCGATCTGGGTTGGAGCAAGTGCGCGGTGAAATGGGGCGGCGTTGACTACGCGCGGCAGTTGTGGGTGCGCCCCGGCTTTTCGGTTGATCGTGGCAAGCTGTTCGGACCGGACGGGTTTGAGGAAGGGCTTGCCAAGCATCTGGGGCACGAGGTGGAAGTTATTTGAGGAAAAACATGGAGTTTGAATATGCTGACGCTTCGCAGCAATGGTTCGAGGCGGTCATGGAAACTCATCAAGAGGAGGCTCGTTCGCGGGCCTTTTCCTTGATCGAGGAAGGCACGAAGACAGACGCTGGCTGCATTGAGACGCCAACGCTCGACGCCCGAAAGGTTCGGTTTAAGGGGCGACAGATGGCAGCCTATCGCTTCGTCTTCTGCATCCTGAATGGGGTCTTGGCGGGTTATGACGATGTGGTCCGCCATCGCTGCAACAATCGTCGTTGCATCAATCCTCACCATCTGGCGATTGGGTCTAGGGGTGAGAACCTTCAGGATGAACGGGACTTTGCGGCAGACGGGGTGGATTTCGGTCTGCTCTGATTACCGTTCCACTTGCCCCCGCCGACGCTAAGCCCCGTCACCCGCTCCACCCGCACTGGGGCATTACTCAACCTTAGCAATGCTCTCCTAGGTTGCCAACGTCCAATAGCAGACTTAAGGTCATTGACCGCAATGAGTTCAAAGCGACCGTTGAACAAAGCAAAGCATAAAGCAAGGTTTGCTATGATTGATTCATCTGATGATCGATTGCGGACGGACCAACATGAGGTTCAAAGGCTGTATGGGCAATGCCTCTTGCGCCTGCAAAGATATGAGCTCCTGATGAAGGCGATCTTGGCGCAGCATAAAATGTCCGGGGCTGTCGCATCCATTGACGAGGTCCGGGCCGCGCGAGCGGCTGACGTTGACCGCAAGACGCTTGGAAATCTTGTCGGCGAGTTAATCGGCTCCTTCATCGTTGCTGAAGGGAAGCAAGGTCGGCTACTGGCGTCGGACGACGCCTCGTCCTTCGCGTTCCGATTGCAAGTGACTCTGTCGGTCAATGATTTTGTCCGGACCGAAAACGACCTTCGGGAGCTCGTCGCCCTCCGCAACGATCTTGTTCATCATTTTCTGGAACAGCACGACTTGAGCAGCGTTGCCGGGCGCGACGGGGCGCTGGATGGGCTGTCAGCGGCCTCTGCGCGTATCGCTCAGGCATACGACGGCCTTCGCGCTTAGGCGGAGGATCTAAGGCAGATGGGTGAGCACGTGGCAGAGGTCTTCGCTTCGGCAGCGTTCCAAGATTTGATCGTCGAAGGCCGCGTCCCTTGGCCCATCACCGGGATCGTGCAGGCGCTGCGAGCTGC
>JANOBA010000197.1:0-5174 GCA_031411415.1 Novosphingobium sp.
AGCGGCTGGACGGCATGGGCAGCGTTCACACGCGCCCACAGGTCGGTCGCGGCATCGAAGCGGTGCGCCTCGGCATGCAGCCCTATCCGGCTCTCGATGGCTCTGTCCCCGCCCCTGTCGTCAAGCGCAGCCGTCCACAGCATCGTCTGCATGCCGCGCTCATGATAGTTGAAGTTCGCCTGCAAGAGGTTGGTGCTCTTGCCCGCATTCATACTGGCATAGTAGAAATAGAGCTTGGCCATAGCCCGTCAAATCATCGCGCAGCTTCGCCGAGAAGTATCTCGGCCAAGGCCTGAGGCCGTGAGTTCATTGCTTGATGTCCGGCATCGATCCGGGGCAGAGATGTCGCGCCCAGTCGCTGCGCAAAGCGTTCCTGCCAGGGCAACGTCAGCACTGCATCACGCAGGCACAGCACATAGCTGACCGGCACAGGACATCCCCCCCCGTAGGTCCAGTCGCTCACCTCATAGGAACTGCGGGGCCAGGTGTCCTCGCCAAGCTTTGCCAGAAACTGCGTGGCCTGATCTGAGGCCATGTCGTTGCAGAATTTGAGGCCGAAGCGCTCCGCTGCCGGCATAGCTTCATCGAAAAACGAGCGGTTCACCGCATCGGAACGCTCTGCCGTCATCCGCCGGGAACTCATCTCGATCACGTCTGCGCCGGGATCGGGAGCAATTGTCGAGACGTGCACCAGTCGCCCGAACAGGCCCGGCGCAGCCTTGGCCATGCGCGGAAGGACAGTGCCTGCCTGCGAATGGCCGACCAGCACTACATCGGCGAATCCAGCTCCGATGACGTCCGAGACAAGTTCATCAACGATCTCATCAAATCCGATTGCCGCAGTATCCCGCCCGCGCTTCTTGCCGCAACCCGGCACATCGAGCGCGAGATAGCGGTGGGTCTCGCCCGATTGCTGCATCCCGGTTTGTTGCTTCAGGGCCGCAATCGTCTCGTCCCACACCCAGCCGCCCTGCCCACCGCCGTGAAGGAATGCAAAATCGGTCATACGTAGTTTCCTGCCCCTTATCGAATTGACATCCCTAGGCTGCGCTGCGCACCATTTCAAAGCCTGACTTGAGGTTGAAGGAGGATTACTCGCGATGTTCAGGCGGATTGCTCCGGCAGCAGCGCTGCTCTCCTGCTTGCTGATCGCCCTGCCCGCACTTGCCAGCCAGTTGCAGCACTTTGCCCTGGACAGCGCACAAAGCCAGGTCAGCGCCCGCGTTTCATTTTTCGGCATCGCCAGCAAGACGGCCCATTTCCCTGACGTTACCGGACGGATTGTGCTCGATCCAGCCCAGCCCGATTCAATCGATCTCAATGTCACGCTAAATGCGCGCGCGTTGCGGGCCGGTGACGGGGAAACGCTTGCCCGCCTGAAGGGGCCCAGTTTTTTCGATGTCGAGCGCCATCCAACCGTGCGCTTCATCGGCAGCAGCATGCGCATGACCGGCGCACGCAGCGCAGAGGTCGCCGGCGAACTTACCGCGCGCGGTGTCACCCGGCGCGAAGTCTTGCGCGTGACATTTGATCAGGCCCCATCTGCGAACAGTGGCCGTGAAGCCATCGGCTTTTCGGGCACCATGGCAATCAGCCGCCGGCATTACCGCATGACCGCCTATTCGCTGATAGTCGGAGACCGGGTGACGATCTCAATCAGGGCACGCATGGTGCCAATGTGAAATCTGGGCCTAGTCTTCCAGATCGCGCACCACTTTGGGGTCGGCCAGCAGGGTCTCGATCTGCGCTGCGACATCGAAGCTCTCATCGGCCATGAACTTCAGCTTCGCCGCAAATCTGAGCTTGAGCCGCCCGGCAACTTCGCGCTGGAAATAGGCGGTGTTGGTGCGCAGCGCCTTCAGAACCGCTGCTTCGTTCGCGCCCAGCAGTGGCTTCACAAAGACATGTGCGTGGCGCAGATCGGGCGACATGCGCACTTCGGTGACCGAGACCGTATGCGCCGCAAGCACATCATCATGCACTTCGCCCCGCATCAACAGCTCGGAAAGCACATGGCGCACTTGCTCGCCAACTTTGAGCAGGCGGACCGATCGCGCTTCTGGGGTGGCAGCAGGCTGGGCCATCAGCGAAGCGCGATGACGCGGTGGGCCGCAATGCGGAATGCGCGCCGTGTCCTGAAAGATCGCATTGGCATTAAACTCCAGGGGGCATTCAACAATAATATTGGTGCGCCCGACGGGATTCGAACCCATGGCCCCCAGATTAGGAATCTGATGCTCTATCCTGCTGAGCTACGGGCGCGCATGGGCCCTTTAGGCGGGCGCCCTGCGCAAGGCAATCGGTTGGGCCAATCAGTTCGCCTCGCCCGGCGGCGCAACGGGGAACGGCAGGGGCGCGACTGCGACGCCCTCTTCGATCAGATCGCGCGCTTCTTCCAGGGTTGCCTGGCCGTGGATCGGCTCTGCCTCGCGCTCGCCATAGTGCATCGCGCGGCTGGCTTCGGCGAAGTTTTCGCCCACCCAACGGGACTTTTCCAACGCGCGGGCCTGCATTTTCGCCAGCGCCATCATCATTCGCGCGGCTTCGGGCGGCATGGCGTCGTTGCTAACTGCGACTGGGCTCACAGCGACGGGGCTCACCACGCCGGCATCCGGCGAATCCGCCTCTGAGTTTGCTGGCGGTGCGGCGCGCGGCTGCGCCACCTGCTGGTTGCCCTTGCGCGCCACGGCGGGGGCCATCGGCGCCTTGATTACCTCGGCCATGCCGCATTCAGGGCAGGAGACAAGCCCGCGCTCCTGCTGCCGGGCATAGTCATCCGACGAGCTGAACCAGCCCTCGAAACGGTGCCCGCCCGTGCGGCATTCAAGATCGAAAACAATCATCCCTGCTGCCTAGATGGCTATCGTGCGGCGATTGGCAAGACTGGGCAGCTGGCGTCGGACTTCGGCAATTCGCACCGGATCGATTTCGGCAAAGGCCAGCCCCGCCGCCTCGCCGCCCATGTCGAGCAACACTTCGCCCCAGGGGTCGACTACAAGGCTGTGACCGAAAGTGCTGCGGCCATCCTCGTGTTTGCCCACTTGCGCCGCGGCAACGACATAGGCGCTGGCCTCCACCGCGCGGGCGCGCTGAAGCAAGTGCCAGTGATCCTTGCCCGTGGGCACGGTGAAGGCCGCCGGAATGGCGATCAGGTCGCAACACTTCTGGCCAAGCGCCTCGAACAGCGCCGGAAAACGCACATCATAGCAGATCGCCAGGCCTAGTCTTCCGGCTGGCGTCTCCACTGTCACCACGCCATCACCGGCGGCATAGGCGTTCGATTCCCGCCAGCTCTCGCCGCTCGCCAGATCAACGTCGAACATGTGAATCTTGTCGTAACGCGCGGCGACATTTCCGGCGGCATCTACGACCAGCGCCCGGTTTGCCCAGCGCCCGTCCTCGCGGAGCACGGCCAGCGAGCCCAAGGCCACCCACAGGCCGTTGCGCGCCGCCGCCTCGCGGACCGCAGCCAGCACTGGATCGTCCGCCTCGCGCGCGATGTTCCCCGCGGCGCGTTTGCGATTGCTATCGATCATGCCCGACATTTCCGGAGTAAACATCATCGCAGCCCCGCCCCGGGCAGCGGCAGCGATGGATTCGACAATGATCCGGGCATTGGCCTCGGGATCGATCCCCGAGGTCATCTGTAAAACGGCGATCCGGCTCAAGCGGTAATCCCCAGCATCGCGTCCAGCTTGCCGGCTCGGTCGAGCGCGTGGATGTCGTCGCTGCCACCAACTGCCACGCCGTCGATCAGGATCTGCGGCACGGTGCTCGCGCCCGGCACGCGGCGGAGCATTTCGGCGCGCGGTTCGCCGCCCATGGTGGTGTCATACTGAGTGTATTCCACGCCCTTGCGGTCCAGTAGCGCCTTGGCGCTGGTGCAATAACCGCAGCCCCAGCGGGTGTAGATCTCAACCTTGGCTCCGGCCATTTGCGCCTTGATCCTGTGCAGCCCTTGAAAGTCGGCACGGCTATCATATCTCTTGGCTTGTGTCATGTCCGGGGCGCGGTCCACGATTGGGGGCGGCCAGGTTAGATGCATTCGGGAAGTGCCATTTCGGGCTTCCTTCCACGCTTGAATTGCTCACTGGAGGATTTTTGCCATGAACCGTTTTGATTTCACCCCCTATCGCCGCTCAATGGTTGGTTTTGACCGGGTTTTCGACATGCTTGAAAACCAGGGCCGCCAAAGCAGCAGCGACAATTTTCCCCCGTTCAATATCGAAAAGCGCGGCGAGGATGCCTTTCGCATCACGCTTGCGGTCGCTGGCTACAAGCCTGCGGACATCGATATCACCGCGCAGCAAAATCTGCTCGTCGTCCAGGGCCGCAAGCCTGCTGGCGGATCGGAAAGCAGCACCATGTTGCACGTCGGCATTGCCCAGCGCGGGTTTGAGCGCCGCTTCGAGCTGGCCGACTATGTCAAGGTCAGCGCGGCCGACATGGAAGACGGCCTGCTGGTCATCGATCTGGTGCGTGAAGTGCCCGACACGATGAAGCCGCGCAAGATCGCCATCGGCGGTCAGGCGCCGCTGTCAGTCGTCGAAGGCGACGCCGCCGAACAGGCAGCCTGATCCGGAATTGATCTGAACAGGGGCGGGTCAGTGATGGCCCGCCCTTTATTCTGGATTGCCTGTCAGACCAGCCGCGATTGCTTGAGCGCCGCTTCGATGAACCCGGCGAACAGCGGGTGCGGGTCGAACGGTTTGCTTTTCAATTCGGGGTGGAACTGAACGCCCACGAACCAGGGATGGTCCGGCCGCTCGACAACTTCGGGCAGCAGCCCATCGGGCGACATGCCACTGAACGTCAGCCCGCCCTTTTCCAGCGCCTCGCGGTAGGCGACATTGACCTCGAAGCGGTGGCGGTGGCGTTCGGAGATGTCGGTGGAGCCATAGATCGCCGCGACATGGCTGTTTCCGGCAAGCTTGGCCGGATAGGCGCCGAGCCGCATGGTGCCGCCCAGATCGCCGCCTTCGGCGCGGGTCTGGAGGCCGGCTTCGCTCATCCATTCGGTGATGTTGCCCACCACTGGCTCTGCGGTCGGGCCGTATTCGGTCGATGACGCTCTGGCGATCCCAGCGGTGTTTCGCGCGGCTTCGATGCAAGCCATCTGCATGCCAAGGCAAATTCCGAAGAACGGCACCTTGCGCTCGCGTGCGAACCGCACC
>JANOBA010000198.1:0-1704 GCA_031411415.1 Novosphingobium sp.
ATCTCGACTTCGGGAAATTTGGCGAGCCGCAGCTGCAGGCCCTGGATTGCCAGCTTTTCATCGTCGACGAGAATGGTTCGAATGGTCATCGATCAATCCTGACTTTCAGCCCTTTTCGGGGCGAGGTGACGCCGATCAACCCGCGACCAGAGCCAGTCGGGGCGTTTCGGCGGCGGCTGCCGGCACTTCGCGGCGTTCGAAGGGAATCTCGATCTGTACGGCAAAGCCGCCTTCCGGCGGGTCAAACACCTCGAAGCGGTGCTGCTCGCCGTAAGCCTGCCCCAACCTGTCACGGGTGTTGGCAAGGCCCACGCCTGTTGAAACCGGTTCACCGCCATCGAAACTCACGCCAGTCAATCTGTTGTCGCTGGCCTCGGTTTGCAATCCCGGTCCGGTGTCGGAGACGGTGATGCGAAGGTTTGGCCCGACGAGTTGCGTCGAGATGGTGATTTCGGCCCCCGCCTCTTGCGTTGCAACAGCATATTTGATCGCGTTTTCGACCAGCGGCTGAAGCAGCAGCGAAGGCAGCAGCCCCGGCTCGCTCGCCGGATCGATGGCGAAGGTGGTGCGCAGCCGCTCTTCGAAGCGCATCCGCTCGATATCGAGATAGAGCTTCAGCGTCTCGACCTCCTGCGCCACCGTCACCCGCCCGGTCGGCTCGTTCGACAGCGAATAGCGCAGGAACGAAGAAAGCCGGGTGAGCATGGCATTGGCCGGCTCGGTCTGTTTCAGCAGCACCAGGGTGGAAATCGAATTCAGCGTGTTGAACAGGAAATGCGGATTGAGCTGATAGCGCAGCATCGCCAGCTGAGCGCTGGTTGCCTGATTTTCCAGCCGGATCAGCTGATCGTTCTGCTCTTCCACCTGCAGGAAGAAATTGATCGCGTAATAGAGCGCCGACCACGAGACCAGCAGCGTCGCATCGAGATAGAACACGCCAAGGAACAGCTGCGTGAAACTTGCCTCACTGTCGGGCCGGTAGAGCCCGATCACCCAGGCATCGATGAAGGCATAGAGCCCCACCGCAAAGGGCAGCACCAGGCCGGTCACGCCCCATGTAACGATCGGCCGCCGGGCGATCAGCTGGCGGAACAGCACCGCCAGGATCAGCGAGATCGAAAAGCCAGTTATCGTCGCAATCAGCACCAGCACGAGGAACGAGAGCGGCTGATCGTTGGCGATGCTCGACATGACCCGCAGCAGGAACGCACCGCCCCAGCCGACAGCCTGCAGCCGCCAGAAGGCTTGGTTCTTGTTGGCGAAAAACGGGGTGGGGCGGAAGGGCAGAACGGCCATGAGGCTCTACTTAGTGGCTATTGCGGCAAATGGGAATGGCGGCTTCAGGCGCCCGGTTGCTCAATCGGTCTGGATGCGGGGAAGTTCGCGCCGCCAGTCAATCACCTGGCCGGGCCGGGCGCTGCGGGCCAGTCCAAGCAAGCTGACTTCCTGCGCCATCGCGGCCATGCGGTCACGCCAGTGATCATGCGACTGCGATCTTGTGGCACCGCCGCCGTGGCGCGGGCCCCACAGGCCCATGAAACGCGGCGCGGCGGCGGGATCGAAGCCGGCATTGGCCATCAGCCATGGGGCGAGCCGGTCCGCCTCGCGTTCGTTACGCCGAACGGTCAGGTAATTGCGGCCATGCGCGTTGTTATCGGCAAAATGTCCGAGGATATTGTGCGCCAGCTCGTGCGCCAGCATGGT
>JANOBA010000199.1:0-5175 GCA_031411415.1 Novosphingobium sp.
GAGCGTCTGCCCGGTGCTGCGCCGCGCCAGTTCTTTGGCGAGTTTGACCCGCTGGGCCTCTCCGCCGGACAGCGTCGTCGCTTGTTGTCCGACTTTGACATAGCCGAGGCCGACCTCGTTCAGCATGTGCATCTTGTCGCGAATGGGCGGCACGGCTTTGAAGAATTCCTCCGCGTCCTCGATGGTCATGTCGAGCACGTCGGCGATGCTGTGCCCCTTGAACTTCACTTCCAGCGTCTCGCGGTTGTAGCGCTTGCCGGTGCATTCCTCACAGGTGACATAGACATCGGGGAGGAAGTGCATCTCGATCTTGATCAGGCCGTCGCCCTGGCACTTCTCGCAGCGGCCGCCTTTGACGTTGAAGCTGAAGCGGCCGGGTTTGTAGCCGCGCGCGGCGCTTTCGGGCAGGCCGGCGAACCAGTCGCGGATCTGGGTGAAGGCGCCGGTGTATGTCGCCGGGTTGCTGCGCGGGGTGCGGCCGATGGGCGACTGGTCGATCTCGATGACTTTGTCGCAGAATTCCAGCCCGGTGATCTTGTCGTGCGGCCCGGCGATCACGCGCGCGCCGTTGAGCACGCGGGATGCGCCGGCTTGCAGGGTGTCGATGATCAGGCTCGACTTTCCGCTGCCCGATAGGCCGGTGATGCAAGTGAAGGTGCCGAGCGGGATGGAGGCGGTGACCCCGCGCAGGTTGTTTGCCCGGGCATTGTGGACGGTGACCTTGTGGCCATTGCCCTTGCGGCGCTTGGGCGGGACTTCGATGCGGCGCGCGCCGGTCAGGTATTGGCCCGTCAGGCTGTCCGAGCTGGCGAGGATGTCTGCCAGCGTGCCCTGCGCGACGATTTCGCCGCCGTGCACGCCGGCGCCGGGGCCGAGGTCAATGATATGATCGGCATGGCGGATCGCGTCCTCGTCATGCTCCACAACGATCACCGTGTTGCCAAGATCGCGCAGGCGTTTCAGCGTTTCAAGCAGCCGGTCGTTGTCGCGCTGATGGAGGCCAATGCTCGGCTCGTCGAGCACATAGAGCACGCCCGAAAGCCCCGAGCCGATCTGGCTGGCGAGGCGGATGCGCTGGCTCTCGCCGCCAGAAAGCGTGCCC
This sequence comes from Novosphingobium sp., assembly GCA_031411415.1. Classification (GTDB taxonomy): domain Bacteria; phylum Pseudomonadota; class Alphaproteobacteria; order Sphingomonadales; family Sphingomonadaceae; genus Novosphingobium. The sequence continues at coordinate 1,103 of JANOBA010000199.1, forward strand.
GAAGTGCGGTCGAGATTGAGGTAGTCGAGCCCGACATTGTTGAGGAAGCCCAGCCGCTCGTTGATCTCTTTCAGGATGGCTTTGGCGATCTGGCTTTGCTGCGCGGTAAAATGTTGATCCAGTGTCGAAAACCATGTCAGCGCATCGACCACTGATAGCCGCGTGACCGAGGAGATATCCCGCGCAGCAATTTTGACTGACAGCGCCTCGGGTTTCAGCCGTTTGCCCTCGCAGGTCTCGCAGGGCTGCGCGGTCTGGAACTTGCTCAGCTCCTCGCGCATCCAGGCGCTTTCGGTCTGGAGCAGGCGGCGATTTAGATTGCCGATCACGCCCTCGAAGGCCTTGTTCACCGTGTAGCTCTTGCGGCCATCAGTAAACGTCAGCGCGACCGGCTTGCCGCCGGTGCCATGCAGGATGATCAGGCGCACTTCGCCGGGCAGGTCTTGCCAAGCAGTCGCCAGATCGAAGCCGAATTCCTTGGCGAGGCTGTTCAGCACCTGCATGTAATAGGGGCTGGGCGGGTTGCTCTTGGCCCACGGCACCACTGCGCCCTGCTTCAGGCTCAATGCTTCATTGGGCACCACCAGCTGCGGATCGAACAACAGCTTTTCGCCGAGGCCATCACAGGCCGGGCAGGCGCCTTGCGGAGCGTTGAAGCTGAACAGGCGCGGTTCGATCGATTCGATGGTGAAGCCGGAGACGGGGCAGGCGAATTTTTCGGAGAAGACGATGCGGTTTGGCGGCAGGCCGGTGCCCTTCATGGCACCACCGGCATCCTCCTCTTCGCGGCCGGGCACTATTCCCTCAGCCAGATCAACATAGGCCAGCCCATCGGCCAGCTTCAGCGCCTGTTCGAAGCTGTCCGCCAACCGCGTCTCGATGCCTTCCTGTTCGGGAGTTCTGGCCCGCACTGCGATCCGGTCAACCACAACTTCGATGTCGTGCTTGAATTTCTTGTCGAGCGCCGGGGCATCCTCGATGGCCATCATTTCCCCGTTGATCCGCACGCGGGTATAACCGGCCTTCTGCCACTCGGCCAATTCGCGCCGGTATTCGCCCTTACGCCCGCGCACCACCGGTGCGAGCAGATAGGCGCGGGTGCCTTCGGGCAGCGCCATCACCCGGTCGACCATCTGGCTGACTGTCTGCGCCGCAATCGGCAGGCCGGTGGCCGGCGAATAGGGAATGCCGACCCGCGCCCACAGCAAGCGCATGTAATCATAAATCTCAGTCACCGTCGCCACGGTGGAACGCGGATTCCGGCTGGTGGTCTTCTGCTCGATGGAGATCGCCGGCGAGAGCCCGTCGATATGCTCGACATCGGGCTTCTGCATCATTTCAAGGAACTGCCGCGCATAAGCGCTTAGCGATTCAACATAGCGCCGCTGCCCCTCGGCATAGATCGTGTCGAACGCGAGGCTTGACTTGCCACTGCCTGACAGGCCTGTGACGACAATCAGCTTCTCGCGGGGGAGCGAAACATCAAAGCCTTTGAGGTTATGCTCGCGGGCGCCTCGAACGGTAATATGCGTGAGCGACATGGCGCGGCATGTTCCACGTCTGTTCGATTCGGGCAAGGGGGGCGGGCGCAGCAACCCCCAAAGTGCAGATTTTTTCCGCCAGACTCGCCTTGACGCTGGATGAACGCGCCACCATATGCGCCTCGCTGGCACTCGCCCTATGTGAGTGCCAATTGCATTCGTATCCACTGGAAGAGGAAATATCCCATGAAATTCCGTCCGCTGCACGACCGCGTGCTCGTGCGCCGCATTGAGGCCGAAGAAAAGACCGCTGGCGGCATCATCATTCCCGACAGCGCCAAGGAAAAGCCGGCTGAAGGCGAAATCGTCGCCGTTGGTTCGGGCGCCCGTGCCGACGATGGCAAGATCACCCCGATGGACGTCAAGACCGGCGACCGCGTGTTGTTCGGCAAATGGTCGGGCACCGAGGTCAAGGTCGATGGCGAAGACCTGCTGATCATGAAGGAAAGCGACATTCTGGGCGTGATCGCCTGAATTTTCGCATCTCAACCAATTCCCTAAAATCTGAAGGAACAGAAAAATGGCTGCCAAGGAAGTACGCTTTTCGCGCGACGCGCGCGAACGCATCCTCGCTGGTGTTGATATCCTCGCCAATGCGGTGAAGGTCACGCTGGGCCCCAAGGGCCGTAACGTCGTTATCGACAAGAGCTTCGGCGCTCCCCGCATCACCAAGGACGGCGTCACCGTCGCCAAGGAAATCGAACTCAAGGACAAGTTCGAGAACATGGGCGCGCAGATGCTGCGCGAAGTCGCCAGCAAGACCAACGACCAGGCTGGTGACGGCACCACCACTGCTACCGTTCTGGCCCAGGCAATCGTGCGCGAAGGCATGACTTCGGTCGCCGCCGGCATGAACCCGATGGATCTGAAGCGCGGCATCGATATCGCTGTGACTGCCGTGGTTGCAGACCTCGTCAAGCGCTCGAAGCCAGTTTCCGGCACTGCGGAAATCGCCCAGGTCGGCATTATCTCGTCGAACGGTGATACCGAAGTCGGCGAGAAGATTGCCGAAGCGATGGAAAAGGTCGGCAAGGAAGGCGTGATCACCGTGGAAGAGGCCAAGGGCCTCGAATTCGAACTCGATGTCGTCGAAGGCATGCAGTTCGACCGCGGTTACCTGAGCCCCTACTTCGTCACCAACCCCGACAAGATGACCGTCGATCTGGATAACCCCTACATCCTGATCCACGAGAAGAAGCTGTCGTCGCTGCAGGCGATGCTGCCGATCCTCGAGGCCGTGGTGCAGTCGGGACGTCCGCTACTCATCATTGCGGAAGACATCGAAGGCGAAGCGCTGGCCACTCTGGTGGTCAACAAGCTGCGCGGCGGCCTCAAGGTTGCTGCGGTCAAGGCACCGGGCTTCGGTGATCGCCGCAAGGCCATGCTGGGCGATATCGCCACGCTGACTGCCGGTGAAATGATCTCCGAAGACCTCGGCATCAAGCTGGAGTCCGTCACGCTCGGCATGCTCGGCGAAGCCAAGCGCGTCACCATCGACAAGGACAACACCACGATCATCGACGGCGCTGGCAGCGCTGACGAGATCAAGGCCCGCGTCGAGCAGATCCGTTCGCAGATCGAAACCACGACCAGCGACTACGACAAGGAAAAGCTGCAGGAACGTCTGGCGAAGCTCGCCGGCGGTGTTGCCGTGATCAAGGTCGGCGGCGCTTCGGAAGTCGAAGTCAAGGAGCGCAAGGATCGCGTCGACGACGCTCTCCATGCAACCCGCGCTGCGGTTGAAGAAGGCATCGTCCCCGGCGGCGGCACAGCGCTGCTCTATGCCACCAAGGCACTGGCCGGCATGAAGGGCGTCAACGACGACCAGACCCGCGGCATCGACATCGTCCGCAAGGCGATCCAGACCCCGCTGCGTCAGATCGCCGAGAACGCTGGCCATGACGGCGCCGTGGTTGCCGGCAACCTGCTGCGCGAAGATGACGAAACGCAGGGCTTCAACGCCTCGACTGACGTCTACGAAAACCTTGTTGCTGCAGGCGTGATCGACCCGACCAAGGTTGTGCGCACCGCACTGCAGGATGCTGCTTCCGTTGCTGGTCTGCTAATCACCACAGAAGCCGCGATCAGCGATCGTCAGGACGACAAGCCAGCCATGGGCGGAATGCCCGGTGGCGGCATGGGCGGCATGGGCGGGATGGACTTCTGATCCACGCCATCTGAGCGAAAAAACGGGGCCGGGGGAGCAATCCTCCGGCCCTTTTTTCTTGACAGTAAAACCGGTCTCAAGCGGCACCCTGCCAAGTGCGAAAAACGCAACTTCCGTTGCGCCGATTGGTCTTGATCGGGCTTGCAACAGGAGTAGTTGCGCCGCCCCGGCTATCGTGCCGGATGGGGGGCGCATCACATGCAGCAATCCGATATGTCGGCGGACGACCCCGCCGAAGCAAATAGTTTGCCCCTCGCGGGCCATTCCCAACATTCCCGAAAAGCCCTGCTGCCCCTCACCGTGGGCGCGATTGGCGTCGTCTTTGGCGACATCGGCACCAGCCCGCTCTATGCCTTCCGCGAGGC
>JANOBA010000200.1:0-5087 GCA_031411415.1 Novosphingobium sp.
TAGTGGGAAATACGGGGCAATCCGGCGCATCTGCGCCTCGCTCAGCATAAACAGGTCATCCACAAGCAGCACCTCCCTGGTGCCGCCATTGAATCAACCATCAGTGCATCATGCAAGCAATTTAATAGGTCCTGACCCTAGTTTCGCGTCGATTTCGGCGATTTCCGAGCGAAGCCACATAGTCTCACTAAGGTTCTTGCCGCCACTGGCTTCAAGCAAGGCCTGGCTGGCCGCTTTCTTGAACTCCAGCGCCTCGCGGTTGCCTGGTTCTGCGCCCAGCGCAATGTCGACGAGGTGCAGCGCTTCGAGCGGGCGCCCGGCATCCGCGTGAGCCTTGGCACGCGCGGCCAGTGCCCCTGCCCCGCCCGCGAGTTCTGCGATGTCAGCATCCACCGCCGAACGTGGCACGCCATAAAGCGCGGTGGTGCCGTCTTCATAGTGGAACCAGCCGGAATACTCCTGCCAGATCGAGCGCACCGCCCAGCTCGCCTTGCCGTGAAAATCGCCGATGGCGACGTTTCCGGGGAAGGCGAATTCGGCTATCAGCGTGTGGACGCTTTTGCCCGCCTTCATGCCGTCCAGCGTATAGTCGCGCACATAGGTGACGGCGGCTTCGATCCGGTCGAGGTCGTCGCGGATGCGGTCCTTGCCGATGATCGGCTCGCCGTGGCCGGTGATTAGAATTTCGGCCCCCAGATCGCGGACTTTGGCCAGCGACTTCAGGTAAGTGCGGACCAGCCGGGGCTTGTCGCCGCGCAGGGTGTTGAGGAACGGCATCGACAGCCAGACCGGGCCAAAAGTGTTGCCGGTGAAGACGATCTTTTCGCGTGGCAGCCACACGAGGATGTTGTCGACCGTTTCGCCTTCGGGCGCGGAGATAACCTCAAACGTGCGCTCACCGACTTCCAGTGTCAGCCGGTCGTCGACCAGAATATCAGGCGCGACTTCGGCTGGCGTCGGGATCGGCTTGGGCGCGGTGTCGCGCTTGAGCGTCTGGCCCCAGAGCTTGAAGGTGCGTTTGCCGAAAAACGACTGTAGCCCCATCATGTCGCCCAGCGCCTCATTGAAGCCGGGGCCGCCGACGATCTTGGTGCCCTCCTCGCGGAACACCGGCACGCCGCCGAAGTGATCGGCGTGGCTTTGGGTCAGCACGATATAGCGCAAGGGCCCGGTCCGATGCGGCGCGAACAGCGCTTTGCTGCGCTCCGCTCCATCAGGCATGCCAGTGTTGATCACCACGTCGCCGTCCGATGTGGTGACAAGGTAAGCATTGGAAATATCGCGCGCCATGAACACGAAAGGCGTGCCAGAACCTGCTGGAATCACCACGGCCTCGGTCTGGGCGTCGCCAGCGCGGACCAGATTTGCCAGCGGGGTCGGCTTTTCCTCGCTCATGCGCCTGCGCCGTCCATGTGCACCATGACCTTGGCGGAATCGGAACGAGCCGCCATCTGCAATCCGTCGAGCACCTCATCGAACGGCACGCGGTGGCTGATCAACGTGGCGATCTTGTCCTTCAGACGCGGCATTGCGGCAAGCACATCGGGGAATTCGGTGGGATAGCCAACTGCGGTGGTGATGGTCATCTCGCTGGTGAGCATACGGCCAACCGGGAATTCGATGGGGCGCATATAGGCCGCCGTAACCACCAGACGCGCGTGCCACTTGGCCATCATGATTACGTCGGTGAGGATATTGGGTGCGCCCGCCGCATCGATGAAAGCATCGGTGCCGACGCCAACCCGGCCATAGCTGGGCACTTCGCCGTGCAGTTTGCGCAGCTCTGCATCAAGATCACACTGGGTGGGATCAAGCGCGGCGCGCGCGCCCAGTGCCAACGCCCGCGCGCGGCGCTCAGGCGCAAGGTCAAGCGCGACCAGATCGGTTACTCCCCGGTCGACCAGCCACAGGATCATGCCCAGGCCAATCGGCCCGCAACCGAACACTACGACCTTGTCCCCCGCCTTTACTTCGGCCCGGTTAACCCCGTGCATGGCCACTGCCAGCGGCTCGCAAAGCGCTGCGACATCATAGGGAATGCCGTCGGGAATGACATGGATCGAATCTCCCAACCGCGCCTCGCGGACCAGCAGCTCTTCGGTGAAGCAGCCTTCCGGGCCACCGTTGCCGACATCGCTGGGAGTCATCATGCCGTTGATGACCACCTGCTGGCCCGGCAGAATATCGACCACGTCCGCGCCGACCTCGATCACCTCGCCGGCGCCCTCATGGCCAAGCGCGGTGGTGCCATCGGCATTGCGCGACATCCCGCCGAACTTGATATAGCTGAGATCGCTGCCGCAGATCCCCACAGCCTTCATTTTGACCACAATATCCTTGGGGCCGGCGGCGGGGCGGGCATAGTCATCGAGGCGGACATCGCCGACGCCGTGAATGTTGAGCAGTTTCATCGTCTCTCTCCCAAATTGGCCGGGCCCCTTAAGGGCGGATCATGTAGCCGCCATCGATGTAGATGGTCTGGCCGCTCAGAAACGAGGAGGCATCGGAGCACAGATAGGCACCGATGCCCTCAAAATCAGCGGGATAGCCGACGCGTTTCATCGGCGTCTGCGGGGCATACTGCGCAGTCAGATATTGCACCGCCGGACCGTCAGCCGGCCCCATCATCGGCGTCATGATCAGGCCGGGCGCAACGACATTGGCGCGGATGCCGAACTCGCCAAGCTCGACCGCGAGGCAGCGGATCACGCCGGCCACTGCGCATTTGGAGCCGGCATATTCCATCTTGCCGGGCAGGCCCTGATAGAGCGAGCCCGAACCGCAGGCGACCAGGCTGCCGCCCGGCTCGCCGGCTTCGGCCCGCGCCTTCATGTGGCGGGCGCCTTCGCGCAGGGTGAAAAATGCGCCGTGCAGTGCAGTTTTCTGGAATTCGAACCAGTGGTCGCTGGGCATGTCGAACACCGAGTCATAACGCGGTGAGGCGCCTGAATTGGCGAAAACACAGTCGACCCGGCCGAAATCGGCCATCAGCTGGGCATAGCCATCGATGATCGCCTGTTCGGAGGAAACATCGACGATGTAGGTTTCAACCCGGCCCGCGCCCGCGCTGAGCAATTCCGCCTTGGCCGCCGCGTTCTTTTCGGGATTGCGTGCCCAGATGGCGATATCGCCGCCCACTTTGGCACAGCCCAAAGCGAAGCCGAGGCCGATCCCCCCGTTGCCGCCAGTAACCAACGTGACTTTGCCAGTGCAATCAAACAGGCCCTTCGCCATGCAATCCTCCAATGTCCCAGAAACCGGGCAACACCTTTCATATGGGGCGCCCTTGCTGGCTGGATGTTTTGGCCCAAGCGGCTTGCGCCGCAAGCTTGCTCGATATAGAATTCAAGCCATAGCGTTTATTCAGGGACACAATGCAGTGATCAGCGAAACGCCGACCATCACGGTTGATGCCGAATTCAACAGCCCGCTGTTCTCGGCGCAGCTTGTGCGTTTCAACATCCCGGCGCCGACCGACACATTGGTGGCCCCGGAGCAGCATTATCAGATCAACATGTGCCTCACCCCGCGCCCGCTCAATGCCCGCGCCTGCTATCGGCTGCGCTGGGGCTCGAACCGGTTCGAGCGGCTCGGCGACATATTCCTAGTGCCGCCCGGCGAGCAGTTGCAGTTTCGCGGCGACAGCGGCCGCCAACTGTCGATTGTGTGCCGCATCGCACCGCAGGCCATCGCGGAAATCGTCGGCGAGGAGCCACAGTGGAGCGATCCCAAGCTGGCCGCAACGCTGGATATCACCAATGCCCGCATCCGTGCCTTGCTGTTCCGGCTGACGGAAGAGGTGCGCTATCCAGCCCTGGCCCGCGACCGGATGTTTGCCCACCTGGGCGGCGAACTGGCCATCGAACTGGCCCGCTTTTATCTTGAGCGTGACGAACGACCGGCAACGGGCGGGCTGGCCGGCTGGCGACTGCGGCTGATCGATGAGCGCCTCAGCGCCAGCCCCGCCGCGCCCTCGCTGGGTGAGCTTGCTGACCTGTGCAGCCAATCGGTGCGCCAGCTGACCCGCGGCTTCAAGGTAAGCCGGGGCTGTTCAATCGGCGACTATGTGGAGCAGCGCCGCATGGAGCGCGCCAAACGGTTTCTGGCCGAGGGCGAAAGCGTCAAGACCATTGCCTTCGCCATGGGTTTCTCGTCGCCCTCCAGCTTCACTTATGCCTTTCGCCGCGCGGTCGGCACCAGCCCCAGCCATTTCCGCCAGCGCCAGGCCGGCAGCTTGCAGCGCAAGGAGCATTCGCCGGGCGGGTAATGGCTTGATCGCGATAGATTGGCCTGCATGCGCTGGTGAACTGCATTGCCAAGTGGTGCGCCATGCAGGCTATTCGGCGCACAAGAATTCACGACCGGGACAGAGTAAAACAAGCATGGCCACGCCGCTCAATGCCAATGCGCTGATCGATCAGGCGCACAATGATACCGGAGTCAGCTCTTTCGACTGCGATTCGTATCGTGAAGGCCTCGATGTGTTCGTCGAGGATTTCAACGACGGCATCGCCAAGGGGCTCTATCTCGACGCCGGCATTGAACGCGTGCGGGGCGATTGCCTCAAGTATCTCAGCGATCGCCTCAAGGTCTGGGGCTATCTTCAGGCCAACCCCGAATTGCTGGAGCGGCCCATCGAGCGCCCGGTTTTTGTGATGGGTGTGCCGCGCACCGGAACCACCTTGATGTCGAACCTGCTCGCCGCCGATCCCGCGAGACGCTCGCCGCTGGAATGGGAAATCGACGATCCGATCCCGCCGGTTTCGACCGCCGAGCTGACCAATAACCCGCGCGTTCAGGCCAAGCTGGATGCCCACGCCGCCATGCTCAAAGCCCATCCCGAGGCGGGTGTGATCTATCGCAGCTCACCGGTTTACCCGCACGAATGCGTCTGGTTTTTGGCGCACGATTTCAAAACGCTAATGATCGAAAGCAAGGGCATCCTGCCCAAATATCGCGAGTTTATCTTGTCTGCGGACATGACCAGCGCCTATGCTTGGCACAAGAAGTTTCTGCAGGCGCTGCAACACAAAGCGCCTGGCACGTGGAACCTCAAGATGCCGAGCCACGCGCTGCATCTGGATTAC
>JANOBA010000201.1:0-3832 GCA_031411415.1 Novosphingobium sp.
GCGGTTGCCGCGACCAGCCCGGCGATTGCCGAGGCGGCGCTGGCGCATCTCGGCGGCGGCATCCATCACCGCGCGCACGATCTTGTCATAGCCGGTGCAGCGGCAGAGATTCCCCGCCAGCCAATAGCGCGTTTCGCTCTCCGTGGGATCGGGGTTATGATCGAGCAGCGCCTTGGCCGCCACGATGAAGCCCGGCGTGCAAAAGCCGCATTGCAGTGCGCCGTGCTCAAGGAATTTGCGCTGCACGGGATGGAGCTGGCTGCCCTCGGCCACCGATTCGATGGTCGAAATGCTGCGCCCTTCGATCTCGGCGGCGAGCACCAGGCACGAGCAGACCATCTCGCCATCCATCATCACGGTGCAGGCGCCGCAATCACCCGATCCGCAGCCCTGCTTGGAGCCAGTGAGGCCCAGCTCGCCGCGCAGCATGCCGAGCAGGGTATCGCCCGGTTCGGCCAGAAATTCGGTGCTGTCGCCATTGATATTGGCGGTAATCATCATCTTGCTCATGCGCTTGCTCCTGCGCGTTTGGCCGCGATTCCGACTACGCGTTTTGCCAGAATGGCCGCCATTGCCGTGCGGTATGCGGCGGTGCCGCGCTTGTCGTTGATCGGCCGGCAGGCGGCGCGCACGGCCTCTGCCATGGCATCCATCGCGGCGGCATCGAGCTTGCTCCCGACCAGCGCGGCTCCGGCGGCTTCCACCAGCAACACCGTTGGCGCAACTGCGCCCAGGGCAATCCGCGCCGCGGTGCAGGTGCCCGAGCCATCAATCACCAATGCAGCGCCCGCGCCGACTACGGCGATATCCATTTCGGTGCGCGGGATCGAGCGCAGGTAGGCATCGCCGCCGCCCTGCGGCCTTGCCGGAAGTCGGATTTCGGTGACGAATTCACCCGGTGCGAGCGAAGTCTTGCCCGGCGAGAGCGTGATTGCTGCGACGGGAACCTCGCGGCTGCCGCCCGGCCCGGCGATCACGCAAGTCGCACCCGCAGCCACCAGCGCCGGCACGCTGTCAGCCGCCGGCGAGGCATTGCAGAGGTTGCCCGCCATGGTCGCACGGTTGCGCACTTGCACCGAGCCGATCAGGTTTGCCGCCTCGACCACGCCCGGCCAGGCCGCGACCAGCGCCTTGTCGGCTTTCAGCGCCGTGCAGGGCGTCGCCGCGCCGATGATGAAGGCGCCGGCTTCGCTGCGCACCCCCATCATCCCGGTAACGCGCTTGAGATCGACCACAGCGGATGGCGCAATGCGACCGGATTGCAGCTGAACGATCAAGTCCGTGCCGCCGGAGAGCACCCGCGCGCCAGAATCGGCCGCGAGCAGCGCAACCGCGTCTGCAACGCTGCGCGGGGCATGGAAGGCTGGGGATGGCATTAAAATCTCCCGAAAATCAGTTCAGACAAGCTTGAAGGAGCGCGCGGATTCGTCAATCTAATTTATTGGGTAACCTCATTGCGCCATGCTGTAGCCGCCGTTGAGCGGATATGTCTGCCCGGTGATCCAGCTGGCGGCATCCGAACACAGGAAGGTGGTCAGCGCGGCGACATCGTCCGCCTTGCCATAACGGCGGATGACATAGCGCGCCATCTGCGCCTTGGCGCGGTCGGTGGCCATGAATTCAGCCATCTGATCATCGGACATCGGCGGGCGCAGGGTTGAAAGCGAGATGGCATTGCTGGTGACGCCATGGCGCCCAAGCTCCTTGGCGATCGAGCGCACGAAGCCCGCCGCGCCGGCCTTGGCTGCCGAATAAACCGCCTGTCGCGGCTCGCCGGTACGCCCTGAGTCGGAGACGATAGTGACGATGCGGCCGCGCCCCGCCGCGACCATGTTGGGGATCAGCGCATGACAACAGTTGAACACGCCATAAAGGTTGGTGCCGAGATACTTGTCCCATTCGGCGGGGTCTTCCTCCCAGAACATCTTACCCAGCCCCATCTGCACGTTCGGTCCGGCCATTCCAGCGTTGTTGACCAGGATCGTCGCTGCGCCAAGCTCGGCGGTGATCGCCCTTTCGGCAGCGCGGATGGCCTCAAGATCGCAGACATCGAACGGCACCGCCACAGCCTTCACCCCAAGCGCGCGAATTTCCTCCGCCACGGCCTCGGCGCGCTCGCGCACAAAATCGTTGACCGCAATGCCGCCCGCATTGTGCCGCGCCAACTCCAGCGCGATCCCGCGCCCGGCGCCTTGCCCTGCGCCCGTCACCAGCGCCACTTGTCCGTCCAGATCGAGCAGATCTTCGCCAATCATGATTCCGTCTCCCGTTTGATTTGCACCCAGCTTAGATAGTGGTTACCATCTAGCCAAGCGAGTCACGCCATAAAACCGTCAAAAGAGGCGTTACCGCGCGAGAGGAGCAAATGCCATGAGCACTGCAATAGCGCCCCTGTTTGATTATCTGGCGCCGCTGGAAGCTGCGGTTGACGAGATTGCCAACACCTGGCGGCCAGATGACCCGGAATACCGCGCCGACGTTTATCGCCAGATCATGATGCAGTTTTCCTACGGCTATTTCGCGTTCTTTCATGCGTCGCCGGAGCATCCCGACTGGGCACCGTTGTGGAACCCGGTTTTCACACTCCAGCCCAATCCGGACGACATCTACCTCTATTGCCCGGTGCGCGATGACCTGACCTATCGCCTCTCGGGCAACCGGGGCACGGTGAAGATGCTGCTGATCAACACGCAAGGGGCGCTGCCCGGCCTTCCCGGCGAGGTAGATCACACCGGCGCGCGCTATGCCGACATCGATGACCGGGGGCTTACGCTGGATGCGGATGGCAACTTCGAAGTGCTGCTCAGTCAGGAGCGCCCGGCGGGCTACAGCGGCGACTGGCTGGCGATCAAGCCCGGTGCGACCAGCCTGATGACGCGCTATCGCTCGTATGACTGGACCACCGAAGTGGACCCGGTGATGTCGATTGAATGCCTCTCGCCGGTTGGCCCCAAGCCGCGCCTTTCGCCCGAACAGATCCTTGAGCGGATAAAGCTGATGGCAGCAATGCCGGTGGCCGCACAGAAGCTGTTCTATTGGATGCAGAACCAGGTGAAAGCCGATGTCGGGGTGAACGTCTTCCAGCCCCAGAAGCTGAGCGGGGCGTTGTCAAAGCAGGTCTATATCCCCGCCGTGTTCGAGCTGGAGGAAGACGAAGCGCTGATCATCGAGACCGAGCTTCCCGCACAGCGGCATTACTGGAATTTCCAGCTCAACGATCCCTATTTCAACGCTCTCGAATATGTTTACCGGCTCTCCAGCACCAACGGGCACTTTGCCAAAATCAGCAGCGACGGAAAGTTTCGCGCGGTGCTGGCGCTCAGCGATCCGGGTGTGCCCAACTGGCTCGATACGGCGGGCTACAAGCAGGGCACGATCTATGGCCGCTGGTACGATTGCGACAGCTGCCCAACGCCGACCCTGACCCGGGTCAAGCTCGCCGATTTGCGCGCGCATTTGCCCACCGACACGCCGGTGGTGACGCCGGCAGAGCGCGCGAAGGAACTGGCCGACCGGGTGCGCGGCTGTCAGCGCCGCAGGAGGTGGTGATGCTCGCCGAATTCGATCTCACCGGCAAAGTTGCCGTGGTTACCGGGGCCGGCACCGGCATTGGCCGCACGACCGCGATCCTGCTGGCAAGGCGCGGCGCGGATGTGGCGATTTGCGGGCGGCGGGCGGAAAAACTGGAAGAAGCCTGCGCGCGCATCCGCGAGACCGGGCGCCGCGCGCTGGCGGTGCCGACTGATGTGCGCAAGGCCGATCAGGCCAAGGCGCTGATGGAGGCTGTCGCCGCTGAATTTGGCCGGATCGATATCCTGATCAACAATGCGGG
>JANOBA010000202.1:0-19023 GCA_031411415.1 Novosphingobium sp.
AACGTCTCGCAGACTTCGCGCCAGCGCGGCTTGGGCGGATTCTTCGCCCGCTCGCGCGTCGCCTCGTAGAGCATCTTGTATTCCTCGGGCGAGAACCAGGCTCGATGCTCCACCTTGCCGGACGTCTTGTAGGGCGCGGACATATCCGGGATTGCCGGAATCCAACCCTTGCGATTGGCGGTCTTCAATATCTGACGCAGCGTGACGATCTCGCCGTGCAAGGTCGCGCGGGCCGGTTTCTTCGGCTTGCCGGTCTTTGCGTCGATCCGCGATGTCTGGCGATGAAGCCGATACTCCTGCACCTTGCCGGCCGTGATGTCTTCAAGCGCCGTATCGCCAAAGAACGGCAAGAGATGAACGCGGACGATGTCGGACTTCGATGCGACATATCCGGCGTTGCGTTCGCCTAGGGTGATGACCTCGAACTCATTGGTGAAGGCCGTGGCGGCGTCCTCGAAACTCGGGCCGGTCGGCTTTTGCCGGCGACGGCTCTCCACAAGCGGGCCGGGTTCGGCGATAACAGGCTGGACGGAGCCGTTCAGCAAAGAGACGCCGCCGCGGCGGCGCTGACGGTCCTCGACGCATCGCTCCATATACCAGTCGCGCGCGAAATCCTTGGCAGCGGCAAGGCTGACCTCCTTGGTCGTCTGCCGGTGATTGCGGCTGCCGAGGTAGGTCGCGCACTGCCAGAAGCGGCTCCCCTCACGCCGATAGACGTGAAGCGCTCCGTCCATCAGCAAATGGCTCTCTGTGGGCACTGTGTAAAACTCCAAAGTGTGTAAGACTTGTGTAAGTCTTTTTTGGAGTCTCGACCTTGCTCAAAGCATTGGTTTTGCGGAGTTTTTGGCTATTTTTCTTAGGCCAAACGCAATTTTGAGTCGTTCGCGTCTACCATTCCGCCACAGGGGCACTGTGCGAGTGAGCGCGCTTAGCGGGGCAATGCCTGCGGTTCAAGCAGACTTGTTCAGAAAGGCCCCGCCGCCGCGCTCAGGCCTTCAGTGTCTCGGCCACCAGCTTGTGCATGCGCGAATGCACTGCATCGTTGCCTGCCAGCACCTCGGCATCGCAAATGCTGAGTGAGCGACCGCGCCAATCGGTGACGAAGCCGCCGGCCTCGCGCACCAGCAGGCAGCCGGCGGCGGTATCCCAGGACTTGAGCCCGCTTTCCCAGAAGCCTTAATATCGACCGGCGGCAACCCAGGCGAGATCGAGCGCGGCGGCGCCAAAACGGCGAATGCCGGCCACCTGGGGCGCCAGCGCGTTGTAGATCGCGGTCCACTGCTTCGGATCGCCAGCGCCGGCGAACGGAATGCCGGTGGCGATCAGGCTTTCATCCAGCCGGCGGCGGCCCGAAACGCGCAGGCGCTTGTCCTGCTGCCAGGCGCCGCGGTTTTTTTCGGCCCAGAAGCTCTCGTCTGTGATCGGCTGATAGACGAGGCCGGCAATCACATCGCCCCAACCACTGCCATCGGGCTTGCGCTCTTGCGCGGCGATGGAAATGGCGAAGTGCGGGATGCCGTGAAGGAAGTTCGACGTACCATCGAGCGGATCGATGATCCAGCGCGGCTTGTCGGGATCGCCCTCGATCACCCCGCCCTCTTCGAGCACGAAGCCCCAGTCGGGCCGCGCGGCGAGCAGTTCGTCATAAAGCGTGCGCTCGGAAGCCTGATCCGCCTTTGAGACGAAATCTGCCGGGCCCTTGCGGCTGACCTGCAAATGCTCGACTTCGCCGAAATCGCGGCGGAGGCGCTGGCCGGCCTTGCGCGCGGCCTTTTCCATGATGCGGATGATACCGGAAATTGCCATGGGTCGGGGCTTAGCTCACTTTGCCGACGTATGTGCGCTCATAGACATCGACGATGATCCGCGTGCCCGCGCCGATATGCGGCGGCACCATCACGCGCACGCCGTTATCGAGGATGGCCGGCTTGAAGCTGGAAGAGGCGGTTTGCCCCTTCACCACCGCGTCGGCCTCAACAATCGTCGCCTCGACCTGTTCGGGCAGCGCGACCGAGATCGGCCGTTCATCATACATTTCAAGTGTCACTTCCATGCCGTCCTGCAGGAAAGCGGCGGCATCGCCGATGAGGTCGGCAGGGAGGTTGATCTGTTCGTAGTTCACCTGATCCATGAACACGAGGTTGTTGCCATCAACATAGAGGAACTGGAAGTCCTTGGTGT
Source organism: Novosphingobium sp. (assembly GCA_031411415.1). Taxonomy (GTDB): domain Bacteria; phylum Pseudomonadota; class Alphaproteobacteria; order Sphingomonadales; family Sphingomonadaceae; genus Novosphingobium. Next base: position 2,182 of record JANOBA010000202.1, read on the forward strand.
CGAGCCGGACGCGTTCGATCGTGTCCTGGCTGCGAAAGCGCACATTAGTCTTGCGTCCGTCGATCAGGTTCTTCATTTCGACCTGCATGAACGCCCCGCCCTTGCCGGGCTGTGTGTGTTGGGTTTTGGCGACTTTCCAGATGCCTTTCTCGTATTCGAGAATGTTGCCCGGACGGATGTCGACACCGCTAATCTTCATGGGGGTTGCCTTCAGTGAGAAAGATCGGATTTTCTGGCCCATGGCCGAAGAGAGGCGCCCTTAGCGCGGGGCGGCGCGTGTGGCAATCACGCTTGGCGCAGCCCTGGATGGCTTTTGGACTGCTGCTCGCCGCGCCACTGGCAGCCGCGCCGGGAGGCGATCTCGAAACGCTGCCGATTGGCGACTATCAGTGTGAACTGCCCGGCGATGTGACCGGGCCAGCGGGTCTGCGCGTGCCAGACGAGGATTTTACCGTGGTCAATGCCTCCAGCTATCGCGCGGGCGGCGCGATGGGCAGCTATCTACTTGCCGGTGAAGACCTGACCATGACCGGCGGGCCCCTTCGCGGCAAACGCTACAAGCGCATGTCGGCGGGCTTCGTCCGGCTGATCGACGCGGCAGAAAATCCGGGCGACCTGCGCTGCGTGAGGCGCAAGCCCAACAACAGCTAAGCGCTACTTCCCCCGCCCTTGATGCCGCACATTGGCCGGCCTGCCGCGCCGGCCAACCAGATGCCCGCCCTTGCGCTTAATCGGCGAGGCCTTTCCATTCGGCGCCCGCCCGCGCGGCTCGATCCGGCCGCCGCCTTCTTCCAGCTCGAATTTCAGCGCGCCGGTCAGCGCATTGGCCTCCGCCAGCCGCAGCCGCAGCCGGTCGCCCACGGCATAGGACGTGCCGCTGTTTTCGCCGGCGAGCACTCGTGCCTTCTCGTCATAGTGAAACCGCTCATCACCGAGCATCGACACCGGCACCAGCCCATCGCCGCCGAGGCCGATAATGGTGGCGAAGAAGCCGAATTTCAGCACGCCGGTGATCCGCGTGTCGAAAACCTCGCCAACACGCACCGACAGCCATGCCGCGACATAGCGATCGATCGTATCGCGCTCGGCGGCCATGGCGCGGCGCTCGGCGGCACTGATCGCTTCGCTGACTTTGCCGAGGTCATCCCGGTCGCGGTCCGACAGGCCTGAGCCCGGCTTAAGATTACCGCCGGGCGCAGGCTGCTCAAGATGGAAGCCATCGACCAGCGCGCGGTGGACCAGCAAATCGGCATAGCGGCGGATCGGCGAGGTGAAATGCGCATAGGAGCCCAGCGCCAGTCCGAAATGCCCGGCATTGCGCGGGCCGTAATAAGCCTGCGTCTGGCTGCGCAGCACTGCCTCCATAATCAGCGCTTTTTCAGTCTCATCCGCCACATCTTTCAGCATGCGGTTAAACAGGCCGGGGGTGATCACCTGACCCATCGCCAGCTTCATATCGAAGGTCGAAAGGTAATCCTTCAGCGCAATCAATTTCTCGCGGCTCGGCGGCTCGTGGATGCGATAGACCACTGGCGAGGCCTTGCTCTCCAGCGCTTTGGCCGCCGCGACATTGGCGGCGATCATGAAATCCTCGACCACGCGGTGGGCATCGAGGCTGGTCCGCAGGGCGATTTCGGCAATGCGGCCCTGTTCATCCAGAACCACGCGCCGTTCGGGCATATCCAGCGCCAGCGGGTCGCGGTCATTTCGGGCCTTGGTGAGCGCGCGCCAGCAGGCCCACAGGTTCTGAAGGTTTTCGCCTGCATCACCCGCGTCGATCCGCGCTTGCGCTTCCTCATAGGCAATCACTTCGGCAATCCGCACAATCGCGCGGGTGAAGCGCCACGCAGTCACCCGCCCCCCCGCATCAATCGTCAGATGACAGGCCATCGCCGCGCGGTCCTTGCCGGCGCTGAGCGAGCAGACGTCCGAGCTGAGCACGTGCGGCAGCATCGGCACGACGCGGTCGGGGAAATAGACCGAATTGCCGCGCACGCGCGCCTCGCGGTCAACCTCGCCGCCCGGGCGCACATAGAACGAGACGTCAGCGATGGCGACCAGCGCGCGGAAGCCGCCTTCTCCATCCGGTTCGGCCCAGATCGCATCGTCATGATCGCGGGCATCGACAGGATCGATGGCAACGATGGGAAGGTGCCGCAGATCTTCGCGCTTGTCCGGGCTAAGCGGCAATTTCGCCGCCAGTTCCGCCTCGGCCAGCGCCGCTTCGGTAAACACCGTGGGGATGCCATGCTTGTGAATGGCAATCAGACTGAAAGCGCGCGGGGCCAGCGGATCGCCCAGCACCTCGGTCACCTTGACCCCGGCGCGTGCGGAGCGCCCGGCGGGCTCGGCAAGCACCAGCTGGCCCGCCTCCGCGCCGCCAAGATCGGTTATCGCCGTGCTGCTCCGCACCCGTTTGTCGACCGGCGCAAGCCACGGCTTGCCCGCTCCATCGAACTCGACCACGCCCAGCAGCTGTTCTTCGCGCGCAGGTAGTTTTTTCATCGGATGCGCCAGCCAGCCGGTTCCGGCTTCCTCTGTTCGCGCGAGCACCCGGTCGCCGGCTTTCAGCGCGGAATTCTTGCCGCGCTCAACCAGGCGCAAACGCGGCGGCGCAGTCGCTTCATCGGGCGCCCAGTTGTCGGGAACCGCAATCGCCTCGCCATCCTCGATGGCGACAACGCGCAGCACAGTCACACGTGGCACGCCGCCCATGCGGTGAAACGCGGTCTTCTTGCCGTCAATCAGACCTTCTTCGGCCATGTCCTGGAGCAGCGCCTTGAGCGCGATCTTCTCGTGCCCCTGCAAGCCGAAATGGCGCGCAATCTCGCGTTTTCCGGCAGGCGTGGGTGAACTGGCGATGAAAGCGACGATCTGCTTTGCGCTTGGCAGGCCGGGTGCGGTTTTGGGTGAGCTGGGCATTCGCCTGCCTTGGCCGCATTGGCTGCCAAAGACAACGTCAAGCCACGATTGCCATGGCGAGGACAGTGACCTAGGTTGCTTAGCGAAACCCATCTGGTGAAGGATTCCGACAGTGTTCCGCAAGATATGCCTCGCCGCCCTGCTCGCCGGCAGCAGCGCCGTTCCCGCCGCAGCCCGCGCGCTGCCGATCGATCGCTTCATCGCGCCAGTTCGTGCCGATGTCGGGGATGCGGCAGCGATCACGGCCATCTGTGATCGCCAGATCGCCGAAATCGAGCGCCGCCAACGCGAGCTTGAGTCCGAGCGCGGCCCGGCAAGCCTTTCACGCACGCTTCAGCGCTATGACGATATCATCAACCTGGTGTGGGCAGCATCGGGCGATGCGGTGCTCTATCGTCAGGTCATGGCCGACGAGGCACGCCGCAAGGCCGGCAGCGAATGCGAAACGCGCATGGACGATCTCGGCAACCGGATCGGACTGTCACGCCCGATCTATGACCGGCTGAAGGCGATTCCCACCGGTCGGGCGGATGCCGCAACGAAGCTCTATCTGACGCGCACGCTCGCTGACTTCGAGCGCTCAGGCATTGCCAGCGATCCTGCCAAACGCGCGGAGATTCAGGGGCTTCTGGGAGAACTTTCCAAGGCTACCGCGCAGTTCGACACCAATATCGCCAATGGCCGCAGGACCGTCACTGCCGATCCGGCCGAACTCGAAGGGCTGCCAGCTGACTATATCGCGGCGCACAAGCCGGGCGCGGATGGCAAGGTGACCATCTCGACTGACTACCCCGATCTCAATCCGGTGATGGCCTATGCCGCGAGCGATGCGCTGCGCCGGCGGCTGCTGCTGGCTGACAACACGCGCGCCTATCCCGAAAACGAAGTGCCCTTGCGGCGGATGCTGGATCTGCGCGCACAGATCGCTGGCCTGCTGGGCCGGCCCAGCCATGCGGCCCTGACGCTGGAAGACAAGATGCTGGATACCCCCGCCAAAGTCGAAACGCTGATGGCCGAAATGGCCGAAGCCGCACGGCCGGCGGCGGAACGCGATTATACCAAGAAGCTGGCCCTGCTCAAGACCATACGCCCGGATGCCACGAGCATCGATCCATGGGCGAATGGCTGGCTGAACCAACAGGTCCAGAAGTCACTTTATTCCTATGACCGGCAGGAAGCGCGCAAATACTTTGCCTACAACAATGTCCGCGATGGCATCCTCGAACTTTCGCAGGATCTGTTCGGCGTGCAGTTCCGCCACTGGAACACCCCGGTATGGGACCCTTCGGTTGAAGCCTACGAAGTCGTAGACGGCGGCAAAGTGATCGGCCGGTTCTATCTCGATATGCACCCCCGGCCGGGCAAATTCAGCCACGGCAACCATGTGACGTTGCGCAAGGGCATTGCCGGCAGGGCGCTGCCGGTTTCGGTGCTGGTGATGAACCTGCCAGCCGGCGATCATTCGACCGGGCTGATGGAACATGGTGATGTGACCTCGTTCCTGCACGAGTTCGGCCATCTGCTGCATGCCATGTTCAGCCCGGCGCAGCGCTGGGCTGGCATTGGCGGCGTCGCCACTGAACGCGATTTCGTCGAGGCACCTTCGCAGATGCTCGAAGAATGGGTCTATGATTACGACACCTTGAAGCGTTTTGCCCGCGATGCCCAGGGTAACACTATCCCGCGCGAGCTGGTCGACAAGATGAACGCCGCGCGCTATTTCAACAGCGGGATGGTGGATATGGGCCAGCTAGGGCTGTCCAACATTTCGCTGCGACTGCATCAGGCCCCCGCCCCGGCTGATCTGGGTGTCGAAGTCAGGCGACTGCAAGCGCAATACAGCCTGGTTCCGCTGATTGAGGGGTCACAGTTCCAGGACGCGTTCGGCCACCTCAACGGCTACAGCGCCGTTTATTACACCTATCGCTGGTCCAAGGTCATCGCGACCGACATGTTCACGCAGTTCAAGGCCCACGGCCTGCGCGATCGCGCAACGGCTGACCGCTATCGCCGGCTTATCCTGCAACCCGGCGGATCGAAGCCGGCCGCGCAAATGGTGTCAGAATTTCTCGGGCGGCCGATCAGTATTGATGCCTACCGCGCGGAAATGGCGCTGGACAAATAGCGCTACTCAATCGGGCCAAAAGCGCCGCCGGGCACCGCTGAGGCAATCGGGCTTTCGTGGCCATCGTGCGAGACCGCGCTGACGCCGAAAATCCAGTCGTCGCCGCGCACTCCTTTGAAAGTGCGGCTCAGCTCGTCGCCAGCGCGCGGCGCGAGGCCAGAGAGCATCATCAGCCCACCAGTGGCCCGGCCCCATTCGGGCGCGTCAGTGGCGCGGCGATAGATGCGATAGGAGCCCGAGCCGACCGTGTGCTTCCAGCTGAGCGTGGTATCGGCGGAAACTGCCGCGGCAAGCGTGACTGCCGGCGGTATCGGCGCCTGGGCCAGCGCATCGAGCACCGCAACATTGAGCCGGGTGACCTTTGCCAGATAGGCGAAGTCCATCTCGTCTGCCGTGTCGCCGAATTTCACGCCATTTTCGCGCCGCACGTCCTGATGCTGGTGCTCATAGTCCTCGATGGCGGCCGAAAAGCGGATCGCCGGCAGCCCGGCGTCGAGGAAGGGAATATGGTCCCCGCCCCGCCCCATCCGGTCAGTGCGCCAGATCTGCCGCACGGCGAGCCCGCCCTGCTTTTGCGCCACTCCAGCGATAAAGCGCGAGAGGCTGCGCGAGGGGCTGTCATTCTCGCCGCCAAACCGCCGCGCGGCGGCGCGAGTGGCAGCAGAGGCATCGCTGCGCGGGCCTTCGGAAAAAACGCGAACGTGGGTATTGTCCACCAGTCCGTCCGAGCCTCTCGACCCGCCAACAATATCGTTGTTGAGCACGGCCTTGACTGTCCAGCCCTGCGCCTTGGCCCAGTCCGCGAGCAGCTTGCCGCCGTGCAGCCCCTGCTCCTCGCCTGAGAGCAGAGCAAAGACGACGGTGGTGGGATAGCGGCGGCGCGAGAGCACGCGCGCGGCCTCGATCACCAGCGCCGATCCGGAGGCATTGTCATTGGCACCGGGCGCATCGCTGGCGGCATCCATCTCGTTCGAAGCCCGGCTGTCGATATGGCCCTGAACGATTACCACTTCATTCGGCCGCTCGCTGCCTTTCTGGATGGCGATAACATCGACCAGCCGCGTGGGCACCGGGATGCGCGCACCGCTGACCATAGCCTCGGGCAGCGCGATGATCAGGCAGCCGCCGCATTCGGCTGAGATCGAACGAAACCGCGCCTCGCCCCAGCGCCGCGCGGCGCCGATGCCGCGCTGCGGATCGTCCTGACTGGACAGCGTGTGGCGCGTGCCGAAGCCTGCCATCGCCTCGACATCGGCCTTGAGGCGCGCTTCGGACACTTCGCCCACCGGCTGATCGGGCCGCCACGGCGATGTCGCTTCCAGCGCCGGCCCAGGCAGCGCCAGAACGAGCAGCGCGGAAAGAAGCCGGCGACGCATGGCTCAGAAGCTAGCCGGCGCGTCGCCGTAGCTATTGGCACCGGGGCTCGATTTGCGCACTCCGAACCAGATCACCAGGCCAATAGCCACCCAGCCGAGCAAACTGGCAGGGCCTTGCGCGCGGTACATCGCGGTGGAATCATTCATAGCGGCAGGATTGGAGATGGCCGCCGTGATTGCCGCCATCTGCGCCGGCATCTGCGCTATGCTCAATGCCTGAATTGCCCCCGGCAACAGCGCCCACCAGCCGGACATGTCACTATCATGCAATCGGCGCACCACGCTGGCGCCCAGCAGCACGATGAATCCCGCGCCCACTGCCATACTGACCCAGCCGACCGAACCGAACATGCTGGTCATCGAATTTGCGACGGTCTGCTGCGCCACCTCCTGAGAGCCGCCAGCCTTGGCCGCATCGACGATATTGCCGAACATTTCGACCATGGCCGGGATCATCGCCACCATCGAGAACAGGGTCGTGGCGATGTAGACGAACAGGACATAATACCAGAACGACTGGCGGGAATCGCGGCCCGAAATGGTGTCAGGTTGCCGAGGCCATGCCTGATTGCGTCCAGCATTGTCAGATCCCCTTCAATATGAGTGCGACCTAATATGAGCGCGCCCATTAATATGATCGCGCAACGTATATCCGTTCCTGTGCGGGCTGCCCCGTAAAAATGCAGGTGCCTTGCGCCGCATCGCCTTGCATCGGCGTGTTGCGGATAGTCAGCTTGAGCGCTTTCAGCTTGGTGACGACTGCCTCCAGCTCCGCGCCGGTGGGCCGCGACCAGCCAAGTTCGACCCAACCAGGATAGTGAGCATCTTCGCTGAAGTGCGCGGCGAGTGCATCGAAACTGGTCACATCGCGGACGATATTGGTATCGCGGCGCGCGGTTGCTTCGGTATGCAGCGCGCGCTGAATGGCTTCGAGTTCGCTGGCGGCATTGGCAAGGAAATCGTCCTTGGCCTGGCCGATAAAATTGGGCTTGGCATCCTGACGCCACAGCCGGTCGCGGCGCAACACCGAGACCTGGCCGCCCGCCGCATCGCGCCCGCCAATTTCGAGGATCAGCGGCGCGCCCTTTTTGACCCATGCCCAGCGCTTTTGCGTCGCCTTGCCAGGCCGCTTGTCGAGCAGCACGCGGATCGGCTCGCCAAGCGTTTGCTGCGCAGCGAGTGCGCGGCGAAGGTCTTCGCAATAGGCGAGCAGCGCGGCATCGCCATCATCATCACGAAGCATCGGCAGGATAACCACCTGCTGCGGCGCAATGGCGGGCGGCACGCGCAGGCCATCGTCATCGCCGTGGGTCATGATGACGCCGCCGATCAGCCGGGTGGAAACGCCCCATGATGTCGTGTGGCAAAGCGCCTGCTTGCCCTCGCGGTCCTGATACTGGATGCCCGCCGCCTCGGCGAAGCCGGTGCCGAGATAATGCGAAGTGCCGGCCTGTAACGCCTTGCCGTCCTGCATCATCGCTTCGATGGAATAAGTTGCAACCGCACCGGGAAAACGCTCGTTCTCGGGCTTTTCGCCGGCGATCACCGGCATCGCCAGCGCCTCTTCGGAAAAGCTGCGATACATTTCCAGTGCGCGCAGGGTTTCTTCCATCGCGTCGGCCTTGTCGGCGTGGGCGGTGTGGCCTTCCTGCCAAAGAAATTCGCTGGTGCGCAGGAACATGCGGGTGCGCATTTCCCAGCGCACCACGTTGGCCCACTGGTTGGTCAGCATCGGCAGATCGCGCCAGCTTTGAATCCAGCGCGCCATCGCCGCGCCGATCACGGTCTCCGATGTCGGCCGCACGATCAGCGGTTCTTCGAGCTTGGCCTCGGGATCGGGGATTAGCTTGCCTTTGCCGTCAGCGATCAGACGGTGGTGCGTGACGACCGCCATTTCCTTGGCGAAGCCCTCAACGTGAGCGGCCTCCTTTTCAAAATAGCTCAAGGGAATGAACAGCGGGAAATAGCAGTTTTCGACGCCGGCCGCCTTGATCCGCGCGTCCATCAACGCCTGAATGCGCTCCCAGATGCCATAGCCCCAGGGCTTGATCACCATGCAGCCGCGCACGCCGCTTTCTTCGGCCATCTCGGCCTCGGCGATAACTTCCTGATACCAGACGGCGAAATCCGCATCGCGGGTGACGGAAAGGGCGTGGCGAATTGCGGACACAGGGAAAGGCTTTCAGCTAGGCGTTAGAATTGGAAACGGTGGCGGAAGGGTTACTTGGCGAGCGAATCGAGCTTGCGCTGCATTTCGGCCATCTGCTCACGCAGGGCTGCCAGTTCGTTCGAGGTTTCGCTGGCCGGGGTTTCGCTGGCCTGGGCTGCCGCCTGATCCTTTTCGCCGCCGGGCAGAAACGCGGAAGCGGCGGCGCGGAACATCGCCAGGTTCTGCTGTGCCAGCTTGGCCAGTGGATTACTGCCCATGCTCTCCTCGAAGGCCTTGGTCAGCTTGGACTGATTGGCGCGGAAATTGGTCATCGAGGCTTCGAGATAGTGCGGCACCAGTGATTGCATCGAATTGCCATACATGCGGATCAGATCGCGCAGGAAGCTGACCGGCAGCATTTGCTCGCCGCCGGCTTCTTCTTCCATGATGATTTGCGTGAGGATCTGGTGGGTGATGTCTGAACCCGATTTGGCGTCGAGCACTTGGAACTCGACCCCTTCACGGGTCATTTTCGCCAGGTGATCGAGCGTGATGTAGCTTGATGAGCGGGTATTGTAGAGCCGCCGGTTGGCGTATTTCTTGATGATCACCGTATCATCGTTCTTGCCCGCAGAATCGCTCATTCCCGCCGCACTCCAGCTGTTTCAACCCTATGTTAGCATGTGCAGCAACGGCGGTGCAACACAAGCTTTGCTGCGCAGCAATGCAGGCGGCTATCAGCGCGAAAAGCGCTGTCCGAGCAGAGTGAGCAATTCGTATTGTGAAAGCCCACTGGCCTTTGCGGCTTCCGGCAAGGCATAGTCGAAGCCGACCCAGTCGCCCTCGCGCAAGGCCGGTGCTGCGGCGAGGTCGATCACCGTCATGTCCATCGACACGCGCCCCAGCAAGGGCAGCGCCGCACCCTGCCAGCGCGCCATGCCCTTGCCCGACCAGCAGCGCAGATAGCCATCGGCATAGCCCAGCGCGACGACGCCGACGCGCATGGGCCCGGGCGCGGTGAACTTGCGGTTATAGCCCACCGTATCGCCCGCCGCGAGTTCGCGCACCTGCATCACCGCCGCCATTGGCCGCGCGACTTGGCCGATCTCGCCCGCCAGTTCGCCGCGCGGCACACCGCCATAAAGTGAGAGGCCCGGGCGGGTGAGCTGGCCGTGATAGGCCGCGCCGAGCACAATGCCGGCGCTGTTGGCCAGGCTGGCCCGGCGGTGGGGGACGATCTGCTGCGCCTGTTGCCACAGGCCAAGCTGGCGCGCGCTGAAATCCGTGTCCTCGTCCGCCGATGCGAGGTGCGAATGGAGCACGTCGATTTCGAGCCCGGCAACCGCGTCATGCCCAAGCTCGGCCATCTGCAGCCCCAGCCGGTTGATCCCGCTATCGACCATGACATCGCACAGTCCGCCGCCGGCCTCGCGCCAGCGCTGCGCCTGTTCCAGACTGTTGATCACCACCCGAACGCCGGTCTGCTGCGCCCACTGGGCATCGCTCGCCCGCAGCGGTCCGTGGAGCAGCGCAAACTCTTCAGGCGGAGCCAGATCGAGAATATCGGCCGCCTCGCTGGCATAGGTCACGAAGAAATCGCGGCAGCCCGCCTCACGCAACACCGGCACCGCCGCCCTTGCGCCCACACCATAAGCATCGGCCTTGACCGCCGCGCCCGCGCAGGCCGCACCTGACAGCCGGTCCAGCGCCCGCCAATTCGCTGCCAGCGCCGCCCGGTCAATCTCGAGACGCAGCGCCGGCTGCGGAGCTTCAGGTGGCATCTTGTTCGAATTCTTTTGGCGGGCCGCCCTTCAGGCCCCACCAGGCAACGCCGAATGCGACCAGGGTCACCACCCAGGCATACCAGATGCCCGCGAAGGGATCGCCCGTTTTGGCGACGATATAGGCGGCGATCAGCGGCAGGAAACCACCGAAATAGCCGGTACCGAGGTGATAGGGAATCGACATCGAGCTATAGCGGATATGCGGTGGGAACATCTCGGTAAGCAGGGCTGCGACCGGACCATAGGTCATGCCCGAAAGGAACATCAGCACCAGCATGATCGCGCCGATAACGATACCGTCCTTCAGGCTGAGTTTGACCTTGCCGAGATTATAGCCCGCCTCGCCCAGCCATTGCTGCAACTGCTTTGCGCGCCCGGCCTTGTCGGCCCAGGCGTATGTCTCGACCGGCAGCGCCTTGCCGCCAACGCTCAGGTTCAGCGCCGGCGCTTCGCTGAGGCTGTAGGCAACGCCCACGCCCGCCAGATCGGCAATCAACTTGCCGCAGTTCGATTTCTGCTCGCCCGAGAACGGATCGAAATTGCAGGCCGGCCCGGACACCACCACCGGCGCGCGGCGTGCGGCTTCGGCAAGGCCCGGATTGCCATAAGCGCTGACCGCCCAGAACACCGGAAACAGCAACAGCAGCGTCAGCAGATAGCCCCAGACGATCGACGGCTTGCGCCCGATCCGGTCCGACAGATTGCCGAAGAAAATGAAGAAACCCATGCCCACCAGCGCGACCACGCCGACGATGATTTCCGCCGAAGTATCCTCCAGCCGCACCGCCGATTTCAGGAAGCTGAGGCCATAGAACATCGCGGTGTACCACACCACCGTCAGCCCCGCGCCGACGCCGAACAGCGCAATAAACAGCCGCTTCTTGTTGCCGGGATAAGTGAAGCTTTCGACGAACGGATTGCCGGCCAGTTCGCCCGCCTCCTTCATCGCCTTAAATACCGGGCTTTCCGACAGTTTCAGCCGCATCCACAGCGAAATCAGCAGCAGCAAGATCGAGAGCAGAAAGGGCACGCGCCAGCCCCATGCCGCCCATGTCTCCGCGCTCATCACGGCCTTGCAGCTGAGCACGACAATCAACGACAGCACGAAGCCGCCGACCACGCTCGCCTGTATGAAGCTGGTGTAGAAGCCCTTGCGGCCATCGGGCGCATGTTCGGCCACATAGATCGCCGCCCCGCCATATTCGCCGCCCAGCGCCAGGCCCTGGAGCACGCGCAGCAGGATAATCAGGATCGGCGCGGCCATGCCGATGCTGGCGGCGGACGGCAGGAAGCCGACGCCGGCAGTGGCAATGCCCATCAAGGTCACCGTCACCAGAAACGTGTATTTGCGGCCCAGCTTGTCGCCCAGATAGCCAAACAGGATAGCGCCCAGCGGGCGGAAGCCGAAGCCGACGGCAAAGCCCGCCCAGACCAGCAGCGCCTCGAGCGTGGCATTGCCCGATGGAAAGAAGGTTTTGCCGATAATCGCGGCGAGCGTGCCGTAGATGAAGAAGTCATACCATTCGAATATGGTGCCGGCAGAGCTTGCCGCGATGACCAGCCGCATTTCTGAGGCGCTGGGTTCTGCCATTGCCTTGCCTTGCGAACTCGCCATGAAATGCTCCCCACCCTGAATCGATTCCGCAAGCCTTAGCCGCGCATATCGCCAGTGTGAAGCAGGCCCTGCGCGGCCTGCCAGGCCAGCAGGATGGCGCCATGGCGCGCGGGGTAGGCGCGGGCTGCTTCGAGCAGGCCCAGCCCCGGCCAATCCGGGCGCGGTGCATCGCCTGCCAGCCAGTCGCGGATGGCGTTTTGCGCGGCGGCAATTGCAGCTCCGTCCTTCCCCATCGCGGCCCCAGCGAATATTGCCGCCGCCGCCTGACCGATCGCACAGGCCTGCGCCCTGATACCCAGCCCGGCGATGCGCCCTGCGGAGTCTGCGGCAAGCCCGAGCGTCACCGCGCTGCCGCAGCTTTTCGAACGCGCCGAGCCGTGCAGCGGCAGAGCATCGTCCCATGGCCAGTCCGACAGGCTGGTGGCGAGCGCCAGCACATCCGGCGTATAGAGCACCGCAGCACTGGCCACGGCTATTTCCCGGCTGCTGGTTTGGGGAGAACCGGGCGCGGAAGGACTGGCCGGGGCAGAACTGGCTTCGGCGCGGCCTGGCCAGCCTTGCGGCGGCGCTCGGCGATCAGCGTGACCAGCTTCTCGCTGCCGGCATTGATGAACGGATATGTGCGCGCCTGCGCGATCCAGTTGGGCCGCCCGCCCGCGCCCCACGCCAAATCATAGCCCAGCACCAGCACCGAAAAAGCCAGCACGACAATGATGAAGCCCTTGATCGTGCCGAAACCGAAGCCCAGCAACCGGTCAATCGGACCGAGCACCGAAGCCCGGCTGCTCTGCCCCATCCGGTTGGCGAGCAGTTTGACCGTGGCATAGGGGACCAGCAGGAGAAGGGCGAACGCAAGCACCGATGCGCCGGACGTGGTGCCGATCTGAGGCTTCAGGAAATCATAGAGCGGGCCATGCAGGGTGTTGATCGCGAAAAGCGCGAATATCCATGCGCCAAGCGCCAGCACTTCCTGCACGAAACCGCGCAGGAAGCCGGTGACCGCGCATGCGCCAACAACTATCATCACCAGAATATCGAGGCCTGTCATGCCGATGAAGTTACGCCCCGCCCAGAATCCGGTCAACGAGATTTGGCAGCATGGTTAAGCCGGCATAAGTATTTGCGCCTAGTTTCTCGCCGGCAGCCGGTGGCCCGATGGCCTGGGTGAAGCCAAGCTTGGCCGCCTCGCGCCGGCGAATGCCGCTGTGCGCCACTGGGCGCACTTCACCCGCCAGCGACACTTCGCCGAACCACACCGCATCCTTGGCCAGCGGCTTGTCCGACAGCGCCGAAACCAGCGCGGCGGCAACCGCAAGATCAGCTGCCGGATCGGTCAGCCGATAGCCGCCCGCGACATTGAGATAGACTTCCGCCGAGGAGAAATTCAGCCCGCAGCGCGCTTCCAGCACTGCCAGCAGCATGGCGAGCCGGCTCGAATCCCAGCCAACCACCGCGCGGCGCGGCGTGGCGCCGCTCGCCAGCCGCACGATCAGCGCCTGCACTTCGATCAGCACCGGCCGTGTGCCCTCGATTGCCGGGAACACCGCGCTGCCGGTGATCGCTTCCTCGCGGCCCGAGAGGAACAGCATCGACGGGTTGGCAACTTCTTCCAGGCCTTCCTGCGCCATGGCGAAAACGCCGATCTCGTCCACCGGGCCAAAGCGGTTTTTGAGGCTGCGCAGGATGCGGTACTGGTGGCTGCGCTCGCCCTCAAAGCTCATCACCACATCGACCATATGCTCCAGCACACGCGGACCCGCGATGCTGCCATCCTTGGTGACATGGCCGACCAGCACCAGCGCGGTGCCGCTTTCCTTGGCATAGCGGATCAGCTCAAACGCCGAGGCGCGCACCTGGCTGACAGTGCCCGGCGCGCCTTCGATCTGGTCGGAATGCATCGTCTGGATCGAATCGATCACCAGCAAGGCCGGAGGCGCCACGCCTGCCAGCGTCGTCAGAATATCGCGCACTGATGTCGCCGCCGCCAGCCGGATCGGCGCACCGGCCAGCCCCAGCCGCTCAGCCCGCATACGCACTTGCCCGGTTGCCTCTTCGCCGCTGATATAGACCGCATCGCCGCCGGCGAGCGCGATCCGCGCCGCCGCTTGCAGCAGCAAGGTCGACTTGCCGATGCCCGGATCGCCGCCCATCAGCACTGCCGATCCCGGCACCAGCCCGCCGCCCAGCGCGCGGTCGAATTCGGCCAGCCCAGTCGAGCGGCGCACCAGCTTTTCATCGGGCGCATCAAGCGGCTCGAAAGCGAAAGCCCGCCCGCCGCCGGCAAGGTTGTGGCGCGCGGAAAACACGGTTTCCGGCGCATCCTCGCTCAGCGTGTTCCATGCGCTGCAATCGGCGCACTGCCCCTGCCAGCGGAAGCTGACAGATCCGCAAGAGGCGCAGACATAGCGGCGTTTGGGCTTGGCCATGGCCGGGGCCTATCAGGAACATAAGTAGAACTCAAGGGGCGAAAGGCCGCTTAATCCACTCTTTACGCCAGCCTGCTAGACGTCCGCCATGACTGACAGCAAGCCCCAAGACCGCCTTCCGGAGCTTGACGCATTGCGGGGAATTGCGGCGCTGATCGTGGTGCTGTTTCATTATACTTGGCGGGGGCCGATCATGATGCCCGGGCTGCAAGCCTTGCCCTGGGGTCTCGCCTGGGGGCACTATGGCGTTGAGCTGTTCTTCGCCATTTCGGGCTTTGTCATCTTCATGACTCTGGAGCGCACCCGCAGCACAGCGGATTTCATCGTCTCGCGCATTTCCCGGCTGTTTCCTGCCTATTGGGCGGGGATAATTCTGACTACCGTGGCGGTAACCGTGCTTGGCGCAGATAGCCTGGCCCAGCCAGCCAGCGTCGTCCTGACCAATTTTACGATGCTGCAAGGCTTCCTTTATCTGCCATCGGTCGATGGGGTCTATTGGTCGCTTTTGATCGAGCTGGCTTTCTATGCCTGCATGCTGGCGCTGTGGCGCGGCGGATTGCTGGGCCGGATCGAGACGATTTTGCTCGGCTGGATTGCTCTGAAGCTTCTGTTCTGGCTGGTTCCGGCCCTGCCATCGCGGCTCGCCCTGCTGTTGCTGGTGCAATATATTCCGTGCTTCGCCATCGGCATTGCCGCCTACCGGGTGCGTGCCGGCAAACGCTTGTGGAGGCAGCAAGTGCCTGTGCTGCTGGCTGGGCTTGCTGCTGTCGCGATAACCCAGCCGTTTGCAGATGCAGTCGTCTACCTCGCCGTCGGAGTCGTCTTTTATGCCTTGGTTGCCAACAGGCTGACCCGGCTAAACCAGCCTTTGCTGCTGTGGCTCGGTGCACTTTCCTATCCGGTCTATCTGATCCACCAAAACCTGGGCTATGCCCTGATGGCTGTGCTGGAGCGCGCCGGAGTGCCGCCCATCGCGGCCATTGGCTGCGCCATTGCCGCCGCCTTCGGCCTGGCCCAGCTGATCCACGTCCGGGTTGAACAGCCCGCACTTTCGTTGATCCGCGGCTGGTGGCGCGGACGCCGGCAGCTTCAGCCAGCCTGAGTGATCAGCAGCCTCAAGCCGCACACTACAGACTGAAGCCCGCCCTTACAGCTTGCACGAAGGCACCAGCAGGCCCAGCCGCCACAGGATGCGTAAGTCGGCGCGCATGGCTGTCTGCTCATCCTCGCTCAGCTTGCCGCGCTTGCCCTTGAGCGCCACTGCCACGCGTTTGACCAGTTCATCCCAATCCAGCGCGCCCTCCATCAGACAATCGAGCATCGCCATCGAGGCCGGGACGCGGATCATCGCGCCGGCTGTGCCGTCGGCCCGGATGAAGTTCTGCTCGCCGGTGAACTGCCCGCGATTGTCGCGCTGCAACACCGATCCCCAGCGCAGGCTCGGATTGGTAACTTTTTGCAGGCCCGATTCCAGATACTGCGCGAAAACGGCATAACGATACTGGCCATCGGAGAGGTCAGCGATGTCGGCTGCGATCGACCGGTCGAGCGAGCTGCCCGGCGGCTCGTCTCCAGTTGCCGCAAGGTACCAACCGAATTCAAGGCCAAATGCCGCCAGATCGCAGGCCACCTGGCTGGTCTGCATCGCTCCGAAACAGGGGTTGAACACCTCGTGATAGAACACCAGGTCCGACTGCCTGTCGATTGCTGTCAGCGCCGCAAGCAGCAAATCGGTGCCTGGTGTTGCGGTGAGTGTTTGGCGCAGCTTGGCTGCGCGCGTGCGCGCACTGGCCACTGCCTTGGTGGGTTCCATCCCCTCCAGACCGGCAACCAGAATGCGGTGCAGCACGCTCCGAAGCGCCGACGCGCCGCCGCTGTGATAGCTGAGCACTGCGACCCCGCCGGGGCGCAGGCATTGACCAATCAGATCGAGAATGCGCCGCTGGACGGGGGGCGGCGTCGCATAGATCACGCCAATGTTGTAAATCAGATCGAACTGGCCGAGGCTGGCCGCATCGGTCTCCAGCAAGTCGGCGCAGCGCACCTCCGCGCGCGCGCCGAATGGCGCGAGGCGCTCCTGGGCTATCCGGATCGGCCCAGGCGAGATATCGACCCCGACCAACCGGCCCTCCACCTGCCCGGCGACACGCAAGAGCTGCGCGCCGGTGCCGCATGCCAGATCGAGCACGTCGACCGGCCGGCCGACGTCGCCAAACATCGCCGCCTGGCCAAACACCCTGACAGGGTCGATGAAGGCGGCCAAAATCGGATCATAGACGAGAGTGCTGTAGTCGCTCGCAATCGATTCGTTGTGGGCCTTCACATCTTCGACCATGCCCATAGCTCCGTTGCACGCTGCGCGCTGCGCTCATGCCCGATGTCGGGCATATGAGCAACGACGAGGACGTGGGACTGGCGCGCCGCGCTCTGGTCTGCCATTTGACC
>JANOBA010000203.1:0-4701 GCA_031411415.1 Novosphingobium sp.
CGCCCGAAGCCGCGTAAAGTTCCGCAAAAATGCCCGGTTCGAACCCCGGATTGCCATCCCAGCCAACGCATTTGAGGCGGTGTTCGACATAGGGCTGCACTTCATCCGCATCCATCGGATCGAGGTGATGCGCGGCAATCACCCGCTGGCGCAATTGCTCAAGCTGCGGGTGTTCGTGCAGCGTCTCGCGGAATTCCGGCTGGCCGAGCAGCAGCGTCTGAAGCAGCGGATGCGAGCCGAGCTGGAAGTTCGACAGCATGCGCAATTCTTCCAGCGCGCCGATGGTCAGGTTCTGCGATTCATCGACGATCAGCAGGCAACGGCGCCCGGCGCGGGCTTCCTCGTGGAGGAAGCTCTCGATTGCGCCCAAGGCAGTCGCCTTGTCGTGGCCATCAATCAGCAGGCCGAACGACTGCGCGACGACATGGACCAGTTCCTCGCCGTCCAGCTTGCTGGTGACGACTTGCGCCGCCGTCAGCCTTGCCGGATCGATGGTCGACATCAGGTGACCGACCAGGGTCGACTTGCCCGAACCGACCTCGCCGGTGATGACCACGAAGCCCTCGCCCTGCGCCAGGCCATAGCCGAGGTAGGACAGCGCCTTGCGGTGCGTCAGGCTCTCGAAATAGAAAGCCGGATCGGGGGTGAGCTGAAACGGGCGCCCTTTGAGCCCGTAGAAGTCGTCGAACATATCCCTGTTTCCTTCAGGTTCGAAAATTGTCAGATTCAGAACTGGTAACGCAGGCCAACGAGGGCCGAGGCCGACCACTGGTCTTCCAGCGGTTCGCTGCGGCTGATCCCGTCGATACCCAGCGCGGCAGTCGCGGTGAGGCGATCGGTCAGGTTGCGGTAATAGGCGAGGCTTGCCCCCAAGGCCGTGGAATCGCCATCCAAGGTGGCTCCGCTTTGGAACCAGTTGGCATAGAGATTGACCGCATAGTGCGAATTGCGATCGATCCGGCCGTTGAGATAGGCGGCGAGCCAGATGTTCTCGTCGGTCACGCCATTGGCAGCAGCCAGCACCGTGCCGGGCGCAGCGATGAACTTGCGCCGATCGTAACCAGCGCCGATCCCGGCCGAAATTCGGCCGAGGTCCATGCTGTAGCTTGCCCCGATGCCGCGCGCGCGGAAGGTGGCCGAACGCACCGAGCCGAGCGCACCATTGAGGCAATTGCCCTGCTCCAGCGCAGCGACGCAGCCTGAGACATCGCCCGAAAGCGGATTGCGGTTGACCGTGAATTCAGCTGGCAATTCCGCCAGCGCGCGGTTCACCTGGCCGCCGAAGCCCGCGACATTGTCGTAAACCCGGATGTTCAGCGCACTGCGATCGCTTGGCGCATAGGAGAATGTGCCATAGTAGCTGGTCGAGCCATAGCGGCGGCCGACATGGGCCTCCAGCTGGGTGCGCCGGCTGGGCCGCCAGATCACCCCGGCATCCCAGATCAGTCCGTCCGCCTTATAGGCAATGGTGCGCGGGCTCGACTTGTCGGTAACGAAGCGCCCGCCACTGACCACCGGCACCCCGGCGCCATCGCGCAGCGCATCGCGCGCCGAAATCTTGACGTCCTCATAGCCAACGCCGGCCATCACCGCCAAAGACGGCGAGACGGGCAGCGTCAGGTCGAGCCGGGCGTGGAAGTCTTCAACCCTCTGATCGAGATTGGATATATCCTCGCGGTAATAGCCCGCGCTGGCACCAATCCCGACCGGCAGGACCGTGCCCGCCTTGGTGCCGATATGGATTCCCGCATCGTGGGCAATGCTCTCGTCGAAAATGTCGAAAGCGGGCTGGCCGGGTGCGTTTGCCAGCGCATCGGAGCTGTCGACCTTGGTATAGCCGATCCGGTAGTGCGCATCGACGCGGGCATCGCCCATCTGCGTGGTCAGCGTCGGCCCGGCATAGACCGAATAGATTTTCGAGCTGGCTTCGCTGTCGCCAACGGGGCCCAACACGGAAGCGCCGCTCTGTTCCACACGGGTGCGCGCCGCCAGCAGGCCGGCATCGAGCCGCAGCGTTTGCGGCACGATCGAGACATAGCCCCGCGCGAGGCCGCTGATCGTATCGCCGCTGCTGGCATCGCCCCAGCCGATGCGGCGCTCATAGCGCAGCGAGACACTGGCAGCGCTGTGGCGCCCGGTGATCGTGGCATCGACCCCGGCGGCGATCTGGCTGTAGGTCACCACATCGCTACCCGGCGAAAGCGACGCAGAAACAACCTGCTGCGCTTCGATATAGGGCGAGATGTGGCTGCCACTGCGGCCACCGCGGGCGCGTTCGCCGCGGCTGGAAGATCCGCCGTGACCGTCCGCCGCGCTGGCGCTCTCGCCACCGCCGCCGTTATCGCCATAATCCATGGTCTGCGCCATTGCCGCCAGCGGCGCCATGCCGAAGACGAGTGCGGCAAATGCCGCAGCAATTCGGGGCGTGTGCGTCATGCTGTTCATCCCTTGTAACCGTAGTAAGTTCCGAAGCGGCGACCGCTCGGGCTGAAGTTGGCCGCATTGAGCAGCAGCTGGATATTTGGGCAGGCAGCCAGCAGCGAGATCGCGTCTTCCAACGCGCCCTGGCTGGTGCTGTCCGCGCGGACGACAACCATCGCCTGGCCGACATATTGCGCCAGCTCGGCGGCGGGCGAGGCGGCGAGCGCAGGCGGCGAATCGAAGATCACCATGCGGTTCGGCGCGCCTTGCGTGAGCCGGGCGAGCACTTCGGCGGTGCGTGCCGAATTGAGATATTCGCTGTCCGAATTGGTCGCATTGCCCGCCGGCAACACCCACAGTCCCGGAACGTCGGTGCCCAGCACCAGATCGGCGACATCGAGCGAAGCATCGACCAGCGCATCCATCAGCCCCGGACCGCCCGGCAGGCCCAACGTGCTGAGCACCGAAGGCTTGGCGAAATCGGCATCGACCAGCAGAACTTCGCTGTCCTTTTCTGCCGCCATCGACAGCGCCAGATTGACCGAGCAATAGGTCTTGCCCTCGTTCGGCAGCGGCGAGCAGACCAGCACGCGTTGCGCCTTTTGTGCCTCGCCATCCGCCTCACGCAGCTGGGCCGCCATCAGCAGCACCTGCCGCTTGACGATGCGAAACTCCTCGAGCAGCCCGGTCACGCTGCCTTCGGGCACGATCATGCCCTGTTCGCGCAAACGCTTGCGGTCGATCGGATGCTGCACCGTGCTGAATGTCACGAGCCGGGGGCGGACTTCGCGCGCCGGACGAGTGACCAGCGCGGCCGCAGCGTCAACCTCTTCGGGCCTTTCGGCCGCCCGCGCTGTGGCAGGCGCCGAGAGGCCCGCGCCCAGTTCGCCGATATCCATCCGTTGCGCGCGCCGGGCAAGCCGCGGCGACACCGCTGGCAGCACCTCGGGCACGGCAGGCGGAAGGAAATGGCGCAAGTCGAAGGTCTCCACCGCGCGCTGGATCGACGAAGTGCCGGATCCGCCATCGGCAGACGGTTCGGGCACGAGCGGGATTTTTCTGTGTTCGGTCATTGTTTTGCCCCTCACGCCACCATGCCGACCTGGATCATCTCGACCACCAGCAGCAGCACGAAAATCCCGCCCAGTGCGCCTGCTCCGGCGAAGAACTGACGATGGCGGCGGCGGCGCAGCTCGCGGCTGGATTCATTGAGAACTTCGGTGATCGTGCCGAGCACTGGCAGGCCGATTGCGCTCTCCAGCCGGCTGCTGGTCGAGAACGTCGAGCGCAGCAGGCCGATGGCGAAGGCCGCAGCCGCACCGGCGCCTAGCCCGAAAATCAGCACGCCAAACAGCAGCAGCGGACGGTTCGGCGCGAACGGCGCGCGCGGCGTCGTCGGCGGATCGACCACCTGGAATTTCACCGAACTGCGTTCGGTCTCGACCTGACCACGCAAGCGCAGCTGCTCGCGATCCTGCAGCAACTTGTCGTATTGGGTCTTGAGCACGTCATAATCGCGGGTGATGCGCTGGGCTTCGGCGGCGAGCTGGGGATTGCCCAGCTGGTTCGACATCAGCCCGGCGATCTCCGCTTGCAGCGAAGCCCGGCGCACAGTCAGCGACTGCACGTTTGCCCCACGCTCGGCCTTGATCGATTCGAGCGACGAATAGGCCGGGTTAGGCATTCCACCGGGACCGCTGCCATCCGCCTGTGCCTGAATCTTGAGCGAGGCGACCTGGTTCTTCATCGAGATGACATCGGGATGATTGTCGGTCAGCCCGCGCGCGCGCATGCCGGAAAGTTCAGCCATGGCCTGCGCCAGCGCGCCGCGTGTGCCGCCCGCCGGGCCAGTTGCCGCCAAGGTCTGCGGCGTGCCCGCCAGCTGGCCGTTGATCGCCGCCAGCGCTGCCTGGGCCGCCGCCATATCGCCTTCGATGCCGCGCAGCTCAGACCGCGAGGCTTCAAGCCGCTGCAATGCGCCCGCGCCGCCCTGAACCATTTCAGGGTGCTGCGCCTCGAATGCCGAGCGGCGCGCTTCGGCGGCCTCCAGATCTTTCTGACGGTCGGCAAGCTGCTGGTTCATGAATTGCAGCGTCTCGGTCATCTCGCCGCGCCCGCCGGCCATGTTTTCTTCGCGGAAGATGTCGATCATCTTCTGCGCGATGTCCTGCGCCAGCTTGGCGCTTTGCGCTTCGGACAGCGAACCGCTGCGCGCGGTAGCGGTGATCTCGAACAGGTTGTCCTGCTGGCTGACCACCTTGATATTCTTGACCAGGCCCA
>JANOBA010000204.1:0-10337 GCA_031411415.1 Novosphingobium sp.
CCCGGAAAGCTCGTCCGCGCGCTTTGCCACGGTCATGGCCGAACGGGCAGTGAGCGAATTCGTCGTTGAATATGTCCCCGAAGCGCTGGCCGGCGGATCGGCCTACCTCCAGATGCACCATCAACGCGGGATCGTTGCCGGGATCGCCTCGGGTGCGGCGGAAATCCAGCTCAATATCATTGCCTCCGATGTGCTCCAACTGCCCAGGGAGCCACGCTGATGCTTCTCGCATTGACCGAAGACCAGACCCAGATCCTCGACTTCATCGACAGCCTGACCCGGCCCTATGCCGCAGTGCCGATGCACGACATATCCTTTGCGCTGACCAGCGATGAACTGGACCGCGAGCTGACTGAGGGCGGTTTCCTCGATGTTGCAGCCATGCCGGAACTCGGGCCGGTAACGGCGGCGTTGGTGGTCGAGCGGCTTGCCCGGCTGCCGTTTGCGGTTGAGGCGGCGGCTTCGGCGCTGGTGCGGCTGCTGGTTGACCCCGACCTGCCGCGCCCGCTGTGTCTGGTCGAAGAGGGGCAATTGCGCCGTCCGGTGCGCTTCCTCAAGGAGGGCGCAAGCGTCATCGTCGTTGGGACAGATGACGTTCGCAGCTTCACCGCGCGGGCCGAACATATCCGCGATGCGGGCGATGAAGTGCTGTTTGCCTATCCGATGGCCTATCTGACGGGCATTCCCGCCGATGCAAGGCTCCACGAAGTGAGCGCGGATGAAGTCCGCCGCGCATGGCGTGTGGGGCTGGCCGCAGAAGCCGCCGGGCTACTCGCCGCTGGCCTGCAATCGGTCACCACTTATGTCTCTGAGCGCAAGCAATTTGGCCGCCCCATCGCTACTTTCCAGGCCCTGCGCCACCGGCTGGCGGAGCTGCAAGTGCTGACCAACGGCACCTACTGGCTCGCCATGCGCGCCGCAGGCACCGGCGATGCGGGCGATGCCGCGCTGGCGGCACTCCACGCTCAGGACGCCGCCAAGCGCGCGGGCTATGATTTCCACCAGTTCCTCGGGGCGATGGGCATGACGCTCGAACACCCGCTCCATTTGTGGACCTATCGCCTGAAAGCGCTGACTGGTGAGCTGGGGGGCAGGGGCGGCAATGCCGTGGCGGCGGCGGAGGCAATCTGGGGCTGAGGGCAACCAGCCGCTTTGACAGCGACAAAGGAACCTGCGCAGGGACCAACCCATGAAACTCTCAATCCAGGCCCACCTGGACTACTTCTTTCCCGCGCCAACCGACGTGCTCCTTCAGCTTGAGGCGGCTGTGATCCCGGAGCAACATATCGAAGATGCGGAGATCTGGATCACCCCAACGAAACATTTTGCGCGCGTTCCCGGCCTCGATGGCATCGGTGACCGGATATGGCTGCATCATCAGGGTCAATTGCTGGTCGATTATACCGCGACAGTCTCGATAGGCCGCACTGGCTGCGATCTGACGGCGCTCTCCGCAGTGCCTGCGCACCAGTTGCCCGGCGATACGGTGCAATACCTGATGCCGTCGCGCTATTGCCCGTCTGACAAGTTCTACAACTTTGCCGAGGCCCAGTTCGGCGGGCTATCCGGCGGCGCGCGCGTGATGGCGATCCACGACTGGATCCGCTGCAACTTCACCTATGTGCCCGGGGCCAGCAATTCATCCACCGATGCGCTCGAATCTTTCGTCATGCGGCAGGGTGTCTGCCGCGATTACGCGCACGTACTGATCGCGTTGGCGCGGGCCAGCAAGATTCCCGCCCGCTTCGTCTGCGTCTATGCCCCCGATGTGTCGCCGCAGGATTTCCATGCCGTCGCGGAGGTGTTCCTGGATGGCAGCTGGCATCTGGTCGACGCGACCGGCATGGCCCGGGCAGAAGACATGGCAAAGATATCCGTGGGCCGAGACGCAGCTGAAACCCCATTCATGGCCAGCTATGGCGTGGCGCTGCTCAATCGGCAGACGGTTCAGGTGGCCCAGGTCTGATTGCTTGGAGGCGGGCGCACCTGGCGGACAGGGTGGGATTCGAACCCACGGTAAGCTTTCACCTACGACGGTTTTCAAGACCGTTGCCTTAAACCACTCGGCCACCTGTCCGCATGAGCGAACTCGCCGCTAGCGCCGCGCGAGCGCTTTGTCACGACCCGGATTGTCAATTCGGCGCACAGGCGGGGCAGAAACGCCCGGTGGGTGGCGCGCGCCATTTCAAAAGCCCGGTGACTGTGCAACACCGCGAGGGCATGATTCAACGATCCCGTTCCTTTCTCGCCGTGGCGGCACTGTTGCTTGCTATGACCCCGCAGCCGCAGGTTCAGGCCCAGGTCGGGCTGGACGATGGCTTTCAGGGCTATCTCCAGCTGTTGGGCGCGCGTGCGCGCAGCGAAGGGGTGAGCGAGGCGACGATTCAGCGGATAACCTGGGGGCTGACCTACAATCCGCGCGTGGTCGAGCTTGATCGCGGCCAGCCGGGGATTGCCCCGGTGCCGCCGCCGGTCGCGCCTTACCTTGCCACCCACGTCAATCCGGGACGAATCGCCGCCGGGCGCGAAATGTATCGCCAGAGCGCGGGGCTGCTGCCGTCGATCGAAGGGCGCTATGGCGTGCCGGGGCAGATCATGATGGCGATCTGGGGGCATGAGACCAATTACGGCAGCTATCGCGGCAATTTCGATCTCGCGCGTTCGCTTGCGACGCTGGCTTATGAGGGGCGGCGGCGCGAGCTGTTTGCGGCTGAATTCATCGCGCTGTTGAAGATGGCCGATCAGGGCATCCCGCGCGAGCAGCTGGTGGGTTCCTATGCCGGTGCTTTCGGCAATCCGCAGTTCCTGCCCAGCGTGTTCCTGCGCACGGCAGTGGATGGCGACGGCAATGGCAGCCGCGACATCTGGTACAGCCGCGCCGACACCATCGCCTCGATCGCCAACTATTTCCGCGATGCCGGCTGGCGCAGCGGTGAGCCCTGGGGTGTGCGCGCAGCAGTGCCTGCCGGGCTGAACCGCGCCGCACTGGCGAGCCGGCTGTCCGCGCCCTCATGCAGCCGGGTCCATGCGCGCCATGGCCTGTGGAAGACGGTCGGCGAATGGCGGGCATTGGGCGTTTCGCCGCTCGGCGCGATTAACGATAACACGCTGGCCGTGCTGTTCGAGCCCGATGGAGCGGGCACCGCGGCATTCCTCTTAACCGGAAATTACAGGGTTATCCTCCAATATAACTGCTCGAATTACTACGCACTTTCCGTGGGGTTGCTTGCAGATGAGATCGCCCGTTAACCAGATTTTGCCGCTTGCGGCGCTTGCTTTGCTGGCTGGATGTTCCGGCGGCGGCAGTGACAAGACCAATTCCGGGCCACTGCCGGTGGTGACCAGCGGGCCGGGTGCGGATTACCCAGTCAGGGTCGGCGATCCGTTTGTCATCGATGGCGTGACCCATACGCCGGTCGACAAGCTCAACTTCGATGCAGTGGGCTATGCCGTTGTTGGCAGTGAAGGCGGGGAGGGCATCACTATCGCCCACAAGACCCTGCCACTGCCCAGCTATGCCGAAGTCACGTCGCTCGATAGCGGTAAGACCATTCTGGTTCGCGTTGAGCGGCGCGGCCCAATGACCAACGACCGGTTGGTCGAGCTTTCGCCCGGCGCGGCGGCGCAGCTTGGCATTGCCGATACCATGCGCGCAGCAATCCGCATCCGCCGGGTCAATCCGCCCGAAGTGGAGCGCGCCATGCTGCGCGGCGGCGGCCGCGCACCAGCGCGGATGGATACGCCGCCTTCGCTGCTGAACGTGCTCAAGCGCAAGCTTGATCCGGCGCTGGTGCCGACCGCGCCCGCTGCTGCAGCAACGCCCATCTTACATGCGACGCCTAATCCGCGCCTCGCGCCTTCGCCGCGGCCAACGGCTGCTCCCAGCCCGAAGCCCACGCCGCGACTATCGCCAAGCGCCAGTCCGGCGCCGGTGCCTGCTGGTTCCTTCGTCGTGCAAGTCGGTGCATTCAGCAACCACGCCAATGCTGCTGCCGCTGCCGCAAAAGTCAGCGGCCAGCAGCGCACGAGTGGTGCGCTCTCTCGCGTAGTCATCGGGCCGTTCACCAGCCGGGCTGCGGCCGAGGCGGCGCTGGCGAAGGCGCGGGGCGCAGGCTATAGGGACGCTCGAATCCAGCGCGCCGACTGACGAGCCGTCATTGCCGCGCCGGATCAGGTAATCTGGCGCGGGGGGCAAGGCAAAGTGCGGCAAGCAGGATTGGTGATGCTGGCCGCGCTGGCGGCTGCTGTGCCCGTTGCCGTGCCAGCCGATTCGCCGCTATTTTCACCCTCCCTGCCCAGCGCAGTCGAGTCGATGCCGGTGGCTCTGCTTCTGGATGTCGGCTCCGGCCGGACGCTGTTCGAGCGCAATGCCGACTTGCGCTTTGTGCCCGCCTCGGTGGCCAAGGTGATGACCGCCTATGTCGCTTTCGAACTGATCGCGCAGGGCAAATTGCGGCCCGGACAGAAATTTCGGGTCGCCCCGGGCATGGCTGCGCGCTTCGATGCTAGCGGTTCGAGCATGGCGCTGAAAGACGGCGAGGAAGTCTCGGTCGACCGGCTGCTGCAAGGCCTGCTCACAATTTCAGCGAATGATGCGGCGGAAGTGTTGGCAGAAGGCCATGCCGGCAGCCTGCCCGCCTGGTGCGCGCTGATGAATGCCGAGGCGCGGCGGATCGGCATGACCGACAGTCATTTTGCCACTCCCAATGGCTGGCCGGACGGCGGCAAGACGTATGTCAGCGCGCGCGATCTGGTGCGGCTTGGCGAAGCTTTGATCTATCGCCACGGCGCGCTCTATCGTCTCTATTTCGGTCAGAAGAGCCTTGATCTGCCAGGCGGCGAAGAACGCAATTTCGATCCGGTGACCGGCGTCGTCGCGGGTGCGGACGGGATTAAGACGGGCCACACCAGAGAGGCCGGCTACAATTTCCTGGGATCTGCGGAGCGCGATGGCCGCCGCCTGCTGATGGTTGTGGCGGGCGCCGCTAGTCTCGATGAACGCGCAGCCGCCTCGCGCGCACTACTCGAATGGGGCTTTGCCGATTGGGAGGCGCAACCGCTGTTTCCCGCCGGAGCGCAAGTGGCCGAGGCGCGGGTGCAGAACGGCGCAGCGCGGCGCGTGGCGCTCTCCGCGCCCTATGCCATCCATGCGGTGCAGCCGCGCGGGGCAGAGAAGGGCGCTGGCCCGGCACTGCGCCTGATCTATCAGGGCCCGCTGATTGCGCCGATCGCCAAAGGGCAGAGAGTTGCCGAACTGGAAGTCGCAGGAGTTGGCCGGGTGCCGCTCTATGCCGCCGAATCTATCGCACCAGCCGGGCCGCTGGACCGGCTGGGCAATGGTCTGGCGGGGCTGCTGCAATGACGCGCGGGCGGTTCATTGCCTTTGAGGGCGGGGAAGGGGCGGGAAAGAGCACCCAGGCCCGGCTGCTCACCGATGCCTTGCGGGCGACAGGCAAGGCGGTTGTGCTCACCCGAGAGCCGGGCGGCACGCGTGGGGCCGAGGCAATCCGGACGCTCGTGCTAGGCACAGAGGGCGAGGGCTGGGGGCTGCGCGCCGAAGCGCTGCTGTTCGCCGCCGCGCGCGCCGATCATGTCGAGCGGCTGATCGAACCGGCGCTGGCGGCGGGCGAGTGGGTAATCTGCGACCGCTTCGTTGATTCAAGCCGCGCATATCAGGGCGGGGCCGGTGGGCTTGGTGATGCCGATGTGCTCGCGCTCCACCGGGTCGGCAGCCGGGGCCTGTTGCCCGACCTAACCCTGTTGATCGAAGTGCCTGAAGCCGAGGTTGCCCAGCGACTGGCTGCCCGCGATGACGGCGCTGCGGACCGTATCGGCGGGCGCGATGCAGGCTATCACGCGCGCGTCGCCGCCGCCTTTCGCTGCTTTGCCGATGCTGAGCCGGAGCGCTTTGCGCGGATCGATGGCGCGGGTGACGCAGGGGTGATTCACCAGCGGATCATGGCCGCAATGGCCAACCTTCTGTCATGACCCGGATCGCATGACATTGCTTGGCCATGACACCGCGTGGGCGCAGTGGCGCGGCGCGCTGGCCTCCTCGCGGATGCACCACGGCTGGATTCTCGCCGGCATCAAGGGCCTGGGCAAGGGCGCCTTCGCCCGCGGCGCCGCGCGCGAACTCGTCGCCGAAGCTGGCGTGCCGGTCCACGAAGGCGAGCACCATCCTGACATCATCGTGCTCGATCATCTGCCGTCGAACGATGACGAGGAAAAGAAGCGCGCCGAAGGCAAGCCGTGGACGGCCAAGCGCAACATCACCATCGACCAGATTCGCCGCATGCAGCAGCGGCTGACAACCCGGCCGACGCTGGGCAGCCGCCGCGCGGTAATCATCGATCCAGCGGACGATCTGGAGAAAGGCGCAGTCAACGCGCTGCTCAAGAGCCTTGAGGAGCCACCGGCGGGGACGTTTTTCCTGCTGGTGACCCACCGACCCGGTAGGCTGCTTGCCACGGTGCGTTCGCGCTGCCTGACTTTGCCGTTCCAGCCCCTTGGCGATGAGGCAATTGAGAACGTGCTGCGCCGTGACGCGCCTGAGGCAGACGCAGCTGCGCGCACGGCAGCAATGCTGGCAGCGCGCGGATCGCCCGGCGCAGCGCTTGATTTTGTCGGGTATGGGCTGGGCAAATTGCAGGCGCTGATGCAGCGGCTAGCGCGCGAAGGCGACAAGGATTTCGCCCTGCGCGGGGCCTTTGCCGAGGAACTGGGCGCACGGCCAGACCGCGAACGCATCGCCGCCGCGCTCGATCTCGCCCGCGCCACCTTGGTGGCCGATGCCGCCGACGCCACGCGCGAACGGCAGGCGCGGCTTGTCACTGCCCATGCAGCGCTAGCCCGGCTCTCTGCGCAGGCGCCGACCTATAACTTCGACGCCGGGCTGCTCGCGCTGGAAATTGGCGGGTTGCTGGCCAGTGCCGGTGTGCCTAGAGAGGCGCCTTAAGCCCCGATTTCACTGAAAGACTGCGCGCCGCCCATGGCTGAACCCTATTACATCACTACCGCCATCGCATATCCCAACGGCAAGCCGCACATCGGCCATGCCTATGAGGCGATTGCAGCCGATGCCATTGCGCGGTTTCACCGGATGCAGGGCCGCGACGTTCGCCTTGTCACCGGCACCGACGAACACGGTCTGAAAATGGCGCAGACGGCGCGCGCGGCCGGGCGCGACACGCTGGAATTCGCAACTGAAATGTCAAATTATTTTCGTGAGATGTGCGTGCGATTGAATGTGCAGCATGATGCCTTCTGCCGCACCACTGAGGAGCGCCACAAAGAAGCGAGCGTTGCCTTGTGGACAGCGATGCAGGCATCGGATGATCTGTATCTCGATCGTTATGAAGGCTGGTACTCGATTCGCGACGAGGCCTATTACGACGAAAAGGAGCTTGTAGCTGGGGAAGGGGGCGAGAAGCTCTCGCCACAGGGCACTCCGGTCGAATGGACGGTGGAAGAGACCTGGTTTTTCCGCCTCTCGAAATACGAGAAGCAGCTACTTGAACTTTATGAAAATCATCCGGAATTTATCCAGCCTGACAGCCGCCGTAACGAGGTCATCCAGTTTGTCAAAGGCGGTCTGAAGGACCTCTCGGTCTCGCGCACCAGCTTCGATTGGGGCGTGCCTGTGCCGGGATCGCCGGGGCATGTCATGTATGTCTGGGTCGATGCGCTGACCACTTATCTCCCCGGGATCGGTTTTCCCGACCGGGAAGGAGCAGAATTCAGCCGCTTCTGGCCCGCCGATCTGCACCTCATCGGCAAGGATATCGTCCGCTTCCACGCGGTTTACTGGCCGGCATTCCTGTGGTCGGCGGGGCTGGAACTGCCCAAGCAGGTGTTCGGCCATGGCTTCCTTCTCGCGCGCGGCGAGAAGATGTCAAAGAGCCTCGGTAATGTCGTCGATCCGATCGAACTGGCCGATCGGTTCGGGGTCGATGCCTTGCGCTATTTCCTGCTACGCGAAGTCAGCTTCGGGCAGGATGGCAGCTATTCGGCGGAAGCAATCGTGACGCGCTGCAATGCGGAGCTGGCGAACAGTTTCGGCAATCTCGCACAGCGTAGTTTATCCATGATTTTCAAAAATATGGATGGGAATCTTACTAACGATTACACACCCGAACAGGCCGATCTCGATCTGCGCAGTATCGTCAATGATGCATGTCGAAATTTGCTGAAGCGCGAATTTGAAGCGTTGAATTTTTCGGAAGGCATCTCTGAGTGGATGCGAGCGGTCTTTGCCTGCAATCAATATGTCGATGAACAGGCTCCTTGGGCACTGCGTAAATCCGATCCTGAGCGCATGTCAGCCGTCTTGATGACCCTCTTTCAGGCAATCCGCGACCTCGCGATCGCTATATCACCCGTCATTCCGGAGAGCTCATCGCGGCTGCTGGATCAGCTTGGCATACCGGCTGGTGAACGTGACTATATTGTGCTCAGCGACGGTGACTGGTTCGTTCGTCGGGCCACTACGGGAATTGCTTTGGAAGCTCCCGTCGGCATCTTTCCGCGCCTCGAAATGCCTCTGGAAGCCGACGCATAGTGCGCGCCGCAATGTCACTCCGCGTCTCCGCGCCTCCGCGTGAACCGCGTTTTGCCGATTTCGCACGGAGGCGCGGAGACGCGGAGAAGAAGATTAGAGGCGCTACGCAGTGCTGATCGATTCCCACTGCCACCTTGAATACAAGGGCCTGGTTGAAGACCAGCAGGTGGTGCTTGCGCGCGCCCGCGCGGCCGGAATTTCCGGCTTTCTCAACATATCCACTCGCCAGCGCGAATGGGATCAGGTCATTGCCACGGCCGCGCGCGAGCCGGATGTATGGGCCAGTGTCGGGATCCATCCGCATGAGGCCGACGGTCATGCCGATCTGGGGGAGGCGGCGCTTATCGAAGCTGCCACACATCCCAAGGTCATTGCCATCGGCGAGACTGGGCTGGATTACTATTACGATCATTCCGAACGCGCGACGCAGCAGGCGCTGTTTCGCACCCACATCGCGGTGGCGCGGGAAACTGGCCTGCCTTTGATCGTCCATACCCGCGACGCAGAAGCCGATACCGCCGCGATCCTGGCGGAGGAAATGGGGAAGGGCGCTTTCCCCGCGCTGATCCACTGCTTCACTGCCTCGGCCGACTTTGCCAGCCAGATGCTGGGGCTGGGGCTGACGATTTCCTTGTCTGGCATCGTAACGTTCAAGAATGCTAAAGACTTACAGGCTATAGCTGCAGAAATACCCGAGGATCGCCTGTTGGTCGAAACCGATGCGCCGTTCCTCGCGCCGATCCCGCATCGCGGGCAGACTTGCGAGCCGGCATTCACTGCCAATACGGCGCGGTTTGTCGCTGATCTGCGCGGGATGACGCCTGAGGCGCTGGGCGAGGCGACGAGTGCCAATTTTTTCCGGCTGTTCAGCAAGGCGGCTGCATGAAGGTTCTGGTCCTGGGCTGCGGCACCTCGACCGGCGTGCCGCGCATTGGCAACGATTGGGGTGACTGCGATCCGGCGGAGCCAAAAAACCGGCGAACCCGCGTGTCGATCATGGTCGAAAACGATGCTGGCGCGCGGCTGCTGGTCGATACGTCGACCGATCTTCGTGCGCAGCTGCTGGCCAACGATATCGACCGGCTCGATGCGGTTTTCTGGACTCACGATCATGCCGATCATTGCCACGGCATCGATGATTTGCGCGTGTTCCGTTATAGCCGCGGCGGGCCGATTCCGGGCTATGGTTCTGAGGAAACCGTGCGCAAACTGCGCCAGCGGTTCGACTATGTTTTTGCCGGGCAATTCGGCTATCCGACGATCATTGCGCTGGAAACGCTGGAACGGCTGCGAATTTGCGCCGGCTTTGGTGTGGCCAGCTGCGAAATGCCGCATGGTCATACGATCAGTACCGGATACAGGTTTGATTGTGACGGTAAATCAATTGTTTATGCGACAGACTTCAGCGCCATAACGCGCGAAATGGTCGAGCTTTTTGATGGCTGCGACATTCTTGTGACCGACTGCCTGCGCCGCGATCCACATCCTACCCATGCGCATCTTGCCATGGCGCTGGAGCTTGCCAATGCAGTTCGCGCTGGCCAGACAGTGCTGACGCATCTCGACAAGAGCTTGGACTATGCGGCGCTGAGCATGGAGGTTCCGCAGCATGTGCTGGTCGGTTATGATGGCCTGGAGTTGACCGCATGATGATTGCCGGGGCTTGGCTGGTGTCTGTGATTGCCGTGTCTGGCTGGTTGTTCCTCAATTGGCGCGCGCTGCAATCGCATGGTCTGTCGTTTGAACAGAAGGCGGCGATAGCTGCAGCATGGGTGGT
>JANOBA010000205.1:0-2318 GCA_031411415.1 Novosphingobium sp.
GCGGCGAAGTCGTGGCCAATGGCGAGAGCGTCGAGTGGCGCCCTGCCGAAGCGGTCGAGGCGATTGCGGTCGATACGCCGGTGGTCGGCTGGCGCGGCAAGCGGGTGAATACCCTGCGGCTGTGGACCGCGAGCGCGATCGATCCGATCAAGCTTGATGCCTTCAATGCCGGCGATCACATCGGCGCGCTGGCGGAAGAAGCGCGGGCCGCCAGCCTGGTGCGGGTGCTTTATCCGGCGGATTCATCCTCGGCTGGCCAGGAATTGCGGCTTCGGCAGGAGTATTTCTTCACTTCGGCCTCGATCCAGGACATAGTCCGGCGGCATGTTCAGTATCACGGCGATGTGCGCACTTTGCCCGACAAGGCGGCGATCCAGCTCAACGATACGCATCCGGCCGTGGCCGTGGCGGAAATCATGCGGCTGCTTGTCGATGCCCATGCGCTGGAATTTGACGAAGCCTGGGACGTCACCCGCCGCACGGTCGGCTATACCAATCACACCCTGCTGCCCGAAGCGCTGGAATCATGGCCGCTGCCGCTGTTCGAACGGCTGCTGCCGCGGCACATGCAGATCATCTATGCGATTAACAGCCGGGTGCTGCGCGATGCCCGCAAGCGCGGCATGGATGAGGCGGAAGTCTCGGCAATTTCGCTGATCGACGAGAACGGCGATCGCCGGGTGCGGATGGCCAATCTCGCCTTTGCCGGGGCGCACAGTGTTAACGGCGTGGCCGCGCTGCACACCGCTCTGATGAAGACCACGGTGTTCGCTGATCTGCACAAGCTGTACCCTGAAAAGATCAACAACAAGACCAACGGCATCACCCCGCGCCGCTGGCTGCAACAGTGCAATCCCGGCCTGACCGCGACTCTGCGCGATGCGATTGGTGATGGCTTCCTCGACGATGCCGAAAAGCTGGTCGCGCTGGACGCGATGGCGGGTGACGTCGCACTGGGCGAGCGCATTGCCGAGATCAAGCGCGCCAACAAGGTTGCGCTGGCCAGCCATCTCAAGCAGCTGATGGGCATCAGCCTGAACCCCGATGCGCTGTTCGATGTTCAGATCAAGCGCATCCACGAATACAAGCGCCAGCTGCTCAATCTGGTCGAAACGGTCGCGCTCTATGACCAGATCCGCAGCCATCCCGAACGCGATTGGGTGCCGCGGGTGAAGATCTTCGGCGGCAAGGCCGCGTCGAGCTATCACAACGCCAAGCTGATCATCAAACTGGCGAACGACATTGCCCGGCGGGTCAATTCGGACCCGTCAGTGGGCGGGCTGCTCAAGGTGGTGTTCGTGCCCAATTACAACGTTTCGCTGGCCGAGCGGATCATCCCGGCGGCCGATCTGTCCGAACAGATTTCCACCGCCGGCATGGAAGCATCGGGCACTGGCAACATGAAATTTGCGCTGAACGGCGCGCTGACCATCGGCACGCTCGATGGCGCCAATGTCGAAATCAAGGACCGGGTGGGTGACGAGAACATCGTGATCTTCGGCCTGACCGCCGATGAGGTCGCTGAAACGCGTGCTGGCGGTTACAATCCGCGCGAAGTGATCGAAAGTTCGCGCGAGCTGTTCCAGGCGGTCGAGGCGATATCCTCCGGCGTGTTCTCGCATGATGATCCGCACCGCTATACTGCTTTGATGGACGAGCTTTACAACAGCGACTGGTTCTTGCTCGCCGCCGATTTCGACAGTTATGCCGCGGCACAGCGCGAGGTTGATCGCCGCTGGCTTGATCGCAAAGGGTGGCGCAAGAGTGCACTGCACAACATCGCCAACATGGGTTGGTTCTCGTCCGACCGCACCATTGGCGAATATGCAAAGGACATCTGGGGAGTTCTGTGAAGCCACCGGGAGAGGCCATTGCTGCATTGCTGGAGGGCCGGCACGCCGATCCCTTCTCGCTGCTCGGCGTCCACGAAGGGCCGGACGGGGCTTTCGCGCGGGCGATTTTGCCGGGTGCGGAAATTGCTGAGGCGCACGACCTTGCGGGCAGGAAACTCGGCAAGCTGAAGCGGATCGATGCGTCCGGGCTGTTCGAGGGCAAGCTCAAGGGCGCCCGCCAGCCGGTGAAATACCGCTGCCAGGCCGGCGATCACCAATGGTGGCTGACCGATGCCTACAGCTTCGGGCCGGTGCTGGGGCCGACGGACGATTTCCTGATAGCCGAGGGCACGCATCTGCGCCTGTTTGACAAAATGGGCGCGCATCTGATCAAGCATGAAGGCGCAGACGGGGTCCACTTTGCGGTCTGGGCGCCCAATGCGCGGTTCGTCAGCCTGGTCGGCGATTTCAACGATTGGGATCACC
>JANOBA010000206.1:0-21160 GCA_031411415.1 Novosphingobium sp.
ATAGCGGACGAGTTCTTCGGTCGCTTGCGGGCTATCCTCAGCCATTGAGCACCGGGCGTTTTGCCGTCTTCCAGCTTTCCTTCCGGCTGGCGATTTCATCAGCGGCTTTGGCCCACCAAGCTTCGCCCTTCGCGTGATTGACGAAGTTGAAGTGGTTTGCCTGGCGGATTTCCAGCACTTCGACGCCTTCGGGGCCGGGCTTGTAGGTATAGGGCACTCCAGCCGGAATGAAGAAACTGTCACGCGGGCCAAGTTCTTCTGTGCCCAGCCGAATGGTGCCGGCGATGATGAAATACATGCAATCGGCATCGTGGCTGTGCAGCGGCAGCTGATAGCCTTCCTTGAACCACACGTGCGTCAGCCCAAAGCCCGGCAGGTCGGTCAGCACTTTGATTTCGTCACCGCCATTGTAACCCGCAGCGAGCGCACCATCCATGCCAGCGCGCTGGACGGGGCTGAACGGCTCCACCGTCATGCATCCCGCCTCCATCAGCCCCGGTGCGTCCTTGGCGCGAAAGATCTGGAACTTCGATGTATCGTTTTGCGCATCTGCCATGGTCAGTATCCCTTGCCTTTGCCAATGCCGGCGACGTGGGCTGTGGTAAGGTCGCGGTAATGCTGGGTGGTCATGATCGAGCTGTTGACCAGCCGTTCGACCTGAGCTGCCTGACTGGCGGGGAGGTCGTTCGCGAGTTCGATAGCGACCTTGGCTGCCCCGACCAGTTCGCCATCCTGTTTGGCAAGATGGCGGCAGAAACCCATGACGTCATCCTCGAAGCTTTCGTCGGGATAAACCTTGTGGACCAGTCCGGCATTGAGCGCTTCGTGCGATTCCAGCGGGATGTTGGCCATGATCATATAGCGTGCCCAATGCGGCCCGATCAGTCGCACCAGACGGCTGACGCCGTTGGTTGCTGGCAGCACGCCGAATTTCGCCTCTGGGAAGGCATAGGATGCACTGGCTGCGGCAAGGCGGAAATCGCAGGACAGCGACATTTCCAGACTGCCGCCAACGCAGCGGGCATGGTGAGCGACGACGAAGGGCTTTTCGATGCCCTCGATCTCGTCCCAGACGCGGCGCATCGGCAGGCGGCGGTGCGATTCGCGCACTTCGGAGCCTGACGTCGGCCATGTTCTCTCACCGCCTTCGCCGCCCTGCTTCAGGTCAGCCCCGGCAGAGAAATAGCGACCCGTTGAATTTATCAGCATGACCTTCAGTTCGGGCGTGTCGCGGAAGCGGTGTACTGCCTCCTCGATTAGCTCGACCATCGACGTGCTCATGGCATTGAGCTTGTCGGGCCGGTTGAATGTTGCAATCAGGATATTTTCGACCACTTTGACCAGCAGATGGGGTTCTTCGCTCATGGGGTTCGTTCCTCTCTCATTTTCTAGCCGATTGCGGCAATAACGTGTCCGGCGGCCTGGATCATGCCCGCCTTGCTCAGCGCATCGCTCATCGGCATGGCATCGGTTCCTGATACCGCCTTGATCGAATCGATGATCTCCTCCGGATTATCGCCTTCCAGCACATATTGCGTCATCAAAGTCCAATGCGGGGCCTCAAGATCGTAGAGGCGTTGGAAATCAAGCCGGACCAGCTCGACACTGACCACTCCAGGCATCCGCGCGACATCGCCAAGGTGCTGCGTTTTGTACCAGTCGACGAATTCCTCTTCGCGGCCGGGCTGGGCGCAGGACAGAACGACATATTTGAAGCGCGCCATCGTGGAACTCTCTTGAACCGGTTTCAGCCCCAGCACTTGCCGCGCGGCGAATGATTGCGCAAGGTGTGTTGCATTGATGGAGTGATCGCGTGACGAAAAAGGCAAGGCGCTGGGCAAATCGCCCCGAAGGATCGAACTGGGGCGAGTTCGGCCCTGACGACCAGATCGGCCGGCTGAACCTGATCACCCCGGCACACCGCATCAAGGCGGCGGAGGAAGTGCGCGAGGGGCTGGCTTTCTGCCTTTCGCTACCGCTCGATTGCCCCCGCGATCAGCTCAATCCGCGCCGTTTCCCGCCCGAACTGGCCTTCTCGATGCGCGGAGAAGACCCGGCGGCGAACTATCCCTATGGGCTGGTGTTCCCCGGCATGACTGAAGTGGTCAACGATGACCGCGCCACGCTGAGCCTGCAATTTTCAACCCAGTGGGATGCGCTGTGCCACATGGGCCAGCTGTTCGATGCGGACGGCGATGGCGAGGCGGAGATCGCCTATTACAACGGCTTCCGGGCGCATGAGCACGTCTGCGGCCCATTCGACTACCTGCATGGCCGCGCGCCGCAGGATGCGCCTTATGGCGCGATGGCGCTGGGCATCGAGCGGATCGCCGAAACGGGAATGCAGACGCGCGGGGTGATGATCGATTTGTTTGCCCATGTCGGTCTGGAAGCCGTGCCAGTGGGATACGAGGCGCTGATGCGAATCCTCGAAGCGGACCGGGTGGAAGTCGAGCCTGGCGATGCGCTGTGTTTCCGCACCGGCTTCGACCGGGCATTGCTGGCGCGCTATGATGATCCCACCGCGCCGTTTGATGCACACCGCTGCGCTGGGCTCGATGGCTTCGATGATCGCCTGCTGCAATGGATCGACGATTGCGGCGCGGCGGCGTTGGTGTCTGATAACGAGGCAGTGGAGGTGACGCCCGATTTCGCCCGGCAGAACGCCCACGGCAGCCGCGTGCCGCTGCATAACCTGTGCCTGTTCAAGCTGGGCATCCCGCTGGGCGAACTGTTTCTGCTGAGCGATCTGGCCGACTGGCTGCGCGCGGCGGGCCGCAGCCGCTTTCTGTTCACTGCCCCACCGCTGCGCCTGCCCGGCGCAGTCGGCTCGCCAGTTACGGGGGT
Source organism: Novosphingobium sp. (assembly GCA_031411415.1). Classification (GTDB taxonomy): domain Bacteria; phylum Pseudomonadota; class Alphaproteobacteria; order Sphingomonadales; family Sphingomonadaceae; genus Novosphingobium. The sequence goes on from JANOBA010000206.1 coordinate 2,848, forward strand.
CGGGACGGTTTAGTTGCGCGCGCGCTGCTTTTCGGGTGCCACGGTGATCCGCACCGTCTCGCCGCCGTTGCCGGGAAAGCCGGTGAACATCGCTTCGACCAGATTGGGCACGAGGTAAGCCAGCCGGTTCGAAGTCGAGGCGGCTTCTGCCTTGCCTTCGAACAACCGTACGCCGTCTGCGCGGCGGTCGATCTTCAGTTCGATGCCGCTCGTATAGACGGTGGTGCTTTCATAGCCGCCGTCAAACAGCGAGTCCTGCCAGCCATAGCCCCATGCGCCGTGGCCATAAAAGCCCAGACGTCCGCGGTAACCGGGATAGCCCCAGCCGGGATAGCCAAAGGCCGGGCCATAGCCATACCACGGCGAGAAGAACGGATCGCGTCGGAAGCCGGATGTCTCCACGCGCTCACGGCCCTTGTCGACGCCGTAATCAAACCGGACGAGCAAGTTGGCGCGTTCGGGTTCGGCGACCGGCGCATAGCCAAGCGCGGTCATACGCTCGGTCACCAGACTGGCGTATTGCGAAAATTCGATGCCCCCCGCCAGCGCCGGATCATCGGCGACCACCGCGAAAGTCTGGCCTGAAGGCGCGGGCAATTGCGACTGGAAGCGCGAAACATCGGCGCGGAAAGTGCTGGCGCAGGCCGACAGGGCGATCAGCAGCACGGCGGCAGCCAGCGGCCGCAGGCGCGCGAAAGGGGAGGGGCGATTGGCAATCATGGCTCTGCTTCCCGGTTTGCGAAGCGAATCGCGCGCGGCGGGTGGCCGGCGCAGTCGTCGCTTTGTGAAGCATGGCCTAGACGCGGCAGGCTGAATAGCCGTTGAATGGCACTTGATGCAGGGCGAGTGATCCGAAGCGGGGCAAATCAGCCGCGGAGCAGCCCCAGCGCCGTATAGGCCGCTTCCAGCGTCGGAATGGCCAGCACGCGGGCCTTGGCGGCGCCATCGCGCAGGATGGCGTCGAGCGCGGCGGTGTCTGCGCGCAGATCGACGAAGCGCGCATTGATCGGTGCGAGCTTTTCCACCACCAGTTCGCCCAGCGCAGGTTTGAGCGCGCCGAAGCCCTTGCCGCCGAAGTCCTGCAAAACGGCTTCGATGCTGGTGCCCGCCATCGCCGCATAGATGCCGACGAGGTTGGCGGCTTCCGGCCTGCCTTCAAGGCCCGCCTTGTCACCCGGCAGCGGCTCGGGATCGCTCTTGGCCTTCTTGAACTTCTGCAAAATCGTGTCGGCGTCGTCGGTCAGGTTGATCCGGCTCATGTCGGAGGGATCGCTCTTGCTCATTTTCACCGCGCCATCGCGCAGGCTCATGATCCGCGCGGCCTCGGGCGGGATAATCGGATCGGGCAGGGTGAAAGCCGGCGCGTCATTAGTGCAGAAATCGTGGTTGAACTTCTGCGCAATGTCGCGGGCCAGCTCCAGATGTTGCTTCTGGTCATCGCCGACCGGGACGTGCGTCGCCTGATAGAGCAGGACATCGGCGGCCTGGAGCACCGGATAAGTGAACAGCGCGACGCTGGCGCCTTCGCTGTGCTTGCCAGCCTTGTCCTTCCACTGGGTCATGCGGTTCAGCCAGCCCATCCGCGCGGTGCCATTGAGCAGCCATTGCAGCTCGGAGTGCTGGGGAACTTGCGCCTGGTTGAACAGGATCGAACGCGCCGGATCGACGCCGCACGCGACCAGCGCGGCGGTCATCTCGCGCGTGTTGGCGGTGAGCTGGGCCGGAACGTGCGGCTGACTGATCGCATGCATGTCCGCGAGGAAAAACAGGCATTCGCCGCCCTCGGAAACCATGGTATCCTGCATCTTCACCCAGTTGCGGATCGCGCCCAGGTAGTTGCCGAGGTGGAGATTGCCGGTTGGCTGGATGCCAGAGACTACACGCATTTGATCAGGGGCTCGCTTCGATGGCGGAGGCGGTTTCGGGGGTGGCCCGGCGGCGGCGCAGCAGCAGGTTGATTTCGTCACGGTCAACCGCGCCGACCAGCCAGCCGACTGCGCCATAGACCAGCAGGCCCGACCCGACCAGCGCGACCAGCGACCAGATGCGCTCAAAAACCGAGCCTGAGAAATGCGGAAACAGCGCGCCCATCAGCCACCAAAGCAGCGCCGACATTGCGGCGGCAGCAACCACTTGCCGGAAAACACGCAGGCCCAGCTTGCCGGTGAAGCGGAACCAGCCGCGCTTGTGCAACACAGCATACAGCAGCAGGCAGTTGAGGCTGGCCGAAAGCGCCGTCGCCCCGGCAAGGCCGACAATGCCCCAGCCCAGACCACTGATGAACCACACGTTGAGGCTGACGTTGAACACCAACGCGGCCAACGCGGTATAGACCGGAGTGCGTGTGTCCGACCGGGCGAAGAAGCCGGGGTTGAGGATCTTGACGATCACATAGGCCGGCAGCCCCGCCACCAGCGCCACGGTGATGTGGGACATGATCACGCCGTCTTCAGGCTTGAACTTGCCGCCAACGAAGAAGGCGGTGACGAAAGCCGGCGCGCAGATCGCCAGCGCGGCGGCGGCGGGCAGGGTCAGCAGCGTGGCCATCTCGAAGGCATTGCTTTGCAGGCGCTGGACTTCGGCGGTGTTGTTCGCCTGGATATGGCGCGAGAGCATCGGCAGGATCGCCGTGCCCAGTGCGATGCCGACAATGCCCAGCGGCATCTGGTTCAGCCGGTCCGCCATCTTGAGCAGGGTGAGCGAGCCTTGTGGCAGCGATGTGGCGAAGAAGGTGTCGACGAACTGGCTGATCTGATAAATGCCCGCGCCAAATGTTGCGGGCAGGATAATCATGCCCAGCCGCTTTACGTCGGGCGTCATTTTCGGCATCCGCACATGCAGTTTCAGCCCGGCGCGGTGCACTGCCCACCACAGGTAGATCATCTGGACAAAGCCCGAGAGCGCCACGGCTGCGCTCAGCACTTCGACGACGCGGGTATCGTCGTCGCTGGCGCCGCGCCAGTAATATCCGCCGATGATGCCGCCGATCAGCGTCAGGTTGAACAGGATCGGCGCAATCGCGCCCGGTGCAAAGCGCGAGCGTGAATTGAGCAGCCCGGTCAACATTGCGACCACGCTGATGAACGTGAGATAGGGGAACGTCACCCGGCTGAGGAAAACCGAGAGCTCGAATTTGCCGGGCACGGTCTGGTAGTCGCTCGCCAGGCCATAGACGATCACTGGCATGGCAATCATCGCCAGCGCCGAGAATCCCAGCAAGACCCAGATGAACACCGAAAGCACATCATCGGCAAACCGCGCAGCCTCGGCCTCACCATCATCACCGTTCAGCTTGCGCGAATACATCGGCACGAAAGCGACCGAAAAGGCGCCTTCGGCAAACAGCCGGCGGAAGGTGTTGGGCAGGGTAAAGGCCAGCTGATAGGCGTCGGCCGCCAGCCCCGCACCCAGCACGCGCGCCAGCAGCATATCACGCGCGAAGCCGAAAATGCGGCTGATCACCGTGAAGCCGGCAATCGTCGAGGTGTGCTTGATTAGCGCACTCATCGCTGTTCAATCCCTCGGGGGTGGGTCAAGCGTTGCCTGCCACTTCGCCCTGCTGCTCCATCAGCTGCTGCATGTAGAGACCGTTGAAATCCAGCGGTTCGAGCATCAGCGGCGGGAAGCCGGCATCGCGGACGGCATCGGCGATGATCCGGCGGGCGAAAGGGAACAGGATGCGCGGCGCTTCGGCGAAAGTGAAAGCGTGGGCCTGGGCCTCGTCAAGATTGCGCATGCCGACCAGCCCGCAATAGGACAGGTCGACGATATAGGCCGTGCCCTTTTCGCACTTGGCCGCAACCGCGATCTTGAGTTCAACTTCCTGCACTTCGTCGCTGATATTGCGCGCGGCGATGTTGAATTGCACGTCCATCTGCGGGGCGTCGGCCCACTGCAGGCTGTCAGGCGCTGCCGGATTTTCGACCGAAAGATCCTTGATGTATTGCGTGATGATGCCCGCTGCGGGCTCATTGTCCTCGCCATTGCCGGCGCCAGAGAGGTCGAGATTGGAAATGATGTTGCCATCGTCGGCCATGATTTTTTGCCTTCTTCGATCAAGATAACGGGGGAAACTGGCGGCGCGCCTAGCACTGCCCCGAGCGGGGGGCAATGGCATAGAGTGAGGGCGTTGAGTGGCGCTACCTATGTTGCTCTGCGGCAACGACTTGCCCCGGTTTTGCGCCAAATCGAGAATAAAACGCCGTGATTGCTTCGAAGCGGTCGTTGTCCGATTGTAAATGCGGCCTATCTAGGGTTACACTGTTGGCCTTACGCCGCTCGATTGCGGCAGGAATTGGAATTATGGACGTGACCATCCAGATCGTCATCCTCGCGATGATCGCTGCTTTCCTGGGCCTCAGGCTCTATTCCGTGCTCGGCCGCCGTGCCGAACACGAAGAAGAGCCGATCCGTGGCCGTATCGACGAAAAGTCGGGGCTTTCGGGCGTTGCTGCGCCAGTGGCGCCGCGCCTGGCTGGGCCAGCGCCAGCAAGTGAAGTGCGGCCGGAACTTGGCTCCGGATTGCCGGCGGTTGAACGGGGGCTGCGCGATATTGTCGCTGCGGATCGCCGCTTTGATCCCACTGCATTCCTCGAAGGCGCCCACGGCGCTTATCGCATGGTGCTTGAGGCGTTCTGGCGCGGCGACAAGGAAGAGCTTGGCCAATTGTGTGACCGCGACACATTCGAAGGCTTTTGCAGCGCAATCGACGCGCGCATTGCCGCCGGCGAAGTTCTGGACAACCGGCTGGTGCGGATCGACGATGTTGCGATCACAGCCGCCAGCTACATCGCCCCAATGGCGCGGATTTCCGTGCGCTTTGGCGCCGACATCGCCACCGTGACGCGCGATGCGGCGGGCACCATGATTGCCGGATCGCTCGACGATGCCATCGAGTCGCGCGATGTGTGGACATTCTCGCGCAACGTGAATTCGGCCGATCCCGACTGGCTGCTCGACGAGACCGACGAGGGCTGAGCGCAGGCGATGCGCGCGCAGCTCCGCAATCTCGCCGCATTATCCGCGATCCTGTTGCTTGCCGCTTGCGGCAAGCTGATCCCTCCGGTCAAACCGCCGCCGCCTGCGGGAACTGCACTGGCCGCCGGCCTGTTTCGCGGGCCTGACATTGCCAGTCTCAACATTGATGCCGCCGATGCCGCATCTGCGCTCGCCTCGTTCCGCGAAAGCTGCCCGCGCCTGATCGCGCGGACCGACGCCAGTATGCTGACCCAGCGTGAGGACTGGAAGCCCGCCTGCGATGCCGCCGCCAGCTGGCCTGCGGCGGGCGCTGGCGGTTTTTTCGAGCGCTTCTTCGAGGCCGTGCGGATCGGCGACGGCAGCGCTTACGCGACGGGCTATTATGAGCCCGAAATCGCCGGAGTGCGCCGCCGCCAGCCGGGATACGATGTTCCGGTTTACCGGATGCCGCCCGATCTGGTGCGCGCCAAAGTGGGCGATGCCCCGGCCACCAGCACTGGTCAGCAGCCGCTTGGCCGCTATGATGCGGACGGCAAATTCGTCCCCTATTTTGACCGTGCCGAGATCGAGGAAGGTGCGCTGATGGGCAAGGGGCTGGAAGTGGCATGGGCGCAGGATGGCCTCGAATTCTTCTTCCTCCAGGTCCAGGGTTCTGGCCGGTTGCGCGCGCCCGATGGCAGCGTGATGCGCATCGGCTATGCCGGGCAAAACGGCCATCCCTACACCGGCATCGGCGGCGCAATGCGCACGCGCGGGCTGATCGGCAGCGGGCCGGGGCAGTATTCCGGATCGATGCAGGGGATCATGCAATATGTCCGCGAGAACCCGGAAGCCGGAAAGGCGCTGATGCGCGAAAACAAGAGCTGGGTGTTCTTTCGCGAGCTGACGGGAGCCAATGACCTTGGGGGACCCTTAGGCGCACTGAACGTGCCAGTGCGCGCGCGCTCCAGCGTCGCCGCCGATCCCAAATTCGTGCCGCTGGGTGCGCCGGTGTGGCTGGCGGTGGATCGCACCGAGGCCAATGGCTTGTGGATTGCGCAGGACACCGGCGGCGCGATCAAGGGTGCCAACCGCTTCGACACATTCTGGGGCGCGGGCGACGATGCGCGGCGGATTGCCGGCGGCATGAGCGGGCGGGGCAGGGCCTTCCTGTTCCTGCCCAAAGGCACGATGCAGCGCGCCGGCGCACGGTGAAGCGGCCGCTGTCGGGCGACGAGGCGGCGCTGTGGTCGCGCCTCGCGCATACCGTCAGGCCGATGCATCCGGCCCGCACGGAAGCTCCCACCAGCGAACCGGGCCGCCACCCCCGCGTTTCTGTCCGGGCAGTGCCCGTGACCATCCCGCCGATGCCGATTTCGCCGCAGCGCGCGCGCGAGGAATTGCATGTGCGTAGCCTCGATGCCGGGTGGGACCGGAAGCTGGCGCAAGGCCTCGTCTCGCCCGATTTCACCATTGACCTCCACGGTGCCTCGCTCGATGCGGCGCATATCCGGCTTGATCATATGCTGGCGCTGGCCGTGGCGCAGGGTGCACGGCTCGTGTTGCTGATCACCGGTAAGTCGCGCCCCTCGGAGGGCAATGGCGGTCGAGGGGAACGGCGCGGAGCGATTCGCGCTAAGTTTTCCGACTGGCTGGCGCACGGCCAGCACGCCAGCCGAATTGCAGCAATTCGCCCCGCTCATCCGCGTCACGGCGGGGCAGGGGCGGTCTATCTGGTGCTCAGGCGTGTGCGATAGGTCCTTCGAGACGGGTTTTCGACTTCGCTCTGCGGGCTCCGCTCAGTCCCTCCTCAGGACGAGCGGCCAAGAAATGCCGCTCATCCTGAGGACGGACTGAGCCTGACGAAGGCCCATCTCGAAGGACTTACCCACACTGCCCCCGATGCAGCAGTTTTTGATCGGCCAGCACCAAGGCCATCATCGCCTCGACTACCGGCGCGCCGCGAATGCCGACGCAAGGATCGTGGCGGCCCTTGGTCTGGATTTCGGTTGCCGCGCCATCGCGGGTGATCGTCTCGACAGGCGTCAGAATCGAACTGGTCGGCTTGAATGCCACCCGCACCACCACCGGCTGGCCGGTCGAAATGCCGCCCGCGATGCCGCCGGCGTGGTTGGCCAGAAAAGAGGGACTGTCCCTATTTATGCCAGGACGCATCCGGTCGGCGTTCTGTTCGCCGGTTGCCCGCGCGGCGGCGAAGCCATCGCCGATTTCGACGGCTTTTACCGCATTGATGCTCATCATCGCGGCAGCGAGGCCGGCGTCGAGCTTGGCATAGAGCGGCGCCCCCCAGCCGGCGGGAACTCCGGTTGCGACGCATTCGACCACGGCGCCGACCGACGAGCCGGAAAGCCGCGCGTCGTCGACGATCTTTTCCCAGCGCACGGCGGCTGCCAGATCAGGGCAAAAGAACGGATTGCGGGCGATTTCGGCTTCGTCGAAAGCCGCTGGGTCAATGCTATCGCCGCCAATTTCCGTAACATAGGCAAGGATGCTTACCTCGGGTATCACCAGCCGCGCCACCCCGCCCGCTGCCACCCGCGCGGCGGTTTCGCGCGCGGAACTGCGCCCGCCGCCGCGATAGTCACGCAAGCCATATTTGGCGTCATAGGCATAGTCGGCATGGCCGGGGCGATAGGCCTTGGCGACTTCGGAATAGTCCTTGGAGCGCTGGTCGACATTCTCGATCATCAGCGAAATCGGCGTGCCAGTGGTCTGGCCTTCGAAAACGCCGGACAGAATCCGCACTGCATCGGGCTCCTGTCGCTGGGTGGTGTATTTCGACTGGCCGGGACGGCGCGCATCGAGGAAGGGCTGGAGGTCTGCCTCGGAAAGCGGCAGGCCGGGAGGGCAGCCGTCGACCACGGCGCCCAGCGCCGGCCCGTGGCTTTCTCCCCAGGTGGTGAAACGGAATAGGTGGCCGAAGCTGTTGATGCTCATGGGGCGTTCTTTGTCTTGGAATTGCAGTCCTGTCCATATTCGGTTTAGGACCGGTCCATGTACATGAACGTCTTCCGCAGCCGCAAACGCGCCGACATCGATGCCGCCGCCTATGCTGCGGACGACGAACGCATGACCGCGCTCGCCGCCGCGCAGCCCGGTTTCGTCTCCTACCAGTATTTTGTTGCGCCCGATGGCGAGACCGTGGCGATCTCGATCTGGGAGAGCCAGGACGATGCGCGTGACTGGGGCCTGCACCCGGAACACGCAGCGGTTCGCGCGCGCGGCAAGGCGGACTATTACGAGAGTTACACGATGTATATCTGCATCGATCCGGCAGTGACCAGCTTCGAGAGGAATGCCGAATGACCCTGACGCTCTATGGCATTCCCAACTGTGACACGGTCAAGAAAGCGCGCACTTGGCTCGACGCAAAGGGGCTTGGCTACACTTTCCATGATTACAAGAAAGCCGGTGCTGATCCCGCCAGAATAGCGCAATGGATCGCCGCAGCTGGGCTCGACAAAGTGCTCAACCGCGCCGGAACGACCTTCAAGAAACTGCCCGATGCCGACAAAGCCGACATCGATGCGGCCAAAGCCGCCGCGCTGATGGCGGCCAAACCCAGCTGCATCAAGCGGCCCATTGTGGAGCATCCGGGCGGGCTCCTCGTGGGCTTCAAGCCCGACGAATGGCAGGCCGCGCTCGGCTGATGGAGATGAGCCCGCTTGAAATTGTCGCGGCCCTGCTGGGGGTGGCCAATGTTGCCCTGCTCTGGCGGCGGAGCATCTGGAACTATCCTTTCGGCATGGCGATGGTCGCGCTGTATATGGAGATATTCTGGGAGGCGCGGCTTTATGCGGAGGCCGGCTTGCAGGTGTTTTTCTTTGCGGTGAACAACTATGGCTGGGTGCTGTGGCTGCGCAATGGCGGCGCCGATGGCCCGGTGGCGGTCGGCTGGATGACGCCGCACCAGCGCCGCGCCTGGGCTGCGGGGATTGCCGCGCTCAGCCTGTCGCTTGGCATGCTGCTCCATCGCTACACCAACGCCGCCCTGCCATTCGTCGATGCCTCGGTCGCGGCTGCCAGTGTCGCTGCGCAATTCATGCTTTCGTTCCGCAAGATCGAGAACTGGGCGGTGTGGATCGTCATCGATGTGGTTTCCATCGGGCTCTACATAAATCGCGGGCTGCTGCTCACCGCCGGGCTTTATGTCCTGCTGCTTGGCATTTCTGCGCTGGGCCTCAAGGATTGGATGGCGGCCGAACGCGAGGGGCGGCCAGCGTGATCCGCGTCTGCCTGCATGGCGCAGAGAGCACCGGCAAGTCGGCGCTGGCGGCCCGGCTGGGCCATCCGTGGGTGGCGGAATATGGCCGCGCCTATTGCGAGACGCACGGCACCGATCTGGCCATGGCCGACTTGCTGGCAATTGCCGAAGGCCAGGATGCCGCGATGCGCGCCGCCGCGCAGGGCAAGCCCGAAGTGCTGGTGCTCGATACCGATCCGCTGATGACTGCCGCCTGGGCGCAGATGCTGTTCGGCGAGATTCCGCCTGCGCTGCTTGGCTATGCTAAGGCCGATCTCTATCTGCTGTTTGCCCCGGACGTTCCCTGGCTGGACGACGGCACTCGCTTTTTCGGCAGCCCTGCCGAGCGGGCCCGTTTTGCCGCAATTGCCGAGCAAGTACTGCTGGAGGCCGGGGTGCCCATCGTTCGCATTTTCGGCGACTGGGCCGCGCGCGAGGCGGCGGTGCGGACTGCGATCGCTGGCTTGCAGGCGCAAATGCAGACTTGCTAGGTTTCGCCTGCGGGGGCTATAACCAAGGCCTTCATCAGGACGTTTGAGCAATGGCATTTATCAAGGCTCTGATCCCGGCTGCGGTGCTCACCTGGATCGTTGCGACGATCATGGGCTCCAACGGCTCCAAGGGCGGGTTTCTGTTTATCCATTATATCCATGTCACCGGCGGCGGCGCCTTCAGCGGTGGCGGGGTTTCGTTCTACTGGACCTGGCCGCTGTTCATCGCATCGCTTGGCCTTGCTTTCGCCATCTTCAAGATGCTGGACTGACGACCTTTCAGCCGAGCGGCGGCCCTTCCAGAAGGGCAAAACGGTGCATGCCGGCGCCCTTGAACGTGCGGCGGGCGAACTTCCAGCCATCAGTGCTGCGCACCAGATCGTCACTGTAGAAGCCGAACACTTCGAGCGCCTCGGATTTCCCCTTGAACTTGCCGCACTCGCGGATCACTGAGCGCGCGGTGGCATGGTCGCCATCCACAGTGATGGTCGCGGGTGTGTTGAGCTGGATGAAATATTCCATCTGAGCGACGAAAGCTGCCATCACCGGCTCGATCTCACCGCGCCCGGTGAATGTGCCGACGCCGGGCACATGCCACACCCCGTCGTCGGTGAAAGTCCCCAGAACCTGATCCCAGTCTGCCCGGCTGGAGCCTTCGGTGTAGCGGTTGAGCACTTGCTGGATGGCCTCTTCGTCGCTCATGGCAGGTGCTCCCGCGTGGCGGTGACGATGTAGTTGAGCGCCATGTCGCCGCTGAGGTGCAGGCCTTTCGATGGCGACCACGCGATGCCCTGCGGCGCGCCCATCGTTATGCCTGCCCCGGCCAGCAGGTCGCCGAGTTCCTCGGGCGTAACGAAATCTTCCCAGTGGTGGGTGCCGCGCGGGATCATGCCGAGCCGTTCGGCGCCCTCGACCAGCAACAGCCGCGATTTGGCGGTGCGATTGGGGCACGATAGCACCATCAGCCCGCCGGGAGCGAGCGCCCCGGCCAGCGCGGCGATGAAGGCAGCTTTGTCGGCGACATGTTCGATCACTTCCATTGCCGTGACCAGACCGAAACCGGCAAGGCCAAGCTGGGCGACGTCGCCGCAGCGATAGTCGATTTCCAGCCCCGATCCTGCCGCATGGGCGCGCGCGGCGGCGATGTTTTCTTTTGCTGCGTCAATCCCGGTGACTTTTGCGCCCAGCCGGGCCAGCGGCTCGCAAAGCAGCCCCGCGCCGCAGCCGACATCGAGCGCAGGCTTGCCCGACAATGGCCGCAGCGCGCGCGCATCGCCCTGCCAGTGGTAATCGATTGCCGTGCGGATAAAGCCGAGGCGCACCGGGCCCAGCCTGTGCAACATGGCTGACGATCCCTTGGGATCCCACCAATCCGCCGCCAGTTTTCCGAAATGGGCGGCCTCATCAGGCCTGATCGTAGTTGCATTTGCCATGCCGCCTCCTTAACAGGCCGACCGCCCGGCCCCAAGCGCCGGAAGTTGTTTTTCGTGTGGCAATTTTGGGAGCCCTTGCCTTGGCCCGCATCGTGATGAAATTCGGCGGAACGTCGATGGCCGGCACCGAGCGCATTCGCCGGGTCGCCGGAATCGTCAAGCGCCAACAGGCCGCCGGGCACGAGGTTGCCGTGGTGGTCTCGGCCATGGCGGGTGAGACCGACCGGCTGGTGGGCTTCTGCCGCGAGGCCAACGCGCTCTATGATCCGGCGGAATATGACGTGGTTGTTGCCGCCGGCGAACAGGTGACGGCGGGCCTGCTGGCGATGACGCTGCAGGCAATGGGCTGCAAGGCGCGCTCGTGGCTCGGCTGGCAATTGCCGATCATGACCGACGATGCCCATGCCAAGGCGCGCATCGGCACCATCGATTGCCCGGAAATGCTCGCCAGCATGGCCGCAGGTGAAATTGCCGTCATTCCGGGTTTTCAGGGCCGGACCGATGCAGGCCGCGTCACTACGCTTGGCCGAGGCGGTTCGGATACGTCTGCGGTGGCAGTGGCAGCGGCGGTGAAGGCCGATCGCTGCGATATTTATACCGATGTTGACGGGGTCTATACCACCGACCCGCGCATCGTCGCCAAGGCGCGCAAGCTTCAGCACGTGACTTACGAGGAAATGCTTGAGCTCGCATCAGTCGGCTCGAAAGTGCTCCAGACCCGCTCGGTCAGCCTGGCGATGAAGGAAGGCGTGCGCGTGCAGGTGCTCTCCAGCTTCATCGATGAAGACGCGCCCGCCGCCGATACACTGCCCGGAACGATGATCGTCAGCGACGAAGAGCTTGCCCGAATTCAAGAGGACACGGAAATGGAACGTCAGGTCATCACCGGCATCGCTGCCGACAAGAATGAGGCGAAAGTCACGTTGACCCGCATCGCCGACCGGCCCGGCGCGGTCGCGGCGATCTTCAGCCCGCTGGCCGCCTCCAGCATCAACGTCGACATGATTATCCAGAATGTCGCCAAGGACAAAGGCGAGACCGATGTGACCTTTACTGTCCCCGCCGCCGACCTTGCGCGCACGCAGGCATTGCTGGAGGAGGCCAAGGAGACCATCGGCTATTTCCGCATGATCGCCGAGGGCAATGTCGCCAAAATTAGCGTTGTCGGCGTTGGCATGCGCAGCCACGCCGGCGTCGCGGCGACCATGTTCAAGACCCTGGCCGACCGGGGGATCAACATTCAGGCGATCTCAACCTCGGAAATCAAGGTTTCGGTGCTGATCAATGCCGACGAGACTGAGCTTGCCGTGCGCGTGCTGCACACTGCCTATGGGCTGGACGCGGTGGACGAGGCAGCCTGAGCGGTACAGCGCGACTAATAAGCTCGCGCAAAATGCGATCCACGCCCGCTAATTGCCTCGCTCGGTATAGTCGATCCTGATCCGCACCCAGCTACCGACTTGCGACACCCCTCCGACACGCGCCGGACGAACACGAAACTGCCAGCTTGCGGCAAGCACTGCGCGAAGAAGCTGGGAGCCGGAAGGGTGCTCGTCGATGGCGACGCAGTTCTCGACGCGAAAATCGGCTACGGTCTGACAGGCGATCAGTGCCCATCCGGGACTGGCCGTAGAGAGATAGCCGCGCAGTTCATCGTTTGAGGGTTCGCGGTACCACGTTGCGGCATAGAGCGGCTGGCCGCCCGGAGCACTACCGACGCGCCTGCTGTCCCCCGGAACGCCCTGATCGGGCGGACCCATCATGGACTTGCCTGACGTTGCGGCTGGTTGCGGCTGGCGAGGCAGCTGCGAAATGTCCAGCGTGGTCATCTCGTTCTTAGATAGCGGAATGAATGCCGGGGGCCGTGTCGGCGTGGTTGGCGGAGCCACTGCGGCTTGCACCTGACGGGGCGGTTGTAGGGCCTTACTGGCACGGGGCGGATCGGGCTTGGCGAGGTCCTTGGCCTTTTCAGCGGGGGGCCTGATTCTGATGCTGGTCAGCACCGGCGCAGACTTGCCGGGTTGCTGGTCAGTCAGCCCGATGTTCAGCACAGCCAGAATCAACACAAGCTCTGCAAGCAGAGCCATAACTGCGCCAAATAGTCGGTGATCGCTAAAGCGGTCACGCTGGCGGCTTACAAATGCGCGGTTGGTGTGTAGCAATTGGCCTCAAAGGCGACAGGCTTGGCAGACACGCGGATGCCTAGTCTTTGTACTGTGTCCCTTGGCGCGACTGCAAGACCAAGACAAGGCGGATCGCTGATGGGCTCACATAAAAATGCCCGCCCTTGGATATGTCCAGGAGCGGGCAGGGTAGTCAATTTCGGCTGTTTAGCCGCGCGGAAGGTCGAAGCGGTCCGCATTCATAACCTTGGTCCATGCGGCAACGAAATCGCCGACGAACTTTGTTTCCGCGCCATTCTCGGCATAGACCTCGGCGACAGCGCGGAGTTCCGAGTTAGACCCGAACACCAGGTCGGCCCGGCTGGCGCGCCAGGTTTCGCCGCCACTGCTGCGATCGGTTGCGACAAACTCCTCCTCGCCGCTGTCTTCCATCGCTTTCCAGGCATGCGTCATGTCGAGCAGGTTGACGAAGAAGTCGTTGGTCAGCTGGCCCGATCGCTTGGTGAAGTGACCATGGCCGCGCTCGCCGTGGTTGGCGCCGAGCACCCGAAGGCCGCCGATCAGCACAGTCAGCTCCGGAACCGAAAGGCCGAGCAGCGCGGCGCGGTCAATCATCAGTTCTTCGGTGCGCACGCCAAGTTTCTGCGGCAGGTAGTTGCGGAAAGCGTCCGCCTGCGGTTCGAGCGGGGCAAAGCTATCTGCATCGGTCTGAGCCTGGCTCGCGTCGCCGCGTCCGCCGGTGAACGGCAAGGTGATGCTGTGCCCAGCGGCCTTGGCAGCCTGCTCGACCCCGACCACGCCGCCGAGTACGATGGCATCGGCAAGCGAGATCCCGCCGCGCAGATCGTTGAGCTTGGCAAGCACCACGCCGAGCGGCGCAGGCTCGTTGACCTCCCAGTCCTTCTGAGGGGCGAGGGCAATCCGCGCGCCGTTTGCGCCGCCGCGATGATCGGTCTTGCGGTAGGTGCTGGCCGAGGCCCAGGCGGTCTTGACCAGCTGGCTGACGCTCAGCCCGCTGTTCGCGATCTTGGTTTTGAGATCGGCAACAGCCGCGTCGGACGGCATGGTACCCGCTGGGATCGGATCCTGCCAGATCAAGTCTTCAGCGGGCACTTCTGGACCAAGGTACCGCACCTTAGGGCCCATATCGCGGTGACATAGCTTGAACCACGCGCGCGCGAAAGCATCCTTGAACGCATCATGATCGGCGCGGAATTTCTCCGAAATCGCTCGGAATTCGGGGTCCATCTTGAGCGCCATATCGGCAGTGGTCATCATGGTAGGCACAAGTTTGGCGGTATCGTGCGCTGCCGGGGCCATGTCTACGGACTTCTGGTTTATCGGCTGCCACTGGTGTGCACCGGCAGGCGATTTGACCAGTTCGTATTCGTAGTCGAGCAGCAGGCGGAAATAGTTCTCGCTCCACGAGGTCGGGGTGTTCACCCACGAACCCTCGATCCCGCTGGTGATCGCATGTTCACCGATCCCGCTTTCGAACTGGTTATGCCAGCCAAAGCCGAGCAGCGAAATGTCCGCGCCCTCCGGTGCATCGCCGACAAGCGTTGCATCGCCCGCGCCGTGCGCCTTGCCAAACGTATGGCCGCCAGCAGCGAGTGCCACCGTCTCTTCATGGTTCATCGCCATGCGCTCAAAGGTGAGCTTGATATCGCGCGCTGATTGCAGCGGGTCGGGATTGCCGCCGGGGCCTTCCGGATTAACGTAGATCAGGCCCATCTGGATCGCGGCGAGGGGGTTTTCCAAGTCCATGCCCTTGTCCGGCTGGATCCGTGTCTCGTCGCCTTGCACCCAGTTGGCTTCCTTGCCCCAGTAGATGTCCTTCTCGGGCTCATAGACATCAGCACGGCCGCCGCCGAAGCCGAAGACCGGACCGCCCATCGATTCAATCGCGACATTGCCGGTGAGGATGAACAGATCGGCCCAGCTGATCGATTGGCCATACTTCTGCTTTATCGGCCACAGCAGGCGGCGGGCCTTGTCTAGGTTGCCGTTGTCTGGCCACGAATTGAGCGGGGCGAAGCGCTGCTGGCCTGAATTGGCCCCGCCGCGCCCGTCGGCGGTGCGATAGGTGCCGGCGGCGTGCCAGGCCATGCGGATGAAAAACGGGCCGTAGTGGCCATAGTCCGCCGGCCACCAGGGCTGGCTGTCGGTCATCAATGCGGTGAGATCGGCCTTGAGCGCCTGATAGTCGATTTTCTTGAAGGCCTCGGCATAGTCAAAGCCGGGGCCCATCGGATCAGCGGCGCCATTGGGGGAGAGTACATCGACCGCAAGCGCGTCAGGCCACCAGTCGCGGTTGGTGCGACCCAGCAGCGCGCGGACGCCGCCATCACCCTGGAATGGGCAGCCGCCTGAGATTGGTCCGGATTGTGCGTTCATGGTCGTTCTCCTCTCAAAAGATTTCTCGATTCAACACCTGCAGATTACGAGCATATGTCTATCGTCAAAAGCGATCAAACCCGGATACTATAGTCGCTAAACCCGATTAGTCGATTTGACGCCTTCCTTGCGGAATTCGGCGCAGGCTTGCCCTATGCCGCACCCTTGCCTAAGCGTCCGCGCCATGACAGCTCATACCATGTCTCAAAAGCTGATGCAGCAAGGCATCGATTTCCTCGGCAGTGACCACGCGATCCTGTGCGGGGCCATGTCGTGGGTGTCCGAACGGCATCTCGTTTCGGCAATCAGCAATGCGGGCGGCTTTGGCGTGATCGCCTGCGGCGCGATGACGCCTGAGCTGCTCGATGCCGAAATCACCGCGACCAAGGCGCTGGCGACCAGGCCGTTCGGCGTCAATCTGATCACCATGCACCCGCAGCTGTTCGACCTGATCGAGGTCTGCGCGCGGCACCGGGTCAGCCATGTCGTGCTGGCTGGCGGCATTCCGCCCAAGGGCAGCGTCGAGGCGATCAAGGTGCATGAGGCAAAGATCATCTGCTTTGCCCCCACACTGGCGCTCGGCAAGAAGCTGCTGCGCTCAGGCGTCGATGCGCTGGTCATCGAGGGTAATGAGGCTGGCGGCCATATCGGCCCGGTGGCAACCAGCGTGCTGGCGCAGGAAATCCTGCCCGAGCTGGCTGAAGACAACCTGATTTTCGTTGCAGGCGGGATCGGCAACGGGGCGATGATCGCGGCCTATCTCGAAATGGGGGCTTGCGGCGTGCAATTGGGCACGCGCTTTGCTTGCGCCAGCGAGTCGATTGCGCATCCGCTGTTCAAGAAGGCATTTTTCCGCGCTTCGGCCCGCGATGCGGTGGCTTCGGTGCAGGTCGATCCGCGTTTGCCGGTGATTCCGGTTCGTGCGCTCAAGAACAAGGGCACCGAGGAATTTACCGCCAAGCAGGTCGAGGTTGGCCTGCTGCTCGATCAGGGCAGCGTTGATATGGGCGAGGCGCAGTTGCGGATCGAGCATTTCTGGGCAGGAGCCTTGCGCCGCGCGGTGATCGATGGCGATGTCGAGAACGGCTCGCTGATGGCCGGGCAGTCGGTGGGCATGGTGACCAAGGAAGAACCGGTCGCCGACATTATCGAAGCACTGATGACGGACTGTGAAGCCGCGCTGGCAAGGCGCTGAGCCGGTGAGCGACGTGCAAATCCTCACCCTGTCCTGCCGTGATCGGCCGGGGATCACCGCGCGGGTCACGGGTTACCTGTTCGACAAGGGCGGCAACGTCATCGAAGCCCAGCAGTTCAATGATGTTGAAGACGGCGATTTCTTCCTGCGCGTGGCCTTCGATCCCGGCCCGGCGGACCCTGAGGCGATCCGCGCGGGCTTCGCAGGCATTGCCGCCGAATACGGCATGCAGTGGAGCCTGCGGAGCCGCGACAAGCCGCGCAAGGTGTTGCTGCTGGTCAGCAAGTTCGACCATTGCCTTGCCGATCTGCTGTACCGCGTGCGGATCGGCGAGATGGCAATGGAAATCGCCGGGATCGTCTGCAATCATCCGCGCGAGGCGCTGGTCCATTCGCCGATCAATGGCATTCCGTTTCACTATCTGCCGGTGACCAAGGACAGCAAGGCTGATCAGGAAGCGCAAATCCGTGCGCTGGTGAAATCGAGCGGCGCCGAGCTGGTGGTGCTGGCGCGTTACATGCAGATCCTTTCAGACGAGATGGCCGCATTCCTCTCGGGCCGTTGCATCAACATTCACCACAGCTTTTTGCCGGGCTTCAAGGGGGCCAAGCCCTATCATCAGGCCCACGCGCGCGGGGTGAAGATGATCGGCGCGACGGCACACTATGTGACGGCCGATCTCGACGAAGGGCCGATCATCCATCAGGATGTCGAAGCGATAACGCATGCCGATTCGCCCGATGAACTGGTCCGCAAGGGCCGGGACATCGAACGGCGGGTGCTGGCAGAAGCCGTGCGGCTGCATCTGGAGGACCGGGTGCTGCTGAACGGCAGCAAGACCGTGGTGTTCAGAAGCTGAGTCGCCGTTTGGGAGAGTGACAATGCAGGTCAATGGCTTGAACCACATCAATATCGTCACCGGCGATATGGCCGCGACCACGGCATTCTACGAAGGCTTGTTTGGTATGGTGGTTGGACCAATCCCGGTTGCACCGCCCGGCTTTGATGGCCGCTGGATTTCTGACGCAGGCGGCAATCCGATCATCCACGTTCAGGCCTACAACGCCGATCGGCACGGAGAGCTCAAGACCGGGCTGGGCGGTGCGCTTGACCATATTGCGCTCACCTGCGCGGGCTTTGCCGATACGCAGCAACGCTGCGATGATCTGGGCATCGCCTTCCGGGTCAACGACCGCCAGTTCGGCGATCTGCGCCAGATTTTCGTCACAGATCCCAACGGCGTCTCGCTCGAACTCAACTATCTGGGTGACTAGTTAGGCGATCTCCAGCGTCCCCAGCAGGCCGCCATCGACCGCGAGCGCCTGTGCGGTGACGTGACTGGCCAGATCCGACAGCAGAAAGGCTGCAGCCGCGCCAGCTTCCTCAGGCCTGCCAATGCGCCGCTGCGGCGTGCGCGCGGCCATTGCGGTCACGGCTTCGGCGGGCGCGCCAGT